>QBXG01000013.1:0-30029 GCA_003283445.1 Prochlorococcus sp. AG-321-D23 | reverse complement strand
AAAATGCTTAGGCCTGCTTATGCTGTTGAATATGATTACATCCCTGCGACACAACTTAAGTCATCATTGGAAACAATTGAGATTGAAAATTTATTTAGTGCTGGACAAATCAATGGAACAACTGGCTATGAAGAAGCTGCTGCTCAAGGATTAGTTGCAGGAATTAATGCAACGAAAAAACTAAATAAGAAAGATCCAATTATATTTTCAAGAGAAAGCAGCTATATAGGTACTATGATCAATGACTTAATTACGAGAGATCTTAAAGAACCATATAGAGTCCTTACAAGTAGAAGTGAATATAGACTTACCTTGCGGGGAGATAATGCTGATAGGAGATTAACTCCTTTAGGTTTTGAAATAGGCTTAATAGATGAAAGAAGATGGTTAGCGCATAAGAAAAAAATGAAATCACTTAAAGAAGAAAATTCAAGATTAGAAAATACGCGTTTAAAATGTACTGATGAGATCGCTAAAAAAATAGAGTTAGATAGTGGATCAAAAATTAAAGGATCAACAACATTGAAAGAACTTTTAAAAAGACCAAATTTTCGTTATTCTGATTTTATAAAATATGATTTGGTAGACAATACTCTTCCGATCTCAGTAATTGAAGGAGTTGAAATAGATATTAAATACGAAGGCTACCTAAAAAGACAAAAAAATAATATTGATCAGATAAATCGTCAAAGTCTCAAATCACTTTCATCAGAAATTAATTATGACCAAATAGATACTTTATCTCTAGAAGCCCGTGAGAATTTAAATAAGATAAAACCTACTAATTTTGGTGATGCATCCAAGATACCCGGTGTAAGTAAAGCTGATTTAACAGCATTACTAGTTTGGCTCAAAATTAAGGAACTAAAAAAAGAAAAGAAAACTAGTTTTGCTGAAAAAAAGTTATCATCATAAAAGATATTGGTAACAGCACTGAATAATAAACTCTTCAACTCACCAAAAATTTTATGGGAAGAGAAAGCTACTGCCTTTTTAGTTGCAAATGCTTTACCAAAAATATCTGGGGCATGGAAATTAATGTTACTAGGGGATGGCAGTCCAACAAGGCATTTACAGCTTTTAACTAATCACGAAACAAAGGTCAGATTAATATCTATGCAGATAGATCCTCTATTTAAAAAAGAGGGTCCAAGAGAAATCTACCAATTAAAAGAACCCTTAATTAGAAGGCAAGTTTGGATTAGAAATCAAAACAAAAATCTTGCCTGGGCTGAAAGTTGGTGGAATTCACAACAAGTCAGTCAAAATTTAAAATCAAAAGAAGAACCAATCTGGAAAAACTTAACTCAAGATAGATCAGAATTATTTAGAGAAGTGGACAGCATTTCAATAGTTAATTCAAATTGGTTAGAGGAGGAATTTTGTTTTGAAGGCCCATTTTGGTCAAGAAATTACAGATTTTTTCGTAATAAAAAACCTCTAACTATTATTCGCGAAGTCTTCAGTCCTCTCTTAGAAACTTGGTTAGGTCCATCAGGAATTCAAAATTTCTCTAATCTATATTCTTCTTCGTCTAGACCTCGGAATACTTCTTCCATTATTTGAAACGCTTTTTGGATTATCTTGATTTAAATTAATCTCATTGATTTTTTCAGGAGATCTTTGCCATCTATCAACTTTTAAATCTGAATCATCAGGCCATTCATCAAAAGAGTTTAATTTTCCATAAGGCAACTTCTTTTGTTCGTCCATCTGGATACTTTTAGGTTGCCTTAAAGATAAAGCCTCTAAAGGACGCTTAGAAAACGGTTTCTCAATATCAATAAATTTAGATTCTCTTGAAAAAGATTTAAAATCTTGTTCCTCTTCATAACTATTTTCCTGATCAGACCAATCATCGTCTTCTTCTTCAAAAAACATATCCATTTTATCGGATACCCATCTTCCGACATTTTTAACATTCCTGCGAGATATTCCTTGAAAATTAGTACTTCTTTTTTTACCGGGTCTAGAACCTGATACACCATCAACAAATTGTCTGCCTGTTTCAAAAATTTTATCAACTTGTTTATCAAGTATTGTTCTATCAAAATTATTTCTAAAGTTTCTAGGTCTGCGAGAATTCATAAATTATCTTTGTTTTTAAATATCAAGTTACAACAACATAATAGAAAATTCTAAATAAAGAAACAAAATCATATTTTTCAAATTATCAATCAAACAAAATTAGACAGTTTTTATTCCAAGATCCATTAAAGAACAAATTACAACATTTCTTACAAGCAATATTTTTAATTCTTTTCCTATACATATATTTCTCCCCACAATTTAAACATTTGCCAATATATTTTAATGCCTTTCTTTCAACAGGAAAATTATGTCTAATACTAATCTGAAAATTATTTTCTGCTTTGTTAATTTCATTCATTTTACTCAAAAAATTTGGTCCATGTATCTCATTAATATTCAAAATCCTATCTACCCATGCATGAATCATTTCATGACATAAAGTACTGTGAATTTCATTACACGATAATTTACTTAAAATTGGCTTTGACAAAATTATTTCAGAATCAATTACTCCTTTAAGTTGCTTACGCTTATAAAAACCTGCAGTTGTTTTTAATCTATTATCGCTCCATCTAACCTTTACTAAAGGCTCTCTATTAGTTGTTAAAGATTGATCAAAAAATTGCCTATTAAACTTATGAAATACTGGTAAAAGAGGAATTAGAGACATTATCAATTAAATTTAGTATTATTTTGACAAAAAAAGTCATCAAAGACGATTTATTTTCTTAAAATAAAGAAAACTAATTACAAAATGGATGCATTACTAGTTAAAGATATTGGTGTAAAAGCTTTATTGGTTGGTGGAGCAGTTCTTGTTTCTTTTTGGACCTTCAATGCTGTTAAACTTGTTATGAGCGCTAGAGGAATTAATCCATTAGTTCGGAAATTTTTTGATCAAGTAGCAGCGGGTAGAATTGACGCTGCATATGGACTAACTACTAAAACTTATAAAACACATGTAAAACGTCAAGACTTTTTAAAATTTTTAGCTGGCTTAAATTTAAATAAGTATAGAAATCTAAAGTCAGGTAGACCAAGAGTGCAAGAAGATCAAATTATAATTACTTTAAATTTAAAATCTGAGGATAAAAAAGATGAGCTTCCCTTAGATTTTACTTTTTCAAAAAGCGATAAAGATTGGAAAATTGACAGAATAGCTAAAGTAAATTAGGAAAGGTTCAAAAACTTGTGAAACATGAAGAACTTCGGAAAGAAGAAATAATAAAAAAATTAGAACTACACCCAAGCAGACTAGATAAAGAAAAAATCATTTTTGAGGCAATGAAAAATGGGATGAATGATTTTTTTGAGGGAATAACTATGGCCTTAGATCCTTTAGTAACTTTTGGTGTAAAGCAAGTACCTGAAAAAAAAGAAGAGACATCTGGACAAGGATGTAAATGGAGTATTTTTAAAGTATTAACAAATCAATTAATCAAAAGAGAACTTACTGGGCATGCCGCTAGAGATGCGATCAATTTAGTTATGAAATCTGCAACTAAAGAACAATGGAACGGATTTTATAGACGAGTATTAATTAAAGATCTTCGTTGTGGGGTTTCTGAAAAAACAATAAACAAAGTTGCAAAAGAATTTCCAAAGTATGCTATACCTATCTTCTCATGTCCCCTTGCACACGACAGCGCAAACCATGAAAAGAAAATGATAGGGAAGAAACAAATTGAGATTAAATTAGACGGAGTCAGAGTATTAACAATTATTAGAAAAAATAAAGTAGAAATGTTTTCTCGAAACGGAAAACAATTTAATAACTTTGGTCATATCATTAGAGAAATAGAAAAAGTATTAGTAAAACATCCTGCCCCCTACGATTTGGTCTTAGACGGTGAAGTAATGAGTGCTAATTTTCAAGACCTAATGAAGCAAGTACATAGAAAAGATGGCAAACAATCCAAAGATGCAGTTTTACACTTATTTGATTTATGTCCAATTAAAGATTTCAAGAAGGGTTTATGGGAAAAAGATCAAACTACTAGAAGTATGTTGGTAAAAGATTGGGTAGCGAAAAATGCAACTCTTTTAAAACATGTCCAAACACTTGAATGGGAAAATGTGGATTTAGATACTCCTGAAGGACAAAGTAGATTTGTAGAACTTAATAAATCCGCGGTAGAGGGAGGATATGAAGGCGTGATGATTAAAAATCCTAATGGGTGGTATGAATGCAAAAGAACTCATAATTGGTTAAAAGCAAAACCATTCATAGAAGTTACCTTAAGAGTTGTAGCAATAGAAGAAGGTACAGGCAGAAACGAAGGTAGACTTGGAGCAATCCTGGTTGAAGGTAAAGATGATCAATATAATTATCGTCTTAATTGCGGGAGTGGATTTAGTGATTCTCAACGTGAAGAATATTGGAGTAGAAAAGATAAACTAATCGGCCAATTGGTAGAAATCAGAGCTGATGCAAGAACTCAATCTCAAGATGCTGAAACATTCAGTCTTAGGTTCCCAAGATTCAAGTGCTTTAGAGGTTTCGAACCAGGTGAAAAAATATAATTTTAAGGTAATTCGTTTCATAGAAGTCAATATTTAAAATAGCAGTAGATTATGAAAAACTAAAAAAGTAGATAATGAAATACACTATTAATGATTAATAAATTACTACCTAGGGATATTGATTTTATGGATAACAAAAATCTTTTCAAATATATTAAAACCTCTTGCGGTCAGGCAAAATATATAGAATTACAATCTAATAAAAGTTTGCTTGGAAAATTAAGACTTTTTTGGTTTGTAATTATTGCTTCTATAAGAGATTGGAATATTAGAGATTAATTTCTTTTGACTCATTAATATATTCTTTAGCATACTTTGCTGTAAAATAAACAACCATCAAAGTAGAAACCACACTTATAATTGTTATAAATAAATTATTTGTTGGCTGTAAATTTTTTAAATCCTGCAAACTTTTTGCCAAGCTCCCTAAAGAACAATAAAGAAATGTTCCAGGAATGATTCCTAAAAGACCAAGAGCAAAGTTTCTAAATTTAATATTATTTAACCCATAAAAATAATTAAGAATACTAAAAGGAAAGAGAGGAGAAAGTCGCGCTAAAAGTATTAATTTGATACCACCTTTCTGCACTACTTGTTCCATAAGACTTAATCTGGGGAAACGATTAATAACTTTTTTAAGCTTTATTGATAAAAAACTTTTTGAAATAAAGAATGCTACTGAAGCTCCAATAACTGCAGCAAAAAAAACTATTATGGAACCTAAATAAGAACCATATAAAAAACCAGATAATAAAGATAACCAAGAGGCAGGAAGAATTAATAAAACAATTAAAATATATAAAAGGATAAACGCAAAAATCCCAATATTTGTATTAAAAAAATAGGCTATGTCATAGATATTTTCAAAAAAAGAAGTCATATCATTTTAATAATTTAAGTTTTTTATTTATTCTTTCCGATTGCAAATTTCCTTCTTTCAACTTTGCAAAACATTCCTCAACAATATCTTTAGGAGCTTTGTCTATAAAGTTTTTGTTAGATATTCTCTTATTTAATATTTCTATATCAGAATTAACTTTTTGCAGGTCCTTAGTAAGTCTATCCTTTAAGGCTTCTAGATTTACAAAATCATTAAAGGGTAAATAAACTTCTATATCACCAATAATTCCAGAAAAAGACTTAGCAAAATCGTTTTTATCGATATCCTTAGATTTACAAATAAAAACTTCAGATGACTTAGTAAAAGTTTTAATATCAACTATTAAAGTTTTCAAAAAGTTAGTTAATTGAACATTATCTGAAATCAAGTAAACAGGAACCAGTTGAGATGGCTTAAGTCCCAACTCAACCCTAAGATTTCTAATCAATCTAATTATTTCAAAGAGCTCTTGAAAGGATTTATCTATTTGAGAATTTATATATTTTTTTTCTAATACAGGCCATTTTTGAAGAGATAATAAAATTTGTTCAGGTTTTTTTTGCAATTTATGCCAAAGTTCTTCAGTGATATGTGGCATAAAGGGATGCATCATAACCAACACATCAGTTAGTACTTTGATTAATATTTTTTCAGATAATTTTCTGTTGCGGGATTCTTTATTATTAAATTTTTGTTTTGCAAATTCAACATACCAGTCACAAAAGTCATTCCATGCAAATTCATATAATAATTTTGCAGATTCGCCTAATTTATATTCAAGTAAAAGAGTAGATACTTTTGTATTCAACTGATTTAATTTTGATAAAATCCACTTATCAGATAATTCTAAATATTTTTCATCACTCTCATTTAAAGAATAATTTTCAGAAAAAGTTTTATTTATTAAAACAAATTTAGTCGCATTCCAAAGTTTATTTGCAAAATTCCTTGATGCTTCAACTGTTGAAGAAGTATTTTCTTTCCTATCAAAATCAAGCCTTATATCCTGACCAGCGCCAGCAACTTCACGAAGTAAAGCAAATCGTAAAGCATCAGAACCATATTTATCAATCAACAGTAAAGGATCAATTCCGTTACCTGAACTTTTACTCATTTTTTTATTATTTTCATCTCGAACTAAACCATGAATATAAACATCTTTGAATGGAATATTATTCGTAAAAGTTTTTCCCATCATTGTCATTCTTGCTACCCAAAAGAAAATAATATCGAAACCAGTAACTAAAACACTATTTGGATACCATTTTATAAAATCTGCATCATTGGTATTAGGCCACCCCAATGTAGAAAAAGGCCATAAACCACTTGAAAACCAAGTATCTAAAACATCCTTATCACGAATAAGTTGCAAATTAGACCCAAATTCTTTAGTAGCTTTGCTCAATGCTTCTTTCTCATTTCTGGCAACAACATATGGAGTATTTTGATCTATTGAGTCTTCTGATTGTTTTAATACATACCATGCAGGAATTTGATGTCCCCACCATAATTGTCTGCTAATACACCAATCATTGATATTATCTAACCAATCTTTATAAACTTTCTCCCAGCGCTGAGGAATAAAGGTAGGCTTTTTAGAATCAAGTTCTTTTAGACAACTTGAAGAAATATTGTCCATTTTCAAAAACCACTGGGTTGATAATAATGGCTCAATTGGCACTTTTCCTCTATCAGAAAAAGGTACTGTATTTTTATAGTTTTCTATTTTAGTTAATAAACCTAAAGTATCTAATTCCTTTATGATTTGTTTTCTAGCATCAAATCTATCTAAATCCTGAAACTTTCCTGCATTAATATTAAGAGTTCCATCTTTATTCATTATATTGATTTGCTTTAAATTATTCCTTTTGCCGATAGCAAAATCATTAGGATCATGAGCTGGGGTAACCTTTACACAACCTGTACCAAAATCCTTATCAACATGTATGTCAGAAATAACAGGTATTTCTCTATCAACAAAAGGTACTTTGACTTTTTTATCAATATATTTTTTATATCTTTCATCGTTTGGATTTACTGCTAAAGCGGTATCTCCCAATAAGGTTTCAGGTCGAGTTGTTGCAACCTCTAAATATTCATCTAAGATTTGACCCTGATCAGAAATTAGTGGATATTTAAAATGCCATAAATATCCATTAACCTCCTGCATTTCAACTTCAAGATCACTTACTGCTGATTGAGATGCTGGACACCAATTAACTAAATATTCACCTCTATAAATTAGTTTTTTCTCATGCAAAATATTAAATGCTTCAACAACTGCTTCATTCAATTTTTCATCTAAAGTAAATCGTTCCCTTTCCCAGTCTACGGAATACCCAATCCTCTTTAATTGGGATATTATCTTACCCCCACTTTGCTCTTTCCAAATCCAGGCTCTTTTTAAAAATCCATCTCTGCCAATATCTTCGCTATTTTTACCCTCAGTTTTTAATTGTTTTTCAAGAATAGTTTGAACGGCTATTGAAGCATGATCGGTACCAGGTAAACATAAAACATTTTTACCAAGAAGTCTTTGAAAACGAATAATCACATCTATTAATGCAGTATTGAAAGCATGGCCCATATGCAAAGACCCTGTGACATTTGGAGGCGGAATAACTATACAAAAAGGATCCCCGTTATCATTAGGATTAGGACTAAATGCTCTTAAACTATCCCATTGCTTTTGCCATTTTTGTTCTACCTGTGAAGGCAAATAATTATTTAATGTAAGTTCATCATTCGACTCATTCATTTGCAATAGTTATTTCATTAGCTTTTTACTTATTTTATATTGATAGAAGCAAATAATTAAAAAAAATATCAGTTTGCAAAATATATGTAAAACTACAAGAGTTTAAAACCAGAACCGCAAGCACACCTCTTGGCATTTTTAGGAGTTGAAATAAGAAAACCTCCACCACTTAAATCACTGTAATAATCGAGTTTTAAATCTTTTAACAAGGAGAACTTTTTAGTATCAGCATATAAAGTTATACCTTCTGCTCTGGATATTGGAGATCCATTAAATGTACCTGGTTTTAATTTAATATGCATCCATCCTTCTGAGCCTATATCATCTTTGATTAAATCAATAAACATTTCACCCGGCGATCCACCAAAGGATGCTTGCCTTGAAAGCTCTGATACTGCAGATTGACTGATTGAAAGATTAACGATCTCAGTCATTGTTATAGAAAGAAAATGGGCGATCCAGGGTTCGAACCAGGGACATCCTGCTTGTAAGGCAGGCGCTCTACCGCTGAGCTAATCGCCCTATAATTATCCATTCTAGTAGATGAAGTTGAAAATTTTATACTTAGTCTTTAAAAATTTCATGATTAAGTCAAAATTGAATAAATAAGATACAGTTTTATGAACTTAAACAATGAATATAATAATCAGAAAGATGGTGATGAAAACACTTTAGAGAGTTTCAAGAATTTAATATCAAATATTAAATATTTAAAAGATAAAACGTGGGGCTGCCCATGGCAAAAAATACAATCACATAAATCCTTGATCCCTTTTTTAAATGAAGAAAGTAGTGAATTGATTGATGCAATATATGAAAAAAACGCGAATAATATTTGTGAAGAATTAGGGGATCTCCTATTACAAATAATGCTTCATTCGGAAATTGGCTTTGAAGAAAAACAATTTGAATTAAAAGATGTTATTGAAAATTTAAATAAAAAAATTATTAATAGACATCCCTATATTTTTAAAAAAAAAGAAAAAGTATCATTAAAAAAGTCACAAGAAATTTGGGGAAATATTAAAGATTCTGAAAATAAGACGTTCTATAAGAAATCATCAATTAGTAGACAATTGAATTCAAAAGTAAAAAGTTTACCTGCAACTATAGGATCAAACCAGATTACTAATACTGTTAAAGAATACGGTTTTAAGTGGGAAAGTAGTAATAAGATTTTTGATAAATTAGATGAAGAAATATACGAATTAAAAGAGGCAATAAAAAGCAAAAAGGCACATGATATCAAAGATGAATTTGGAGATGTTTACTTTACTTTGATAAGTCTTTCAAACTTTCTAAAAATAAATCCAGAATCATCTCTTCAAAAAACTAATAAAAAATTTTTAGACAGATTTGCAATAATGGAAGATCAGGTAGGAGATAATATTAAAAAACAAAACCCAAAAGATTTTCAGCGGCTTTGGGAAGTTGCTAAAAAAACACTAATGAGAGAAAAATTGAAAAAAAAATGAAAGAAATACCAACTTGGATAGATGAATACCACAAAGGCTCAAGATTTGGGCTTAATGGGAAAGTATTACTTAAAAAAAATTCTAAATATCAAGAAATTCTCATTATAGAGACTGATTTTTATGGTAAAGCTTTAATGTTAGATGGATGTTGGATGACGTCATTGAGAGACGAAAAATATTATCATGAATGTCTTGTCCATCCAGCGTTAAGTAGCATTGATAAGAAATCTCGCATACTGATTATTGGAGGAGGTGATGGTGGAACTGCAAGAGAATGCTTAAAATACTCTCAAGTTGTAAAAATTGATTTGGTAGAAATTGATGAAGAAGTCATCAAAGTATCTAAAACATTTTTACAAGAAATTGGAGGTGGAGCGTGGAGTGATAAAAGATTAGCTATACATATTGATGATGGAGTTAAATGGGTGGGAAAAACTAAAGATAATTTTTATGATGTTATTTTTATAGATTGTTCAGATCCATCAGAATTTTCTAATTTATTATTTACAGATTCCTTTTATAAAGAATGTAAAAGAATACTCACGAAAAAGGGAATATTAGCGACTCAAAGCGAATCACCTGAATCATTCAAAAATATTCATATACATATTTTAAAATCACTCAATAAAATATTCAAATTATCTGAAACTATGTATTCATTTGTGCCAATATATCCAAGTGGTATTTGGAGTTGGACATTCGCTTCAGAAGAAGAATTAAATTTATCAAAAGTCAATTACAAAGAAGTCATGGAAATAGAAAGTAATTGTGATGTTTGGAATTTAAATTTTCAAAATGCTGCATTCAAAATGATGCCAAATAAAATTGTAAAAGAACTCAATTCGTAAAATGATCAATAAAAATTTATTTGATAACGAAAGTGCAATTTTTATGGGGGCTAAAAGAAATCCAGATGATTGTTCAATTGGAATATTTGGAGTCAATTATGATGGTACATGCTCTTATAAGTCAGGGACTAGATTTGGTCCAAATGCCATAAGGCTGGTAAGCACATGCTTAGAGACATTTTGTCCAAGATTAGGAAAAGATTTAGAAGATTTTAATTATGTTGATTTTGGTTCACTAGAAATTGATAAAAATGACTCAAAGTCTGTCATTAAAGCAGTCAAATCAGCAACAGATTTCATTATAAGTAGAAAGCTTACTCCCATTATGCTTGGAGGTGAGCACTCTATTACTAGTGGTGCTATTGAGGCGTTAGTAAATAAATATCCAGATCTGATTTTAATTCAACTAGATGCTCATGCAGATCTAAGAACCTCATATATGGGGAATGAACATAGTCATGCATGTGCAATGCAAAGATGCTTAGATTTTTTACCTAAAAAAAAGATATTGCAAGTCGGAATAAGAAGTGGTACCAAAGAAGAGTTTAAATTTATGAGTCAAAAAAAACAATTAGTACAATTCTTGCCAGGAGGAAATGCTCAAGAATTTAAAAAAGCCCTTCTTCCTTACTCTAACTCGCCAATATATTTAACAATAGATTTGGATTGGTTTGATCCAAGTTTATTACCTGGTACGGGAACTCCAGAACCAGGAGGTTTTTTTTGGAATGACTTTGAAGTAATTCTTGAAACTCTTAAAGACTTTAGAATTGTCGCTTCAGATATTGTGGAGTTATCTCCAGAATATGATAATAGCGGAGTTAGTAGTATAGTTGCCGCAAAAGTACTGAGAAGCTTAATTATGTCAGTACAAAATATGCAATAAAAAATTTCTAAACTAGAGTATAAAAAGCTAAATAACTCATTAAATGTTTCATGGATTTGCTTAAAAGTCCACTTTATTCAAAATATATTGAGTCAAATGCAAAATTAGTCAATTTTGCAGGTTGGCAAATGCCCATATCCTTTTCGGGATTAATAAACGAACATGAATCAGTAAGAACATCAGCAGGATTCTTCGATATTAGCCACATGGGTGTAATTTCTCTTAGAGGAATTAATCCAAAAGAATATATTCAAAAATTTTTTCCTACTAATTTATATTCCTTTTCAGAGGGACAAGGGCTTTATACATTAATGCTTAACGAAAAGGGAGGAATAATAGATGACCTAATAATTTATGACCTTGGTCAACAAGAAGAGGATATCTCAGAAATTTTTTTAATAGTAAATGCGAGCAGATACCAAATTGATTTTTCTTGGATTAAAAATAATTTAAATACCAATAATATTTCAATATCAAATGCTAAAAAAGATAATGTCCTTTTTGCACTACAAGGCAAAAATTCCTTTAAATTATTCGAAGAATGGATTAAATCTCCGATTTCGCATATACCTTACTTTGGTTGTGAATATAAAATCTTTAAACATATTTCGTCCAAAGAAAAGATTTTCTTTTCGAAAACGGGCTATACAGGTGAAAACGGTTTAGAAATTCTATTATCCGCAAAGGCAGCAATTAATTTATGGGATTTCTTAGTTTCAAAAAATATTAAGCCTTGTGGTTTAGGTGCTAGAGATACTTTAAGACTTGAAGCGGGAATGCACTTATATGGACAAGATTTAGATGAAACAACTACACCATATGAAGCAGGATTAGGTTGGCTAGTACATTTAGAAAATAATCATGACTTTTTTGGAAGAGAGTTTCTTGAAAAACAATCAAGATTTGGTATTACTAAAAAGTTAGTTGGTCTAAATATTGAAGGGAGAGCTATTGGAAGAAAAGGATGCGAAGTATTTAAAGATGGAGAAAATATTGGAACTATAACTAGCGGTAGTTGGTCCCCTACTAAACAAATGGCAATAGCTTTTGCTTATATTCAAAATTCTTACGCTACTTTAAATAATGTTGTTGAAATTTTAATCAGAGGTAAAACATTCAAAGGGACCATAACGAAAAGAGCTTTTTATAAAAAAGATATTTAACTAAATTTACCCTTGAAGAATTATTATTGTTAATTATTGCTCAATCAGTCATTTCTAGATGCGAAACAAAATTTGTGAAGAACTCAATAAGTCAGATATTGGGAAAGTAGTTAATTTATGTGGATGGGTTGATCGAAGAAGAGATCATGGTGGAGTAATTTTTATAGATTTGCGTGATCATAGTGGATTTATGCAAATCACTATTAATCCTGAAGATGGTGAGACTCTTTTTAAACAGGCTGAGATTTTAAGAAATGAAACTGTGATAATGGTTAATGGAATTGTTAATGAAAGGCCAATGGATTCTGTAAATAAAAATATTCTCACTGGAGAGTTAGAACTAAAAGTTAAAGATCTACAAATTCTTAATCAAATAAAAAATAATTTACCATTTCCTATCTCAGTACATGATTATGAAAATACAAAAGAAGAGCTTAGACTAAAATATAGATATTTAGATCTAAGAAGAGGAAAATTACTCAAAAATTTAAAAACAAGGCATAAAATTATTAAAGCAGTAAGAGAATATCTTGATAATTCTGGATTTACAGAGGTCGAAACACCATTACTGACAAAATCGACTCCAGAAGGAGCTAGAGATTTTTTAGTTCCAGCTAGGCTTTCAAACGGTGAGTTTTTTGCTTTACCACAATCTCCGCAATTATTTAAACAACTTTTAATGGTAGGAGGGTTAGACAAGTACTATCAAATCGCAAAATGTTTCCGTGATGAAGATCTAAGAGCTGATAGACAACCAGAATTTACTCAGCTTGATATTGAAATGAGTTTTATAAGTGAAGAAGAAATCATTTCTTTTAATGAAAAACTAATAAAAAATGTATGGGAAGATGTACTAAATATAAACTTCAATGAGTCGTTTCCAAGAATGACTTGGCAGGAGGCCATGGACAACTATGGAACAGACAGACCAGATACAAGATATGAAATGTTACTTAAAAATTTAGGTGGGATACTTGGCAATATTGGTTTTAACATTTTCACTAAAGCAATTCAGAATGGCGGAGCAATAAAATCCATAACTATTAAAGATGGCAACACAAGTATTAGTAACGTTCGAATCAAACCTGGAGGAGATATTTTTAAAGTTGCCCAAGATGCAGGAGCTGGAGGTTTAGCATTCATTAGAGTTAAAGGAGATGAACTTGAAACAATTGGGGCAATAAAAAATAATTTAAATAAAGATCATATTTCTAATATTTTAAAAATAACAGAAGCAAAAGATGGGGACTTAATTCTTTTAGGGGCTGGAAATACGCGAATTGTAAATCAATCATTAGATAGAGTCAGGCAATATATTGCAAAAGATTTAAAGCTAATAGAGAAGGATAAATGGAACTTTTTATGGGTCACAGATTTCCCTATGTTTGAAATGAACGAAGAAGAAAAAAGATTTGAAGCTTTACACCATCCGTTTTGTTCTCCTAAAAATATAAAGCTTGAAGATTCAAAAGAATTAAAAGAAAAAATAGAGAGCTCTACAGCACATGCTTATGACTTAGTACTAAATGGATTAGAGTTAGGTGGTGGTTCTCTGCGTATCCATCAAGCTGAAATGCAAAGAGAAGTTCTTAGAACAGTTGGATTAACAGATAATCAAATTAATGAAAAATTTGGTTTTTTAATTGAAGCTCTCGAAATGGGTGCTCCACCTCATGGGGGAATAGCATTTGGGGTAGATCGGATAACAATGCTTATTTTGGGGGAAGATTCAATTAGGGAAACAATCGCTTTTCCAAAAAATCAACAAGCAAAATGTCTTCTTACAAATGCGCCTTCAAATGTCTCCAAATCCCAATTAAAAGAATTAGATATTGAAATAACAATTGATGAATAAACTATTTATGGATGATCAATAAATTTTTTGTTTAAATAAAGTATAAGGAGGTTGCGCTTAATTAAAAATATTGCATGTCAAAATTTGTTTTTGTTACTGGAGGAGTTGTTTCTAGCATAGGTAAAGGTATTGTTGCCGCAAGCTTAGGAAGATTATTAAAATCAAGAGGGTATAGCGTTTCAATACTTAAACTAGATCCCTATCTAAATGTTGACCCAGGAACAATGAGCCCGTTTCAACATGGCGAAGTTTTCGTTACCGAAGATGGAGCTGAAACAGATTTAGATTTAGGTCACTATGAGAGATTTACTGACACTGCAATGACTCGTTTAAATAGTGTCACTACAGGATCTATCTACCAAGCAGTCATTAATAAAGAAAGAAGAGGGAGTTACAACGGAGGTACAGTTCAAGTTATTCCTCACATCACAAGAGAAATAAGAGAAAGGATCCATAGAGTAGCAGCTAACAGCAATGCTGATATCGTTATAACTGAGATTGGTGGAACAGTAGGAGATATTGAATCTCTACCATTTTTAGAGGCAATAAGAGAATTTAAAAATGATGTTAATAAAAATGATGTCGCTTATATTCACGTAACTTTACTTCCTTATATCAAAACATCTGGTGAGATAAAAACTAAACCTACTCAACATTCTGTTAAGGAGTTAAGATCCATTGGTATACAACCAGATTTACTTGTATGCAGAAGTGATAAAGAAATTAATGAAGGGCTAAAAAGAAAACTCAGTGGTTTCTGCGGAGTTAATCTTAATTGTGTAATTGAAGCATTAGATGCTGATAGTATTTATTCAGTTCCTCTTTCTTTAAAGAATGAAGGTTTATGTAAAGAGACTTTAAATTGTCTAGAACTCGAAGATAAAGAATGTGATTTAGAGAATTGGGAAAAAATAATTCATAATCTTAGAAATCCTGGTAACCCTATAAAGGTTGCTTTAGTTGGAAAATATATAGAACTTGGTGATGCATATCTTTCGGTAGTGGAGGCATTAAGGCATGCTTGCATTGAACAAAAAGCTTTATTAGATTTATATTGGGTAAGTGCTGAAATGATCGAGGAGAAATCAGCCGGAGAGTATTTAAATGACGTTGATGCAATTGTAGTTCCAGGAGGATTTGGAAATAGAGGAGTGAATGGAAAAATTGAAGCAATAAAATTTGCAAGAGAAAAGAAGATTCCTTTCCTAGGTTTATGTTTAGGTATGCAATGCGCAGTAATAGAATGGGCAAGAAATCTAGCCCAATTACCTGATGCATCTAGCTCAGAATTAAATCCAGATTCCCAAAACCCGGTTATTCATTTATTACCTGAACAAGAAGACATTGTTGATCTTGGAGGGACTATGAGATTAGGAGTTTATCCTTGCAGACTTCAAAAAAATACAACTGGTAAAGAGTTGTATAACGAAGATGTTATATATGAGAGGCATCGACATAGATATGAATTTAATAATTACTACAAACAAAGTTTTTTAGATTCTGGATACAAAATCAGTGGCACATCACCAGATGGAAGATTAGTAGAATTAATTGAATTAGTTGATCATCCATATTTTTTAGCATGTCAATACCATCCTGAATTCTTATCAAGGCCAGGAAAGCCACATCCATTATTTAAAGGGTTGATCAAAGCATCGCAAAAAAAATTAGAGCAATAAAATTAATATTATTTATTTTTCTTGAATGAAATAATGACAAATTTCTTACCATTAGTAGAAAAATTTCATTCATTACAAGGAGAGGGTTTTCACACAGGCCAAAGTGCCTTTTTTATAAGACTAGCTGGATGTAGCGTTGGATGCTCATGGTGCGATACTAAACATTCTTGGGATAAAGAAAAATACCCTTTAATACCAATCAAAAAAATCATTGATGAAATAAAAAAGGCTCGAAAAAAAGGCGCATCTTTTTTAGTTATCACTGGTGGTGAGCCTCTACATCATAATTTAGATAATTTGTGCCAAGCTATAAATAAAGAAACTTCTGAAAATGATCAAAACCCAATCAAGATTCATATTGAAACAAGTGGCGTAAACAAAATGTCAGGTAATTATGATTGGATTACTTTATCTCCAAAAAGACATTTACCCCCAAGAACTTATTTTTTGGAAAACTTTAATGAATTAAAAATAATTATCAATGATAAAAAAGATATTGATTTTGCAATTGATATAAAGCAAAAAATAATGAACAAATATCAGAACCTATCATCAAAAGACAATGTTTATAAGTTAGATAAAAAATATTATGTACAGCCCGCTTGGGAAAACGCAAGTGGGTTTTCACTTACGATTGATTTTGTTAAAAATAATCCTGAATGGAACTTAAGTCTTCAGACACATAAATACTTAAAGATTAAATAATTTATATGGATTTAAAAAATAAATCTGCAGTAATTTTATTATCAGGAGGCTTAGATTCTTCAACTGTTACAGGCTTAGCAAAAGCGTCTAAAGCTAAAATATTTGGCTTATCTTTTGATTACGGACAAAGACATAAAAAAGAATTAGATTCCGCATTCACAATAGCCAATCACTTTAAAATAGAGGAATTCAAAATAGTAAAGCTTGACTTATCTTTGTGGGGCGGGTCATCTCTTACAGATATAAAAAAGGATTTACCTATTGATGGCATACAGCAAAATATAATTCCAAACACCTATGTGCCTGGAAGAAATACGATCTTTATTTCTGTTGCGTTAAGCTATGCTGAAGCAATAAATGCTGATTTAATAGGCCTAGGAGTTAATGCACTAGATTATTCTGGTTATCCTGATTGCAGACCTGATTACATTAAAAAGTTTCAAGAACTAGCTAACCTTGCTAACAAACGTGGAAGAGAAGAAAATCCAATTAAACTTTGGACACCTTTACTCGATCTAAATAAAGAAGATATTATTCAATTAGCTTTTGATAATAATGTTCCTTTAGAAAAAACATGGAGTTGTTATTCAGGAAATTTAGAACCCTGTGGAAAATGTGATAGTTGCAGAATTAGACAAACAGCCTACAAAAAATGGCAAATACAAAAGAATGAGAATTAAGACAAAAAAATTATCTAAGTGGCTTGATCCAGAATTGATAGCTAATCATTTTGCATTGAAATTTGGAGACCATGGATTGTCTTGGTTAGATAGTGATGGGAAAGATAATGGAGAATGGTCTATTTTAGGAGTCAACCCAAAAGAAATTATTTGCTCGAGAGATATCAATAATTTGAATATTGATAATAATCCATTTTTTAAATTAGAAAAAATTGATAGAGGATTTTGGATGGGCTGGTTAAACTTTGAGGCGGGTGCTTATATCGAGCCAAAAAATCCATGGAAGAATAATGAAGTATCAACTTTGTGGATTGCATCTTATGATCCAATTATTAAATTTAATCTAGTTTCTAATGAAATAATTCTTGAGGGAACTAGTTCTACTGAAATAAATAAATTTGAAAAAATAATTTTAAATATTAATGCGGAAACAGAAAAAAATTCTATTAAAAATAATCTTAAATTTGATTTTTCAAAAATTAATTTAAAAGAATTAACCAACGAATTTCAAACAAATATTTTAAAAGTTAAGAAATTAATATCTATAGGAGACATTTTTCAAGCAAATCTAACAACTCAATGTGAGGTTGAAGCTTTAGAAACTTATAGTTCTTTAAACATATATTCAAAAATAAGAAGAAAATTGAAAGCCCCTTTTGGAGGAATAATAATAAATAATTCAAAGGGAATCAACGAATCAGTGTTATCAACTTCACCTGAAAGATTTTTGAAAATAGACAAAGAAGGATATGTCGAATCAAGACCTATCAAAGGCACAAGATCCAGACACCAAGATGAAAATCAAGATGCATTAAATGCCATAGATTTGATAACAAATGAAAAAGATAGAGCTGAAAATATTATGATTGTGGACCTCTTAAGAAACGATTTAAGTAAAGTATGCGAAATAGGAAGTATTCAGGTCCCAGAGATATTAAAACTTGAGAGTTACTTGAAAGTACATCATCTTACATCAGTAATTAGAGGGAAACTAAAAAAGGATAAAAGCTGGGTTGACTTACTAATTGCTTGCTGGCCAGGAGGCTCAATAACTGGGGCTCCAAAATTACGTTCATGCCAAAGGCTATTTGAAATAGAAAAAAATGGAAGAGGACCTTACTGTGGATCCTTCATAAAAGTTGACTGGAATGGAGAGTTTGATAGCAACATACTAATAAGATCATTTGTAGTAAAAAATAAGCAAATTAATATATCTGCTGGTTGCGGTATAGTTAGTGATTCTGATCCTCAAAATGAAACAGAAGAACTAAAGTGGAAACTTTTGCCTTTAATAGATTCGTTGAAATGAAACAGAGTATAGGTTGGCATAAAGATAAATGGCTAAATATTGAAAATATTTATATATCAGCAAATGATAGAGGTCTAAAGTTTGGAGATGGAATATTCGAAACTGTTTTAATAAAAAAGAATAATGCTGTTTTGATAAACGAACATATTCAAAGACTAGAAAATAGCAATAGAGTTTTAAATATGAATTTGAATATTAATAAAACACATTTAAAAAACATTATTAGTCAAGGTATTAAAAAATTATCTCTTAAAAACGATCAATTAGGATCAATTAGAATTAACTACAGCAGAGGCTTGAATAAAGGCAGATCAATTAAAGTTAATAAAGATCAACAGGAAGATTATAAAAATAATTTATGGATTGAATTTTATATTATAAAACCTAGTTTTTCTCCAATAAGTACATTTATAAGTCAAACAGAAAAAAGAAATCAATATAGTTTAATTAATCAATGTAAAACTTTCTCATATAATCAATCAATACAAGTACTTATAGAAGCTAATAAAAAATTATTTGATGATTGTTTAATATTAAATACTGCTGATGAATTATGTTGTGGCAGTACTTTTAATATCTTACTGAAAAGAAATAATGTATGGATGACACCAAGAAAAGAAAGTGGATGTCTTCAGGGAATTATGGTTAAAAAAGCTATAAAATTAAAAATAATTAAGGAAGCATTGATCTTACCTAAATTTTACAATGATGATATTTTAATTGGAATTAATAGTTTATCTTGTAGGCAAATTAATAGAGTTAATGATATAGAATTTACAACAACTTTTGATCCAAAGTATTTCTGGGAATTATTGTATAAGTAAAATTATTTCTTTTCTGGTAAAAAAGCATCAGATAAGTTATTTATATAGTTATTAACTTTAAAATCAACAATACTGCCAATAACGATAATCGATGGTGAAGAGAAACCTTTATTACTTATTGTCTTTGCTAAATTCTTTAATTCTGAAATTAAACATTTTTGATTATTTAAAGTTGCTTCCTGAATAACAGCGCATTTAGTATTTTCATCCAAACCGCCTATAAGTAATTCTTTAACAATAAATTCTATATTTCTCATACCCATGTAAATTACTAAACCGTCAGATGATTTAGCTAACAATCTCCAATTAACAGTCTTTTTATCTTTATTAATATCTTCATGTCCAGTGACAAAAGTTATAGAGCTTCCTGCTTCTCGATGAGTTAATGGGATCCCAAAATTTGAAGGAGCAGCTATTCCAGAAGTTATCCCAGGGACAATTTCAACTGAAATCCCATTTTTTTCTAAAAAAGATACTTCTTCACCGCCTCGTGAAAAAACAAAAGGATCACCTCCTTTAAGCCTCACAACATTCTTTCCTTCTTTTGCTAATTTCACAATAAGTAAATTAGTATCAGCCTGAGGAACAGAACACAACCCAGCCCTTTTACCTACATTAAATATTTCAGCTTTCTTATTAGTCTCTTTTATGATTTGGGGAGAAACTAACGCATCATGGACCAAAGCATCACAATTTTTGATCAGTCGTAAGGCTTTTAAAGTTAGCAGCTCAGGGTCACCAGGACCTGCTCCAACTAAATAAACTATACCGGGCACATTAATCTCCATTAACAAGTATGGTAGTAAAAGAAAATTGTATTGTAGATAAATATCGTGAAAAAAAGTTTATTAAAGCCAAGTAGAAAATTTACTTTATTCAGTGCTTTTGTAACTCTCCTAAATGATAGATTAAGCGAAAGTATTCTTTTGCCAATTTTACCTTCTTTTGTTTTACTATTTGACTCAAAAGCTAGTACTTATGGTTTACTCTCTTGTACCTATCAATTAGCACAATTTACCGCTTCGCCTTTTATTGGGCTTATGAGTGATAGATATGGAAGAAGGCCTGTAACTTTGTTTTGTATAACGGGCTCAATCATCGGAATATCGATATTATCATTTACAGTTTTATTTGATTGGTCAACTTCACTAGCGACTATCCCCTTATTTTTATTATTTATAGCAAGACTTATTGACGGTCTGAGTGGTGGAACTGCTGCAACAGCGACTACTATTCTTGCAGATATTTCTAGTCCTGAAAAAAGAGCAAAAACATTTGGACTTATTGGAGTCGCATTTGGATTAAGTTTCTTCTTGGGTAATATATTTGTTGTTATTTTTGCTAAAAATACAAATAATAATTTCATTATTCCAGTAATAATAGCTTCAATAATTCCAATTATTAACTTCATATTAGTATTCTTTTATTTACCAGAAACCAAGCCTCAAAACGGATTAAATAAATCAACCCAAATTTTAAAAAATCCTTTAAAACAATTATTTAAAGTATTTAAAGAAGAAAAAATTAGAAAATTATCTTTAGCTTTTTTCATATATTTCATAGCTTTTACTGGACTAACAAATATTTTAATTTTTTTCCTTCAAGAGTCCCTGAATTGGACAACTAAAGCATCCAGTGGAACTCTTGTAGTTGTAGGGGTAATAGCAATTATTGTACAAGGTGGACTAATTGGTCCGCTTGTAAAAAAATTTGGAGAAATGAAACTTACTCTAATTGGTTCAGGTTTTATTCTTTTAGCATGTTTTCTTTTGATAACTACTCCTCAAGAAAATACGACAGTAAATATTTATTCTGCAGTTTCATTCTTAGCCGTGGGTGCGGGTTTAATTACACCTACGTTAAGGGCATTAATATCAAAAAAATTAGATGGTGATAAGCAGGGATCTATATTAAGTAATTTACAAGGTCTTCAAAGTCTTGGCGGGGTTTTAGGTGTTGGAATGGCTGGAAGGGTTTATGATGATTTTGGTCCCAAAGCACCATTTATTGCAGGATCAATTATTTTACTTTTTATGATTTACCTTATTGCTGAAGGAAAAAAGAAAAATATTTCTTACAATAAACAAATATAATCCCTTAATGAAATACGAAGCTAACAATTTTATTAATAGAGAATTAAGTTGGATCGACTTTAATAAAAGAGTTCTTCTTACAGGCATGGAGAAAGATTATAAAGTACTAGATAAAATTAAATTTTTTTCAATTTTCAGTAATAATCTTGATGAATTTTTTATGGTTAGAGTTGCATCATTAAAGACTCAAGTTGAAGCAGGAATTAGAAAAAAAAGTATTGATGGTCAAACTCCTAAAGACCAATTAAAAAAAATTAATAAAGAAGTAAAAAAACTCACAACCCTTCAAGAAAATTATTTTAATAATGAATTAAATGATGAGCTAAACAATAAAGGGATTTTCATAAAAAAGTATAGTGAACTCAATGAAAATCAAAAAAATTGGTGTAATAGCTATTTCCTAACTTCAATTTTTCCTTTATTGACACCATTAGTAGTTGATCCTGCGCACCCATTCCCTTTTATAAGTAATTTAAGTCTTAATTTAGCTGCTCTAATTAATGATGGAGAAGAATTAAAAAATCAATTTGTAAGAATTAAAATCCCAACAAAAAATATTGGCAGATTCATACTAATTCCCAATGAAATTATTGAAACTGAAGATGAAAAAGAGCATTATTTTATAACTGTTGAAGACTTAATTGGAAACAATATCAATGCCTTATTTAATGGAATGGAATGCTTAAATTATTCTTTTTTCCGAGTAACAAGAGACGCAGATTTAGAATTAAAAGAACTTGAAGCTGACGACTTACTTCTTGCCGTAGAGCAAAGCTTACAAAAAAGAAGATTAGGAGGAGATGTAGTTAGATTAGAAGTAAAAGAAAACATTCCACAAAATATTTTAAAGTTACTCATTGAAAGTATTGCAATACCTGAAGAATATATTTACTTTTGCAAAAGCTTATTAGGACTTGACGATTTAAATTACCTCATAAAAATTAATCGAGAAGACTTAAAAGAAAATTTATTAATCGGAGATACACATCCATTATTAAAATCGTTAGATTCTTCTAAAGACAAAAATTTTAACTCTATTTTTAGGATTCTTAGAAAACAGAGTATACTTCTACATCATCCATACGACTTATTCAAAACCTCTGTAGAAGAATTTATCAACAAAGCTGCTGAGGACCCACTTGTACTAGCTATTAAAATTACTCTTTATAGGGTTTCAAAGGATTCTCCAATTATTGAAGCCTTAATGAGAGCAGCTGAGAATGGGAAAGAGGTAATGACTCTTGTTGAGCTCAAAGCAAGATTTGATGAAGATAACAACATCCAATGGGCAAAACAGCTTGAGCAAGCTGGAATTCATGTTGTTTATGGAATACTAGGCTTTAAAACACATACAAAGATTGCTTTAGTGGTTAGAAAAGAGAAAGGAAGACTAAGGAATTATTTTCATATTGGAACGGGAAATTACAATTCGAACACTTCTCGCTATTACACAGACATAGGATTTCTTTCAACAGATCCTGATATCTCCTCAGATTTAATTGAACTCTTTAATTACTTATCAGGTTTCTCAAAACAAAAGGCTTATCAGAAATTATTAGTATCTCCAACATCATTAAGAAAAAAATTCATCTTTTTAATAAATAGAGAAATTGAAAATATCGAAAAGGGCAAGAAAGGTGAAATTATTGCAAAAATGAATTCATTAGTAGATCCAGAAATTATTCAATTACTTTATTTAGCTTCCCAAAAAGGAGTAAAAATTCACCTGATAATAAGAGGAATATGTTGTTTATATCCTCAAAGAGAGAATTTGAGTGAAAATATTAAGGTTACTAGTATTATTGGGCATTTTCTTGAACATTCTAGAATTTTTTGGTTTTACAATAACAATAATCCAGAAGTTTTTATAGGCAGCGCGGACTGGATGAGAAGAAATTTAGACAGAAGAATAGAAGCTGTTACACCTATAGAAGACCTAAAATTAAAATCTCAACTATATGATCTTTTACAAACTTATATTGATGATAATTATTACTCCTGGATCATGAATAAAGATGGAATATACGAAAAAAAGGGGGGGGATTCAAACTCAAACCGTTCACAAATTGATCTAATAAAAAGATTAAAAAAATAAATTTTTTATAACATTTTAAAAAACTTCTTAATATTGATAAAAATTTTATATTTATAAGAAATCAAGTCATACCAGTTATTTTAAAGAAATATTAATAGAAATCGATTTTCTTGTCTTTAAAGTTTCAACGCAAAAGTATTTCTTTTCTTGATTTCAGTGCTAGCTTTTTAAAAAATCCACTTAAAGAGGCCAGGGTGATGGGGATCCTTCTGGAATCTGGAAATAGTTCTTCAAAAAAGAAAACTGAAGAACCTAGATTACCAAACACTGCGGGCAAGACTCGCAAAACAAAACCAAGCTTAACTGCTAAACAAAACCAAAAAAAATCTGCAAGACTTGCTTCAGATTCAATAGGTTATTACTTAAGCAGTATTGGAAGAGTTCCTCTTCTTACTGCAGCAGAAGAAATAGAGCTAGCTCATCATGTTCAAAACATGAAAAAGATGCTAGAAATTCCTGAGATAGAAAGATCATCGAAACATCTTCGCCTAATTAAAATTGGGAAAAGAGCTAGAGATAGAATGATGTCAGCCAATTTAAGACTTGTAGTATCTGTTGCTAAGAAGTATCAAAATCAAGGTTTAGAATTATTAGACTTGGTACAAGAAGGCGCTATAGGCTTAGAAAGAGCGGTTGATAAATTTGATCCTGCGATGGGATATAAATTTTCTACTTATGCTTATTGGTGGATTAGACAAGGAATGACAAGAGCTATTGATAATAGTGCTAGAACAATTCGATTACCAATACATATTAGTGAAAAACTTTCCAAAATGAGAAGAGTTTCCAGAGAATTATCTCAAAAATCTGGAAGGCAACCAACCAGATTAGAAATGGCAACAGCGATGGGAATTGAGCAAAAAGATTTAGAAGACTTAATCTCTCAAAGTGCTCCATGCGCATCTCTTGATGCTCACGCAAGAGGCGAAGAAGATCGTAGTACCTTAGGTGAACTTATTCCCGATCCAAATGGAGAAGAGCCTATGGAAGGGATGGATAGAACAATCCAAAAAGAACATTTAGGAACTTGGCTGACTCAATTAAATGAAAGAGAACAAAAAATTATGAAACTTAGATTCGGCTTAGACGGAGAGGAACCTCTTACACTGGCAGAAATAGGAAGACAAATAAATGTATCCAGAGAAAGAGTTAGGCAACTAGAAGCTAAGGCAATATTAAAACTTAGGGTAATGACCACTCATCAAAAAGCAGCCTAATTAAGTTGTTGAATTTTGTTTTTATTTTAATTTATATACTTATTATCTTTTTTATATCGATAATATACAAAAGATTTAATCCAAATAATAAAGAAGTACTGAGAAAAATTATTCATATTGGAATAGGACCTTTAATTCCTCTTGCAAAATTCTTAGATATAGATCAAACTTCTGCTCTTTGTTTTACAGGGCTTGTTACGTTGTTAACTTTCATAAATTACCAATATAAATTATTTCCAACTATTGAGGATGTAGATAGAAAAAGTTATGGAACGTTATTTTATTGTTTAAGTTTATTTATTTTAATTTATCTTTATTGGGAAAAAGATCCTACTTCACTGATTGCTGGTTTTTTTATAATGACATTTGGTGATGGCTTTGCAGCATTAATAGGAAAGAACTTTAAATCCAAAAGTTGGATTTTTTTAAACCAAAAAAAATCCTTGTTTGGAACAGCCACTATGTTTATTACAAGCTTGATAGTAGTTTTTGGTTTAAGTCATATCCAAAAATACACTTTTAATATAAATTTTTTTACTGTTGCTACTATTTCTACAATGCTTGAACAATTTAGTATTTTTGGAATAGATAATTTTATAGTGCCAATTTCAGCAGCATTTTGCTTTAACTTTTTTATTACAGGTTTATAAATTACAAAATTGAATCATACAGAATCTGAAGCAAATTTTTCGTTGTATCTATATTTATGCAAGCATCAGTAATACTCCTACCATATTCTAGATCTTTCCTACTTGAAAGTTTTTGATTACCCTCCTTCAAATGACTTTCAAGCATTACGCCTAAAATATTTTTTTCACCATTCTTAATCTGATTTGCTACGTTTTTAAGAACATCAGATTGCTTCCTGTAATCTTTATTTGAGTTTCCATGGCTACAATCAATCATAACTTTGTAAGGAAGATTAACTACTTTTAATTCTGAAGAAATACTTTTTACATGTTGATTTTCAAAATTAACTCCTTTAGAACCTCCTCTTAAAACTATATGTCCATCTGGATTGCCCGTTGTATTTACAATAGAAGCATAACCTTGATCATTAACACCTAAGAAATGATGAGATTTTGAAGCCGACTGCATCGCATTAATAGCCGTGCTAAAAGAACCATCAGTACCATTTTTAAAACCAATTGGCATGGATAATCCTGAAGCCATTTCTCTATGAGTTTGACTTTCAGTAGTCCTTGCACCAATTGCTGTCCAACTGATTAAATCAGCAATATATTGAGGAACAATTGGATCTAGCAACTCTGTCGCTGAAGGGATACCGCGAGTTGCAAGATAAGAGAGTAAGCTTCTAGCTCTACGTAAACCTGTATTGATATCATAGGAACCATCCAGATGAGGATCATTTATCAATCCTTTCCAACCGATTGTAGTTCTTGGTTTTTCAAAATATACTCTCATTACAATTTCTAATTTATCATTATATTTTTTTCTAAATTCTTGAATATATTCTGCATATTCCTTAGCAGCTTCAATATCGTGAATTGAACATGGTCCTACTATGACTAATAACCTAGGATTATTATCATGCAAAATATTTTGTATCGATCTTCTAGTATTGGAGACAGTATCAGCAGAGGTATAATCTAGAGGTATATCATGATGAAGTTTGCTTGGAGGTATTAATGGACGTGTTTCAACAACATGCAAATCAGATGTTTTTTCTAAAGATTGATTATTTGATGAAGTCGTCATTAATTAATTAAGAAGTTTGAATATTTAAAAAAGCATTTATGAATACTCTCCTTATCAATATTAAAAATAACAATAGATTAGGCATTAAACCTCACAAATGAAGAAATTGGAAACATTGCTCAAAGATTATGCAGACCACGTAGCTGAAAGAGCGGCTCAAGGTATACCCCCATTGCCTCTAAATGCAGAACAAATAAATTGTGTGACACAACTATTAGAACAAGAAAATATTTCCGAAAGTGACTACTTACTAGATTTACTTATAAATAGAGTGCCACCAGGAGTTGATGAAGCAGCGTACATAAAGGCAAGCTGGCTTACAGCGATTGTGAATGGAGAAAAACATTGCAAATTCATTAATTCCCAAAAAGCAATACAAATTCTTGGAACAATGATCGGAGGATATAACGTTAACTCGCTTATTGAGATACTTAAAAGTAAAAACAATTTACTTGCAAAAGAAGCAGCAAAAGTTTTAAAGGATATTATTCTTGTTTACGATGCAGCAAACGATATTTTTGATTTATCTAAAAATAATATTTTTGCTGAAGAGGTTGTAAATAGTTGGGCGAATGCAGAATGGTTTACAACTAAAAATTCTCTTCCAAGAGAAATTACATGTTTAGCATTCAAAATTGATGGAGAAACAAATACTGATGACTTATCTCCAGCAATTCATGCTACGACCCGTCCAGACATACCACTACACTCATTATCCATGCTTGGATTTAAGAATAAAGATGGACTAAAAATTCTTGATGATCTTAAAAAACAAAATATACAGATAGCTTATGTAGGAGATGTTGTTGGTACAGGAAGTTCAAGAAAATCTGCAATTAATTCTGTTATTTGGCATTTAGGCGAAAATATCCCCTTTGTTCCTAATAAAAAAACTGGTGGTATAATTATAGGTAATAAAATTGCACCAATTTTCTTTAATACAGCCCAAGATTCAGGCGCGCTTCCAATTGAAACTGATGTCTCTGAAATAAAGACTGGTGATTTACTTAAAATATTGCCTTACGAAGGTGTCATCAAAAAAATAGATAAAATTTCAAATACTGAATTTGTAATTAGTCATTTCAACCTAAACCCATCAACACTTACAGATGAAATTCAAGCTGGTGGAAGAATAAATCTTATGATTGGGAGATCACTTACAGATAAAATCAGAAAAAAACTTGGATTAGAGCCTAGTGAAATATTTATCCGTCCAAAAAGTCCACAAAAAATTAATACTGGATTTACTCAAGCGCAAAAAATAGTAGGTAAAGCATGTGGATTAAATGGAGTTCTTCCTGGTATGACATGTGAACCCATTATGACAACTGTTGGTAGCCAAGATACTACTGGTCCAATGACTAGAGATGAACTTAAAGAGCTAGCTTGTTTAGGTTTTACAGCAGATTTAGTAATGCAAAGTTTTTGTCATACAGCTGCTTATCCTAAACCAGTTGATTTAGTTACTCATCAAGAATTACCTGATTTTATTTCACAAAGAGGTGGTGTAGCTCTTAAACCTGGAGACGGCATAATCCATAGTTGGCTTAATAGAATGCTACTGCCTGACACTGTAGGAACAGGTGGGGATAGTCATACAAGATTCCCCCTTGGAATTTCTTTCCCTGGAGGTTCAGGTATTGTTGCTTTTGCTGCAGCAATAGGATCAATGCCATTAAATATGCCGGAATCAGTATTAGTAAAATTCACAGGAAATTTACTGCCTGGAATAACGCTACGAGATCTTGTAAATGCAATTCCACTTTTTGCAATAAGACAAGGTTTATTAACCGTTGCTAAAGAAAATAAACAAAATATATTTAACGGTAAGATTATGGAAATAGAGGGTTTACCTGATTTAAAACTTGAACAAGCTTTTGAATTAACTGATGCCACAGCTGAACGATCATGCGCTGGAAGCACAATACTTTTATCAAATAAAACTGTAGAAGAATATTTAAAAAGTAATATTTGCCTCTTAGAAAAAATGATTGAAAGCAATTATGAAGATTCTAAATCGATATCAAGAAGAATTAATGATATGAAAACTTGGCTAAAAAAACCTGAATTAATTCAACCAGATGAAAATGCCTCTTATGAAGAAATTATAGAAATTAACCTATCTAAAGTAACACAACCAATAGTAGCTTGCCCAAATGATCCAGATAATGTCAAAGAAATTAAAGATGTAGAAAATACTGAGATCAATGAAGTATTTATAGGATCCTGCATGACTAATATAGGACACTACAGAGCTGCTGCGAAGGTTCTTGAGGGTATAGAAAAATTAAATGCAAAACTATGGATATGTCCTCCGACAAAAATGGATGAAGAAACACTAAAAGCAGAGGGATACTATGAAATATTTGAAAAATGTGGAGCAAGATTAGAATTGCCAGGTTGTTCATTATGCATGGGTAATCAAGCAAGGGTAGATGAAGGGTCTGTTGTCTTCTCCACCAGTACCCGAAATTTTGATAATAGACTTGGCAAAAATGCTCAAGTTTTTTTAGGAAGTGCTGAATTAGCAGCAGTTTGTGCTCTTCTAGGAAAAATACCTACAGTAAATGAGTATCAAGATATTACTAAAAACAAAATCAATCCATACTCTGATGAACTTTATCGTTATCTTCAATTTGACGAAATAGAAAATTTTAGTTTGTCACAATGATAATGAACTATGCAAAAGCTAATAAAAGAAAATATTCAAAAAACCAGCACTAACTCTTCTCGTAGCATTAAAAAATTACTTAAACAAAGATCTTTTGTTGTCGTCATATCAATTCTATTTACAGGATTAGGAGCATCAATAACTAGTATTTTTTTTAAAACAGGTATTTATTTTATAAATAGTTGGAGATTAGAACTTTTAGATCAATTTCCATCCATTACAGTCTTACCAGCATTTGGTGCTGTTGGTGGAGCCATAGCGGGATTTTTAATTAAAAACATTGCTCCAGCGGCAAAAGGTTCTGGAGTAAGTCAAATAATGGGATTCTTGAGGCATAAAAAAGTACCGATGAATCTTAAAGTTGGATTAGTTAAATTAGTATCTGGAATAATTGCAATTGGTAGTGGTTTCCCTTTGGGGCCTGAAGGCCCATCAGTTCAAATGGGAGGATCAGTTGCTTGGCAAATGGCAAGATGGCTGAAAGCGCCTCTAGCGTTTAGAAGAGTACTTGTTGCAGCAGGAGGTGGTGCTGGAATCGCCGCAGTATTTAGCGCTCCTTTGGGTGGGTTCATTTACGCGATTGAAGAATTATTAAATTCTGCAAGACCGGTAATCTTA
>QBXG01000012.1:0-32313 GCA_003283445.1 Prochlorococcus sp. AG-321-D23 | reverse complement strand
TCCATCTAAAAATATCCCGGATTCGTTAATTATATTTAATCCTACTCTAGGTGTAGTACATAATGTTTTAGCTTTCCTCGACTTTTTAAATAATTCTTTATCGCCTGCTGTAATAAATATTCCATCCATATCACTAAGGGTAGCCCAATCTAAATTATCGTTATGATTAGGGGACAATCTATCTCCAATAATAGTGATGGATCTTTCGCCATCAGAATCAATTACACTGAAACCTTTTCTTGTTGCTTTATCTCGCCATGCTACATGTAATTTAATACCCATATTTTCAAGAATATTTAAACATTGCTTACCATAAAAATCATTACCTAAAGCTGTAAAGAAATGGACTTCGCTATTAGTTAATTCCCGTAGTCTTTTGGCTATAACTGATCCTCCTCCGGCAGGATATTCTAAAGATTTTTTAGAATGAGAGATTAAACCTGGTTTAGGTAATTGATCTACTTCAACAAAATTTATCCACTCAATATGTCCAATAACAGCAAACTTTAGGTTTCCTTTTATAAATTTATATTCCTGAAAATTATAATTTTCTTCTTCAATCATAAGTTTATTAATACTATTATTAGGGTATATATCATTTGCATATGAATTCACTAAACATACTAAAAGATAATAAACAAAAACTATCGTATCTTTACCTTTTCCTATCATTCCTTGGAGCAATCCTTCCAATGATGGCAAATTTTGATTTTGCTATTGAATATGGAAATAGTTTTGACATTAAAAATTTTATTTCATTAGCAAATGCTAATCCAGCAGCTCAATCCATTTCTAGAGATTTATTGGTGGGTGCTACTGCAGTTTTTATTTGGATAGTAAATGAATCTAAAAAATTGAATATAAAAAATATGTGGGTCGTTTATATTGGAACCTTTTTAATAGCATTTGCTTTCTCTGCTCCTTTTTTCTTATTTCTTAGAGAAAGAAGAATAATTGAAATAGAAAAAAAATAAATATTATTTATATAAAAATTTTAAAATGATTTCTTAAATATCATCACAAACATTAAAAAACAAAAAGATGAAATAGCTACCCACATAATCGATGCATACCCAAAAAGATCTAGTACCCTCCCAGAAATAAATGGTCCAAAAAAATATCCCATTGCGAAACATTGTGATAATAGTGCAAGTGCATAGCCTTTTTTATTTGTAGGGGCAATACTGAAAACAACATCTGTAGATGTTGGTAGGAAGGAAGATGTGCCTAAACTTATTAAGACGATTGCAAAAAACACGAAATAAAAAGCTGCAATATTTAAATAACTAGAAATAAATAACAAAAGTGAGGCGAAAGAAAAGTTGATTAAGCTAAATTTCAAGCCAAATAATTTTCCTTTTTTTGATATCCATGAACCAATTGGCCATTGTAAAATTAGTAATAAAATCAACTGAAAAGAAATTATAAAACTAATAACTTGTTCATTTAAGACATCTCTAATAACTCCACCCTTAACAAGATCAAGTGGTAATGTCACCTGAATTAAAGCAAGAGATGTAGTTATCAATATCACAGATAAAACTATTATGGTTGTATTTTTATTCCATCTCTTTTGATAAATTTTAACTTCATCTAAACCCTTTTTTTGAGAGTTCTCTAAAGTTTTTTTTATGGACTTTTTATTTCTTAAAATCAAAAAAATAATTGAAAGCATACAAAATATATCATTAAAAAAAATCGATTTGAGATAAATAAAATTATTCATAAATCCACCAATAAATACTCCTAAAAATATCCCCAAAGCCTCAGAAGTTCTAACGAGGGCATAAGCTTTTCTTGTATCAAAAGGTTGACAAAAATATGGGACTACAAATTCTGCAGTAGGCCAATATATCCCCGCGGCTGCTCCAATAAAAGCTTGACCAAGGATGTAAAAGTAAATATCTTTTGAAATAATTAAACAAAATCCTGCGGCGATACTTATGAATGAAGAGATAACTAAAGGATTTTGTATTTTGCCTGTTTTATTTAGGTAATTTCCAGTAACGATTCTTGTTAAAGTACCTATGATTGCTGATATCGTAAAACCCAGACCAATTTCTGTTGCTGACAATCCAATATTATTGAAAATAAGGGATGTTAAATAAATTACTCCTCCTGCTCCAAATGAAGCAAAGAATCTTATTTTAGTAATTAACCTTAAATGAAAGGGAAATTGACTCCACCAAAGTTTACCTGTAAGTAATTTATTCGGAATAACCACAATTGAAATTCATTTTTATACTTTTTTTAAGTTTCTTTAGTTTTTGTTCAGCAAAAGATGGAATGGCGGCTGAAAAGATAAATATCAAGTTCGAAGAGATGTCAATCCCTTTAACTATAGATCAATTATTAAAATTAGAGAATTATAAGGATGATTCTACAGAAGTAATAGACTGGTTTAAGCAAAATGGTTTTTTAAAAGTATTTGAGATATCAAGATTTTTAAAATTCCCAGTTTTTAAAGAAGAAAGTTTAAACAGACAAGTATTAAGAAGTTGGGTAGGTAACAAGATTCTTTCAGAATTAAGTAATACTATTTTGGTTCCCAATGACAAAGATGGTATTAAGGTTTTTAATACAATAGAAAGTTTGTTGGAAGTCAAAAATGAAATTTCGACTTTGGACATCCTAAAGGCTTTACCTTCAGAAGAAATTTCATTAGATATTGATAATTTAATTTTAATTATTTCTTCATGGAAAAAGGAATTAGCGAAACAACAAAGTCTAAACCTAAAATTAAAATCATTAGAAAAAACCAATAATTCTTTTTCAAAGAAAAAAATATATAAAGGGGATTCAGATCTTATAAAAATTAATAAAAAAATTTATTCGTCTCATAGAGGTGAGCCTTTAAAAATTGAATTATGGAAAAATAAGAAAACCAAATTAAATAAAGATCTAATTATATTTATGCCAGGACTTGGAGGAAATATTGATAATTTCAGATGGATTGGCATTGAATTAAGTAAAAGAGGTTGGCCCGTAGTATTTATAGACCATGAAGGAAGTAATTCAGAGGCTATTTTAGAAGTTATCGAAGGTACTAATTCAATTCCAACTAGTGCTGACTTTTTCTTATACCGTATCAAAGATTTAGATACAGTAATAAAAGCGCATAATAATGGAAAATTAGGATTACCAAATGATTCCTATATTTTGATGGGACATTCATTAGGAGCTTTAATAGCTTTTTTATATGAAGGTGATTTGCCTAAAGATGACTTTGAAAAAAGATGTAATTTAGCTTTAAAAGATTTTGCAATAACAAATTTATCAAAATTAATCCAATGTCAATTAAACGAAATTCCATTACCCGAAATAGTTAATTCAAAAAATGCAAATGGAATCATAGGATTTAATTCATTTGGCAGCTTAATCTGGCCAAATGAAAAAAATTCTGGAATTGAGATGCCAGTACTGTTAATTGGGGGTACTTATGATCTTATAACTCCCTTAATAAGCGAACAATTCAAAGTATTTTTATCTACGAATAATAATCCTTTAAATAGATTTTTGATTATTGAGGGATCAAGTCATTTTTCACCAATAAGAATAAATGATAAGTATTCAGAAAACATCGAAAATAATGATATTTTTAAAATCAATAAATCTTTTATTGGATCAAATCCTTACTCTTTTCAAAATTTATCTTTAAAAGTTATCGTAGAGTATTTAGAAAATATAAAAAATAATAAAAGCATTAAAGTTATAAAAAATCAAACAGAAAGCAATCTTGATTTTCATCTTTTAGATAGAAAGACTTTAAAAGGTATAATCAAAAATTAGTATTCAATTCGAGGATCTAATATAGCAATTAAAATATCTACAAAAAGATTTAATGAGACTATTAGTAAAGAGGTGATAATTACAATTCCTTGAACAACAGTATAATCCCTTTGGGAAATAGCTTCATGTAACCTTAAAGCTATCCCTGGCCATGAAAAAATAACTTCAAAAAGAAGCGCTCCTCCTGCTAAAGAAGCTATTGTTAAGCCTGAAATCGTAACGATAGGCAAAAGTGCATTAGGTAAAGAGTGATTTAAGATAATTTTCCTTCTTGAAATTCCTCTGCATAAAGCTGCATTTACATAATCACTTTTTAGTGTCTTGTCTAAATTTATTCTTAAAGATCTACTAAAAATTCCGCTCAAAAGAAACCCAAGAGTTATTGAAGGAAGCGCAAGATGATATAAGCTTTCTCTTAAATAGATAAAATTATTATTTAGAAGACTATCTAAAACTAGAAAGCCTGTAATTTTAGGTTGGCTATAAGTGATTGGGAACCTCCCACCAATTGGAAAGATTCTTAAATATACCGAAAATATTAATTGAGCTAAAATTGCCCCCCAGAAAGGTGGAATTGCATATGAAGAGATTCCTATTACTCTAGCTATGTAGTCTCCCTTTTTTCCTTTATTTTTTAAACCAAAAAACCCAAGCGGAAAGCCTATAAAGATTGCAAAGAATATTGAAAAGATACCTAGTTCTAAACTCGCTGGTAATGATTTAAGAATAATATCAAGAACCGGTTCTTGAGTACTTAAAGATTCTCCAAAATTTAAGTGCAAAATATTATTAATGTAAGAAAGATATTGACTAAGAAGAGATTCATTTAATCCTAATTTATATCTAAGAATTTCTCTTGAAGCTTCATTAGCTCCAGATCCTAAAATTGCGTCAACTGGGTCTCCTGGCGCAACTCTCAACAAAATAAAAACTAATGTAGATATAATCCACAACATTAAAGGTATTAAAGAAATCTTTAATAAAGAATAATTTAAAAGTTTATTAAGATCTCTACTCATTAATGAATTTGAGATCACTCATTAAAATAATTCCTGCACCATTAAAAATAGGTTTTGAAATTTCATTTTGCGACCAAGCTTTTTGAGATGAAATCCATATTGGAATATAAGGTATTGATTCTGAAGCTATTTTCTCTATTTCAATTAATTTCGCTAATCTTTCTATACCGTTTAAATTTTCGCTAACAAGAAATAAATCTTCTACTGTATTTGATCCCCAAAAACTTCCGCTGTAAACTGATTCTCCTTTTTTACAGTTTTTATCATCTATTTCACTACAACTTAGAAGGGGTGTTAAATATGCCTCGGGGTCAGAATAAGCACCTGTCCAATCAAGAATAACCGCTGTATATATTCCTAAATTTAGATTCTTATAAATAGTTGTGGACTCTACCCCGTTGAGTTTAATATTAATACATTCATTCAAAATATTTTTTATTTGTTCTTGCCAAGAGAGAGCAATAAGTTTATCAGCAGGTACGTTAGATCTATAAGTAAGAGAAAAATCTAAAACATTGCCGTTACAGTAACCTTCTTTTTGGAGTAACACTTTTGCTTCTAAAGGATCATATTTTGGCCATAATTCTTCCTTATTCTTTTTAAAAATTGGTGGAACAAGTGATCTTGATGGTTGCCTTAATCCATAACTAACCTTTTCGCTTATGTAGTCCCTATTAAGACTTTTAGCTAAAGCCAACCTTACATTAAGATTATTTAAGGGATAAGAATTTGTTCTTAGACTAATAAAACTTATTTCTGTAGCAGGACTCTTTCCTTCTTTAATTTCTTTGTTATTGCTTAATAAATTTAAATTATTTCTTTGAATATCATCGATTGAATTTGATAAAAGAACGTCAATTTGTTTACTTTTTAGTGCTCCGAAAAGAGAAGAGGAGTTGGAATATCCAATAAAACTAACACCTTCATTATTGGGTTTATCACTCCAATAATTTAAATTTGGATCAATTATTTGAATTTCATTTGAAAATCTCTTCAATATATATTTACCGGTACCAACAAATTTATCATTTAAAAATTTATCAGAATAATCTTTATAATAAGTAGGTGAAATAGGTGTCAAATTTATAGATGTAAGTAAACCATTAACGGAGCTTGATGGTTTATTTAGATTAATGATTACCTTGTATTCGCTTGGAGTTTCTATAGATTTTATTTTATTCCCCAAGATATAATTCATTGTTCCGATTCTTTTAAATCTATCAAAAGAAAACTTTATAGCATTTGAATTAAATAAAGTTCCATCATGAAAAAGAACATTTTCTTTTAGATTAATTATTATTTGTAATTTATCTTTTGAAAAAATTGGCATTCCTGATGCTAATTCAGGAATCAATTCTCCTTCAGAATTTAATTCATATAAAGTATCACCAAGCGAACTTAATAATTGCAGTGATTTAAGAGTACTTGCCCTAGCAGGATCTAAGGATTCAATTTTACCTGAACTTGCAACTATGATTCTTTTGGATTTATTATTAGAAACGCATGAATATTGTGATAAAGAAATTAAAAAAACGAATAAAGCTATTAAAAAATTATTGTGCATAACATTTGATTTCTCAGAAATTTACTTTTCATTAAAAGTATCAGAGCAATAGGTTTGTAATGTAATTTGATTAATTCCCAATGAGAATGTCTTATTAACATCCAAAGCAAAGGGCCACTCTCTAATCCAACAAACTTTACTCTCTGGATTAATTCCTATAACCTGAAATGTCTTTTGACTATTTTTAATTTTCACACACGCGCCTTTATATAGGTTTTTACAACTGTTATTAGGATTAAATTTAAAATTATTTTTACTTTCTACTAATTTTGAAAAACTCATTACATAAATACATTTCCTCTCTTTGGTTTAACAAGCTCTAGAGATATATGCAAATGTTTTTTTCAAATACAACTTAATTGACTTGCAATTAATTCAACTTCAGAAAGAGCATTTATTTCCTTCTTTGATTTTTCAAATTTACCATTTGAGACTTCGTGTGTGATAACAACTATTTCTGCTTTATTTTCACTTGCATCTAATTGTACAATTGATTCTATTGATACATCATTCTTACCAAAGAGATCTCCAATCTTACCAATCACTCCTGGACTATCTAAACAAATAATTCTGAGATAATTCTTTTTTGATATTTGATTAAAATCAATGATATGACAGTCTCTCCAAAAACTAAAAGATAATAATGGATCAATGGATTTCGTATCCTTTATTAACGAAGACTGAAGATTTAAAATATCAGAAACAACAGAAGCAGCGGTTGGTCCACTTCCCGCACCTGGTCCGTACAACATTATTTCCCCTAGAGGATCAGCATCTATAAGGATGGCATTATTCACCCCATCAACTGTTGCCAAAGGATGAGATTTGGGGATTAAAGAAGGACCTACCCAAATATTTAAGGAAAGAGAATCATTAATGTTGATAGCATTTCTCTCGGAAAAGGCTAAAAGTTTTATTTCAAAACCTAGTTTATTTGCATATTCAATATCTTTAATATCTATTTGATTTATACCCTCTGTACTTATTGAATCTCTATTAATTTTACCTCCAAATGCGAGTTCAGAAAGAATTGAAATCTTATCAGCCGCATCGTGTCCTTCAACATCAGCAGTTGGATCAAATTCTGCGAAACCAAGTTTCTGAGCTAATTGTAATGTTGCCTTATAATCAGCTTTTTCATTTGACATTTTTGTAAGTATAAAATTTGTAGTACCGTTTATTATCCCAACCATTTTATTTATTTGATTACTTTTAAGAGATCTTTTTAAAGGTTCAATTATTGGAATCCCTCCACATACTGCTGCTTCTGCTAAAACATAGACTCCATTCTTAGCAGCTGTGGAATATATTTCACTCCCGTATCTTGCAATTACTGCTTTATTAGCTGTAACTACTGATTTTCGAGCCTTTAAAGATTTCAGAATAATATCCCTTGCTATATCTGTCCCTCCCATTACTTCAACAATCACGTCAACATTTGGATTTTTAATTAATTCATAGGGATCATTTATTAATAGATTACTCTCTAATTCAATATCCCTTTTTTTGTTGATATTTTTAACAGCTATTCCTACGATTTCTATATCTTTTAAAATTGGATGTAGGTCATTTATCGATTTTAGGATTTTATAAATACCTTTTCCTACAGTTCCAAAACCAATAATTCCAATTTTACATTTTTGCATTAGTTATCTTTTATTGTAATTTCAATTTTATAATATTATTTCGACAAAAAATCATTTGCCTGAGACTGCATTTTTAAGAGAATATTTAAAAAACCATTTGATCTTGATGGGGTTAGGCTTGCCTTTAGACCAGTATCTTCTATAAATTTATTATTTATATTAATGACTTCTTTTGGCGTTAATTCATTCATGCCAGTGATAAGGAATGCAAGTAACCCCTTTGTTATCAAAGCGTCAGAATAGCCTTCCCAATAAAGTTTACCTTCTTGAAAACTCGCTTTAACAAAGACTTCAGAAACACATCCTTGAACTTTATTTTCGGGAATTAAGATACTATTATTGGGAACTTTCAATTTTTTACCTAACCATAAAATAAACTCATATTTTCTTTTCGGATCTTCTGCGTTTTTCAGTTTCTCAACTAATTTATGTAATTCAGTATAAGTTTCTTTCCTTTCCATTGTTATAAAACTATTAATAAACTAAATTAAATACACACTATACTAATATTTCTTTTTCCGTAATAAAACCTGATAGAGGGATATCCCAATCAGCTCTAGTCAACAATTTATCGCTTACACAATTAGAGGTTAAGATACCAATACATGGAATAGATCTCCAGTTTTTATCTTCCCTCAATTTATCAAAATATCCTCCACCGTATCCTAATCTTATTAAGCTTCTATCAACTGAAAGACACGGAATAAACATCATACTAATTTTTTCATAACTTAATTTATTTGAAGAATAAGGAGCTAGTATCCCATGTAAATCTTTAGATAATTGTTTCTTATCCCAAGCACAAATTAAGAGATTTTTGTTTTCTTCACATCTCGGCAAAGCTAATAAATATTCATGACCAAGACTTCTTAAATCAACTTCATTTTCAAGAGGCCAATAAATTCCTATATACTTTTTTTTTAAATCTTTTCTAAAAATTGAATCAACATATGTTTTTACATTGATTTCAACTTTTCTCATATCAATGGCTGAACTTTTATTTCTCAAATTTCTAAAAAATTTTCTTTCGAAATTCTTTTTTTCTGAGATAATCATAAATTATATTTAATTAAATCCTTCTTCATTTAATTTTGTAAGTGCTATGGCTAGTGCGTCTGCCGAGTCATCAGGTTTTGGTGCACGGGTTAAATTTAGGTTGTACATTACCGCTTCAATAACTTCCTTCTTTGATGCTTTGCCAGAGCCTGCGATAGTAAGCTTGACTTGAGAAGGGGCGTACTCACAAACTTTAATGCTTTTGGAAGCAAATACCATCATAATAACTCCTCGAGCCTGAACAACGCTAATGGTAGTGCTAGATCTATAAAAGAAAAATTTCTCTACCGCAGCAATATCAGGTTTCCACTGATCAATCAATGTATTGAGATCATTAAAAATTTCATAAAGTCTATCTCCTTCCTCTTTATTTTTATTAGTTTCAATTATCCCACAATCAAGAAATATCTTCTTTTCATTTTGAATCTCAATAATTCCATATCCAACTCTTCCTAATCCAGGATCAATTCCAATAATCCTCACTTTATTATTCTTGTGATGATAATTGAAATTTGGAAAGGTCTTCTTTTTCGTTCAAATCAAAGACTTTACAGAATGCTTGAATGACTTTTTCTCCTGAATCGACTTGCTCTAAGGGATCTTTTCTTAATCGATGCCTTAAAGAACATGTAATTACTCTAGCGATATCTTCTTCTTGCACTTCAGTTCTTCCCTCAAATGCAGCAATTGCCCTTGCAGATCGATTAGTTACAATATCCCCTCTTAATCCATCAACATCAAGTTCGCCACATATAGCAGATATATTTAATCTAAGATCATCATCCAATTGAACTGAATTTAATATCTCTTGAGCTTTGATAACTTTTTGCTGAAGGTCATCTTGCTGTTTCTCAACACTGATTGAGAATTCATCGGGATTATCATCGAATGAAGTTCGCTGATCAACAACTTTAACCCTTAATTCTGCATCTCTTACTGTCTTAACCTCAACGCTCATACCGAACCTATCTAATAACTGAGGCCTAAGTTCTCCTTCTTCTGGATTGCCAGAGCCAATTAAAACAAATCTTGCAGGATGTCTAACTGAAACTCCCTCTCTCTCAACTGTATTCCATCCAGATGCGGCGGAGTCTAAAAGAACATCAACTAAATGATCGTCGAGTAGATTAACCTCGTCTACGTATAACAGACCTCTATTAGCTTTTGCTAATAAGCCTGGTTCAAAGGCCTTAATTCCTTCGCTTAAAGCCTTTTCTATATCAATAGTTCCGCACAGTCTGTCTTCTGTTGCCCCCAATGGTAAATCAACCATTGGGACTTGTTTTTTATCTTTCTCCAAACTTTCTCCCTGTACAATTTTCTCTAAAACTTCTTTACTCTGTAAGTCAGGATCTATAAGTGAACTATTATATGGATCATCTTTAACAACATCTATAGCTGGTAACAAGTCTGCTAGAGCTCTTATAGTTGTAGATTTACCAGTTCCTCTGTCACCCATAATCATTACTCCTCCAATTCTTGGATCTATAACATTTAACAAAAGAGCTAATTTCATTTCTTCTTGACCAATTACAGCAGTAAAAGGAAAAACTCTTCTTTTCTTTGTTGTATTCACAGCTTTAGTTTTACTTTATTTTCGAATGATCAATCGATGATACTTCAGAAAATGTTTTTAGTAAATATCCAAATAAAATTGAACGTTTTAACTATATTTAAGCTTATGTATATACAAATTTATTTCTTAATCTAATTTAATTTTTTAGATTCTATTATCTACGATAAAATCTTACGTTTAGAATATATTTAAAACTAAAATCTTAAAAAAGTTTATACTAAAAAAATCAACTTTTCATCGATTTTTACTTAACTTTATAAATTTACTTCCCTTTTGAATTATTTAAAAACCAGTTAATTTGGTGAACGATTCCTCTCAAGACATTAATATCATGACTTGATGTCTTCGCTTTTAATAAAAATTTTTTAAATTTACTGATTTTTGAATTAGCTGTATGTTCCAAAAGATACCCAGTTTTAATAAGCATTTCTTCTATTTCTTTAAAAGATTCATAAATTTGTTTTGATGATGCAAGGTCAAAAACACGTAAATCTTTCTCCAAATTATTTGTTGAAGATTTATTTAATTCATACAAGATTATTGAAACTGCATGAGAAAGGTTTAAAGAAGGATAGTTTTGAGAGGTTTTAATATTGAGAATCTTATGTGCAAAAAGTAATTCATTATTACTTAACCCTCTATCCTCTCTTCCAAATAAAATACCTAAATTATTAATCTCAACAAAAGAGGAAATCCATTTAGATATGTCCTCAGGTGATTCACATTCAATATCATTACTTAAATCAATCCTTCCACATGTGGCAATGACCAAATCACAATCAAAAATTGCTTGCTCAATACTATTAAAAATTTTACAATTATCAATATATCTATGTCCTTTAAGAGCCATTTTTTTTGCTTCTAAGGAAAAAATATCACATTTTGGAGAAACAATCCTTAATTCATTAACATCAAAATTAGAACATAATCTTGCGATACTTCCAACATTTAAAGGACCATTTGGTTCGACCAATACAACGTTCAAGTTAAGTCTTTTTTTCTTCAAATTTATTACAAGCTATGTAAATACGATAATAAATTAGACATTTTTTGAGGATCAATTTCAAAACTTGGCATAGGAGGGGTAACTCCCTCAATAACTTGTTTTATGATTTCTGCATCATTTAAACGTAGGTTTATTGAATGTAAATCTGGTCCAACTAATCCTCTCGCAGTAATACCATGGCATCCAACACAATTCATTTTAAAGAGAGTATCTCCTTCCTTAACAGAACCTTTGAGTTCAAGAGTTTTAAGAATATATATATTATTTTCTTCATGATTGTAATAAAAGAAAGAGCCACTAACTAATAAAATCAAACAAACAATTAAAACCCGTTTCCAAATTTTTGTTTTCAAAGTTTTTTCTGCTGCAGATGATGAAGATGTTGTCACAAAAAAATGTCTCTGTGTCACAATTGTGAATGAGAAATGAAAAAAATGCCAGAAAATGATTGAACCTCTTTTATGTGGAATAGTTTTAGGATTAGTTCCGATAACCCTTCTTGGATTATTTGTTAGCGCGTGGAACCAATATAGGAGAGGCTCAGGAATGTTAGATATGGATTAAAAAAGTCAATTTTGATTGACCATAAATTCTAACATCATAAATCTTCCAGAGAATATTCGTCTTAATATCCATATCTATTGAATGCTCGCAAATAACAATAGTATCTTTCTTTATAAAAGAACAATTAAATATTTGATTTAAAACTAATTCATGGTAATTAAATCTATATGGGGGATCTAAATAGATAAAGTCAAATTTTATTTTATTAAAATCATTTGAAGAAGAGATATTTCTCTCAGTATTTGGCTTAGTCCAAATTAATACATCTTTGCAAATAACTTCAATATCATTTTTTCGATTATCTATATTTTGCAATGAGTGAAGATTTTTTAAACATATTTTTGAATTGTTTTTATTTTTTTCAATTGCAACTATTTTTTTTGCTCCGTGATTATAGGCTTCACAGGACACAGCACCTGTTCCACTAAATAAATCTAACCAATTAGAATTTTTAACAGTGTTTTTCAAAATATTAAAAATTGCTTCTCTAACCATTAAGGTTGTTGGCCTAGTATCAATATTTCTTGGGCTTTCAAGCCTTCGTCCTCCAATTAACCTCAAATTTGTTTTCATATATCACAAATTAAATTATTGAATATTTTTAACCCATCGACGTAAAAGTTTTTCGCCGGTTTTCCCTGATTTCTCAGGATGAAACTGGCAAGCCAGTAAATTATCTCGTTCTATCATTGCTGTTAATTTTTCAGAACCATAACTAACATTTGCAGTTATTAAATTAGTATTTGAGGGCACTGCATGATAAGAATGAACAAAATATACCCAATTATTTAATTCATCCTTTTTTAATAAGCTATTAGTACTTGTTGGTATAAGTTCACACCATCCAACATGAGGGGTTCTTTGATCGGATAGTTCAGGAATTTTTTTAATATGGCCTTTTACTATTCCGAGTCCATTAGTCAAGCCTTCATCACTTGATTCAAAAAGTAGTTGCAATCCAAGACAAATACCTAAAAATGATTTCCCACTTCTAATCCAAATTTTAATATCGCTTATTAAATCTGTATTGATGAGATTGTTAATTGCAGGGTCAAAAGATCCAACTCCAGGGAGTATTAGAGCTTTACAGTCTTTTGTTTGATATTTATTTTTAATTAAAATTATCTCCTGATCAAGACTTTCTAAGGCTTTTGTTACAGAATGAATATTACCCATCCCATAATCTATAAGTCCTATTTTAGACAATACCTTATTTTATAAGTGTTTAGATAAGGTACTTGAAAGAGTCGCTTTTGGTACTGCTCCAACTACAGTGTCAACTTTTTGACCACCTTTGAAGATCATTAAGGTCGGGATACTTCTGATTCCATATTGACTTGCAACATTTGGATTCTCATCTGTATTTAATTTAAATACTTTGATTTTACCTTCAAAGTCTTTCGAAATCTCCTCTACAACTGGTGCGACCATCCTGCAAGGTCCGCACCATGGGGCCCAAAAATCAACTAAAACTGGCAGATCACTTTGCAAAACTTCTTTGTCGAATGAAGAATCAGTTACGGCGGCGGCTGATGACATAATTTAGATATTCCTTTAAGAAAATTTAGCAAGCTATTCTTTTAAGTGATGATTTCATTACAGATAAAAACATATAAGTAACAAAACAGACTTAAAAAAGCCCGATAAATCGGGCGATTTGGTGTGTGAGGAGTATGGGGTTTCCCCCATGTTTTAATGATAACTCCTAAAGAGAAAATTTTTCCATAAAAAGAGATTAGATTTTATGTTATTTACCCATTCCAAGTCGTTGGGCTTTTTGATAAACCTTACCCTCTGTCAAGAGAGATGGTGCAATAACAATTTCTACTTTTTGCATTTCTTTAATATTTTTAGCTCCAAGAGTACTCATGGATGTCCGTATAGCTCCAATTAAATTATGTGTCCCGTCATCAAGTAATGCCGGTCCTTTTATGATTCTTTCTAAAGAACCTGTAGAGCCTACCTCAATTCTTGTACCTCTTGGCAAAATAGGACTAGGAGTAGCCATTCCCCAATGAAATCCATTACCTGGAGCACTTGATGATTTGGCTATGGGGGAACCAATCATTACAGCATCAGCACCACAAGCAAGACATTTACAAATATCTCCACCAGTAATAATTCCTCCATCAGCAATTATGGGAACATAGCGTCCACTTTCTTCAAAATAATCATCTCTTGCTGAACTGCAGTCAGATATTGCTGTTGCCTGAGGGATACCTATGCCTAAAACCCCTCTGGAAGTACATGCAGCCCCAGGGCCAATTCCCACCATAAGGCCTGCTACGCCTGCTTTCATAAGTAGATCTGCGACTTCATAAGTTACACAGTTTCCAGCAACAACGGGAATTTTTAGAGATTTACAGAGACTTTTAATATTTAACGTCTCTTTTCCTTCCATACCTAAATGCTCTGTGGAAACTACTGTTCCCTGTAGAAAAAATAAATCTATTTTTGATTTGACAAGTGTTTCTTTAAATTTAATAGCAGCTTGAGGAGTTCCACTTAAAGCGGCTATCCCTCCTTTTTCTTTAATTTCATTAATTCTTTGAATAATTAGATCTTCTTTTATAGGTTCACTGTATATTTTTTGCATAAGAGGAACGAATTCACTTTTCCCAACAGATGAGATTTGACTCAATATTTCTTTTGGATTTTCATATCTAGTTTGAATACCCTCCATATTAAGAACACCAAGAGCTCCTAACTCTGAAAGTTCTACAGCTGTATCTACATCAACAACACTATCCATTGCACTCGCAATAATTGGAATTTCTCTTTTAACATTTCCAATTGACCAAGAAGGATTAGTTAAATCATAATCAAGAGTTCGAGTCCCAGGAACTAACGCTATTTCATCAATACCGTAAGCTCTTCTAACTTTTTTGTTTAAACCAATTTCAATATTCACGATTTTTTTATTTATTCTGATTAAATTAACAACTAAAGGTGAAATAAGCCAATAATTATTGAAAAACAAAAGAGTTTTTTTATTATTTGTGTATAAATGTGAGTATTTGAAAATTAATTATTAGCTTTTTTTTATTCATTCTGACAATCAGGGATTATTATTAAAGAAAGGTCTTTTATATGTCTGATATTGTTGATTCTGAGAATTCTGGTTTGAGTGAAAATAACGATCGAATCATTCAGACTGATTTAAGAAATGAGATGTCACGCTCTTATCTAGAGTATGCGATGAGTGTTATCGTCGGACGTGCTCTCCCTGATGCAAGAGATGGATTAAAGCCAGTACATAGAAGGATCTTATATGCGATGTATGAGCTTGGTTTAACAAGCGGTAGGCCATATAGAAAATGCGCGAGGGTAGTTGGAGAGGTTTTAGGAAAGTACCATCCTCATGGAGATACTGCTGTTTACGATGCATTAGTACGCATGGCACAGGATTTTTCTATGAGAATGCCATTAATTGATGGACATGGGAACTTCGGGTCCGTAGATAATGATCCCCCTGCCGCGATGAGATACACAGAATCACGTCTTCAATCCCTAACAGATGAAAGTTTGCTCGAGGATATTGAATCTGAGACTGTTGATTTTTCCGATAATTTTGATGGCTCACAACAAGAACCAAATGTTTTACCAGCTAGGATCCCCCAACTCCTATTAAATGGATCATCAGGTATTGCTGTTGGAATGGCAACTAATATACCTCCGCATAATTTAGGAGAATTAATTAATGGTCTTAAAGCTATAATCAAAAATCCTTCAACAGAAGATAAAGAACTTTTTGAATTAATTAAAGGACCAGATTTTCCAACTGGAGGCCAGATATTAGGAAGAGATGGTATAAGAGAGACCTTTAAATCTGGGAAAGGGTCAATAACAATGAGAGGTGTTGCAGATATTGAACAAATCAAATCTCCTGGAAGAGCAGAAAAAGATGCCGTAATAATTACTGAGCTTCCATTTCAAACTAATAAAGCAGCTCTTATAGAAAGAATCGCAGATCTAGTAAATGAGAAAAGATTAGATGGGATATCAGATATTAGAGATGAAAGTGATAGAGATGGGATGAGAATTGTAATTGAGCTTAAAAGAGACGCATATCCTCAAGTTGTTCTAAATAATTTATTTAAAATAACACCTCTACAAAATAACTTTAGTGCAAATATTTTAGCTCTTGTCAACGGAGAACCTACAACCCTTTCTCTCAGAAAAATGCTAGATGTATTTTTAGAATTTAGGATTGAAACAATAAAAAGAAGAACAAGTTTCTTATTGAAAAAAGCAGAGGAGAGAGATCACATTATCAAGGGACTTCTTTTAGCCCTTGACGCTATGGATAATATTATAAATTTAATAAGATCTGCAAAAGATACGAATTCAGCGAGAGAACAACTGCAAAATGATCATGAATTATCTGTAATTCAAGCAGATGCAATTTTACAAATGCAATTAAGAAGATTAACAGCTTTAGAGGCCGATAAAATTAAAGCAGAGCATGATGAGCTTACAAGGAAAATTACAGATTACAAAAATATATTGAATGATAAGGAGAGAATAAATGAAATTATTCTTGAAGAGCTTAGTAAAATAGATGAAAGATTTTCATCTCCGAGAAAAACAGAGATTCTCAATTTAGGAGGTGGACTTGATGATATTGACTTAATAGCTAACGAAAGATCCGTTGTTTTATTAACGACTGCAGGATACTTAAAAAGAATGCCTGTAAGTGAATTCGAATCTACAAGCAGGGGGTCTAGAGGTAAAGCTGGGACAAAGAATCAAGAAGATGATGAAGTTAAATTATTTATAAGCTGCAATGATCATGATACTCTTTTACTTTTCAGTAATAGAGGGGTAGCTTATGCACTCCCAGCTTATCGAGTACCTATGAGTAGTAGAACAGCCAAAGGGACTCCCTCTGTTCAACTACTCCCGATACCAAGAGAAGAACAAATTACTTCTCTTGTTTCAGTAGATTCCTTTGATAACGAGTGTTATTTATTAATGCTCACCAAAGCTGGATTTATAAAAAGGACACCATTATCCGCTTTTTCAAAAGTAAGATCAAATGGTCTAATAGCTATTAACCTAGAAGAAGGAGATGCTTTAACCTGGGTTAGATTATCAACAGAAGGAGATAGTGTCTTAATTGGGTCGAGCAGAGGAATGACTATCCATTTTAGGTTAGATATTCATGAATTAAGACCTCTTGGAAGAACTGCTAGAGGTGTTAAATCAATGAACTTAAAAGAAGGAGATGAACTTGTATCAATGGATGTTTTAAGTTGTATCATGGTTGATCAATTAGCAAATCTTGAAGAGGAAGATATTGAAAATGAGAATGAGGAAGATCTTGAAAGTAAGTCTTTAAAAGGACCTTGGGTTCTAGTAGCCAGTGCTTTTGGTCTTGGGAAAAGAGTTCCAGTTACAAAATTTAGATTACAAAAACGTGCGGGTATGGGACTAAGAGCAATTAAATTCAGAATCAAAGACGATTCACTCGTCGGTCTTAAGGTTCTTGGAGAAGGTGAAGAATTACTTTTGGTTACAGAAAGAGGAGTAATTGTAAGAACTAATGCCGATAAAATCTCTCAACAATCAAGAGCTGCTACAGGTGTAAAGTTACAACGATTAGATGATGGAGATCATTTATCCGAGGTTGTGTTGGTTCCTCATGAACAAATTGAAGAAGAAGATCAATTAATTTCGAATGAAGAAGAAACTTAACAACCTTTAGATTAGAAAGTTCTTATGGAAATTCTTGATATTTTGATATTAGGTTCTGGGCCTGCAGCATTATGTTTAGCTTCAGAATTAGCCAAACAAAATCTCAATATCAAGGGGATATCAACAAAATCTCCTTATGAAAAATGGGAAAACACATATGGGATTTGGGCTTCTGAGTTAGAAGAATTTGGTTTAGCATCTTTGTTATCTCATAGATGGTCAAAAACTGTAAGCTATTTTGGAGATGGAATAAAGGACAAAGGTAATAGTCCCACAAAACATTATTATGATTATGGTCTAATTAATCAGGAAGCTTTTCAAAATGAACTTTTGAAGACCTGTAAAGGTATTCAGTGGTTAAATGAAACTGCAAAATTAATTAAATCAGAAAACAAGATTTCTGAAGTGATTTGTTCATCAGGGTTAAAACTAAAAGCAAGATTAGTAATTGATGCAAGCGGACATAAGAGTAAATTTATAAAAAGACCATTTTTAAAAGAACTCGCACAGCAAGCTGCTTATGGAATCGTCGGTAAATTTTCTACTCCTCCTGTAAAAAAAGATCAATTTGTTTTAATGGATTTTCGTTCTGACCATTTAGAGGGTAAAGAGTTATTAAAATCACCCTCTTTTCTTTACGCAATGGATTTAGGGAGTGAAACTTATTTTGTTGAAGAGACATCACTAGCTAGTTACCCTTCTTTTTCACAAGAACATCTAAAAAAAAGACTTTTAAGTAGATTAAATAACAGAGGTATAAAAGTAGTAGAAATTTTTCATGAGGAGAATTGCTTATTTCCTATGAATCTACCACTACCATATAAGAACCAATCGGTTCTTGGTTTTGGAGGGGCCGCAAGTATGGTTCATCCCGCATCCGGATATATGATTGGATCTCTATTAAGAAGAGCTCCACTTCTCGCTAAAAAATTAGCAATCTTTTTGAAAGAACCAAACTTTAGTTCACTAGAATTAGCTACTAAAGGTTGGTCAGTATTATGGCCATATGAATTAATTCAAAGACATAGGCTCTATCAATACGGACTCAGGAGATTAATGAGCTTTGATGAAAGTAGATTAAGATGTTTCTTTTCTAATTTTTTCAAATTATCAACGGATGAATGGGTAGGTTTTCTAACCAATACTCTTCCATTACCTAAATTGGTTTATGTAATGAGTAAAATGTTTATAAATTCACCATTAAAAGTTAAACTTGGGATGTTAAAGATAAAATGAGATTCTTATAATTGCCAATCTTGAATTCTTATATTAGGAAATATTTTATCTTCTTCTTCAATATTTTCGAGAAATTTATAATCAATAAAAGATTTTTTTTCTAACATCTCAATTAATTTCCAGAATCTAAAAAGATGTCTATCAATCCTTTCTTTAGCGAGTTCAGTTGTAGTTCCCGCCTTTAAAATGAAACTCCAATCAGAGGATTCTGAAAGAAGTAACTCTCTTGCTGCTTGCTTTAATAATCTTGTAGAGAAATCATCATTAAAGTTCTTACTGGATAATTCAACAAAAACAGCACCCGCTTTTGTGATTTCTGGGACTATCCATGCGTTTTTATCATTAAGCCAGTAATTATGAAATCCGCCCTGACCCCAGCTTGAAGGAGATGGATCACAAATTTGAAGATTAGGATTTTGAAGAAGAATTTCCCTTAGGTTTGTAAGCTTAATGAAATATTTTGTAGATTTTTTAAGTATATTTTCAATAAATTTTGGTCCTTCATACCACCAATGTCCAAATAGTTCAGCATCAAATGGAGCAATTAACAAAGGTTCGAATGATGCCGATAAAGAAAGTTTCTTTAATTGTTTAGATCTTGATAAAAGATAATTATCAGCATGTTCTTCAACTTTTTTTATAGCTTCATCTTCTACATAAAATTCTTTTTTGCCTAATGAACAATTATTGTTTGTAATTTTATGAAATTTCAATCCTAAAGGCCTGCTTGTAGGAATTCCTTTTTTTAGTAGTTCTGTGGAAGACAATTCCCACCCTAAGTCTTTATGAAATTCTCTATAAACTGGATTCCCTGGGTATCCTTCTCTTGAAGACCAAACTGGTAATGTTGATTCACTATCTCTCCCAAAAAAAGCTACCCCTTTTTTTGAACAAATAGGTGCATATACTCCATACCTTGGCCTTGGTGATCCATTTAAAATCCCATGACCGTCTAAAACTGCATATCTAATTCCGCAATTAAGTAATATTTCATCAAGATTTTCATAATAAGCGCACTCAGGTAACCAAATCCCTAATGGTCTTGTTCCAAAAATAACTTCATGACTTCTTATTGCAGTATTTATTTGACCTAACACTGTTTCAGGGTTTTCTCTAAGGATTGGTAAATATCCATGTGTTGCCGCACAAGTAAGAATATCTAAATTTCCAGTCAAATTTAAATTTTTAAATCTTTCAATTAAATCTCCAGAACATTTTTCCCAATATAAATAATTATTTTTAATATTTCGCATAAGAAATTCAGATGCAGCTTGTTCTTTTTTAGGTAAATCATTCAAAAATTCTATTCTTGTTTTTATCCAAGATGAGTATTTCTTTTGAATTTGTTTATTTTGAAGAAGTGATAATAGGGTTGGAGATAAACTGAGGGTTAATTTTGTATTGCTTCTATCTTGCTTTTTGCTTGATTCCATTACTTGAAGTAATGGAATATAACATTCGAGTATTGCTTCGAATAACCAATCTTCTTCTAAGGAATTTTTTTCATTTTTTCTAACAAATGGGAGATGAGCATGTAGAACTATTGCCAATTTGCCTAAGTAATTTTTGTTAGGGATAGGCCCATTCATAGTTTTTAAAGATTATGATTATGTTTCGTTATAAAATGATAAAATTTACTTTTAGGCAAATATTCAATTATTTAATTTTTAAAATAATACTTTATTAAACAAAGTTATAAGCTTTTTATTTATAATACTTTAACCAAAAATAATAAGGTTTTGATTCCTACAGACAGGGTTTATTTAACCGTATCTAGTAATTTTTTTTTAATTAGATTAATATAGAATTAATTGTAATAAATTAATGTCCAAAGATCCTGGCAGAATATTGATCTTTGATACAACACTGAGAGATGGTGAGCAATCCCCTGGTGCGAGTTTAAATCTTGAGGAAAAGCTTGCAATTGCCCATCAACTTGCAAGATTAGGAGTAGATGTTATTGAAGCAGGATTTCCTTTTGCTAGTCCTGGAGATTTTAAGGCAGTTAATAAAATTGCTGAAGTAGTAGGTGGAGAAAATGGTCCAATAATTTGTGGTTTAGCTAGGGCTTCTACAAATGATATAAAAGCTTGTTATGAAGCTATAAGACCAGCCCCTAAAAAAAGAATTCATACATTTATAGCCACAAGTGATATCCACCTAAAACATAAACTTAGAAAAACAAGATCAGATGTTCTTTATATAGTTCCTGAAATGGTTAGTTATGCTAAATCATTAGTTGATGATATTGAATTCTCTTGTGAAGACGCCTCAAGAAGTGATCCTGAATTTCTTTATGAAGTAATTCAACTAGCGATTAAATCAGGAGCTACAACTATTAATATTCCAGATACAGTTGGTTTTACAACTCCAAGTGAGTTTGGGAAGCTTATTTTTGATATTAATAAAAATGTTCCAAATATTGATGAAGCTATTATTTCAGTTCATGGTCATAATGATTTAGGATTAGCAGTTGCTAATTTTCTAGAAGCAGCAAAGAACGGAGCGAGGCAATTAGAGTGCACCATAAATGGGATAGGTGAAAGAGCAGGAAATGCCTCCCTAGAAGAATTAGTAATGGCATTACACGTGAGGAAAAGTTTTTTTAATAGTTTCTTTGATAGAAGTTCAGATTCACCTACTCCACTAACAGCCATAAGAACAGAAGAAATCACAAAAACTTCCAGATTAGTATCTAACTTAACTGGAATGAATGTTCAGCCTAATAAGGCAATTGTTGGGGCAAATGCTTTTGCTCATGAGTCGGGAATCCATCAGGATGGTGTACTAAAAAATAGACTCACATATGAAATTATTGATGCAAAAACTGTAGGTTTGAATGATAATAAAATTTCACTAGGGAAACTTAGCGGAAGAAGTGCTGTAAGAGCAAGATTGGAAGAGATGGGATACGATTTAAGTAGAGAAGACTTGAATGATGCTTTTGCTCGTTTCAAAGATCTCGCTGATAGAAAACGAGAAATTACTGATAGAGACTTAGAAGCTATTGTTAGTGAACAGGTTCAACTTCCGGAATCTAAATTTCAACTAAGTCATGTTCAAGTAAGTTGCGGCAGTACATCTAAGCCTACCGCGACAGTAACTCTTATAAATACAGAAGATCATACTGAAGATACTGCTGTCGCGATAGGTACTGGACCTGTAGATGCTGTTTGCGAAGCTCTAAATGCATTAGCTAAAGTTCCTAATGAATTAATCGAGTTTTCAGTGAAATCTGTAACGGAAGGAATAGATGCATTAGGGGAAGTTACTATAAGAATTCGGAACAAGAATAAGATATATTCTGGACATTCTGCGGATACAGACGTAGTTGTTGCTGCTGCTAATGCTTTTGTAAATGCTTTAAATAGACTTGTATTCTCAGAGAAGAAAAACTCTATTCACCCACAATTTGATAATTTAGAAAATCCTAAAAATAAGATATTATCAAACCCTGAAAAATAATTTAGTTTTGGGATTATTAAGTTTAGCCAAAAACTAGTAGCCTAATAATGTAGATTAAAGCTTTAATTTTATATTTAATCAAATAAATATATGAGAGACAGGGTATTAGGATATTGGACTCTTGCATGGGTTGGTTTAATAGGTAATATTATTGCTTTACCTATAATCGCTTTAATAGTAAGTTATGGCCCTCCATTAAAAGTTGCTAATATTACTCTAGCTATAAGTATTGGCTGGCCTGCTGCAATAGTTGGGATAGTCTCTTCTTCTGCTCTTTTAGCGGAGAAGAAATGGGGTATTACCTTAACTCTAGTATCTCTTTCAATGATAATTTCTGGAACAGCTCCATATTCTATTTTTCGATTAGTCGCCCTTAAAGATATTTTTGGAATTGGAGGCATTACACTTATGTCCTCTTTATTTAGTACCTTAGCTTTAATATATTGGTGTAATCCGAAACATCGAAGAAATATTAGATTATAAAAAAATATTAAATTAGGAAAAAGTATTATTTTTTGCTGTTGGATATTGTATTCTTCTATGTCTAATTCTTTTCCAAACATTTAAAAAAGATTTTTTTATTAGAAAAATTTCTCCCTTGGAAAGATTACTATCATTTAACTGGCCATCAGTTTTCCTTGAATTAACTATTTTAGATATTGTTACTAATGCTTCAGAATCAGAAGCATTAATATCCATCGCTCTTAATGCAGCTTCACATCCATCGGCAAGCATCAAGATAGCCGTTTCTTTAGATTGAGGGATAGGTCCTTTATATCTAAAATCGCTCTCATTAAAATTTAAATTTTTCTCTTCAGCTTTATTAAGAAAATATCCCATTTTTAGAGTTCCTTGATGTTCTGGAATGAAATTAGCTATTGGTTTTGGCAATCTATTTTTTCTTGCAAATTTCAGGCCTTCATCTACGTGGGCTTGTAAAACCTCTGCGCTTTTTAAAGGATCATCTATTTCATCATGTGGATTCACCCCCCCATCTTGATTCTCAATAAACCAATTTGGAGCATGTAATTTCCCAACATCATGATAGAGAGAACCAGTTTTGATAAGATCAATATCCCCTCCTATCATTCTTGTCGCCTCTTCAGCTAGACCACATATCAATAAAGTATGTTCAAAAGTACCTGGAGCTTCAATAGAGAGTCTTCTAATAAGAGGTTTTTCTTTATCAGCCAATTCCAATAATCTTGCCTTTGTTAATAATCCAAATATGGACTCAAAAATGGGGATAAATAATATTGTAATGAGCATTATTATTGCCAATAACAAAGAATCAGAAAATATTTTGCCATTTAAAGTAAAAAATTCTTGTTTATCCACTAAGGAATATTCATCATTTCCAATTAGTAACCATTGAGAAATCAATGCCCCAATTGGAACAAATATTGAAAGTTGAAGTAACTGAGCTCGACTCCTTATTCTTCCTCCAAGAACTGAAACGACACTGGCGCAAATCAATGTTATGAGAAGCAGATTATTATTAATATTCATCAGAGAATCTGGCCAACTTAGACTTGCTATTGAGACCCAAGCTAAAGCAGTTATGGTTCCCATACCTTGAGAAATAATTAAAGCAGGAGGTATGATGATAGATAAAGGACTAAATCCTGATCCAAATATATTTTTTATCATCTGAACGACTAACAGCAGTGAAATAATTAACAAGATTTGTCTTGAATTAATGTTTGGATTTTCTTTTCTAGAAACTAGTATTAAAAATCCACACGTGAATAAAACTTCAACAAAATTCAAGCCCCAAGAAAAAACATCTGAAACTCCTAACGTCGGAGCAATAAGAATTTCATAGGAAGATATTATGGAGATAACAATACATATAAGGAAGATAATTAATTTATCTATTGTTGAAATTTGAATAGGATTCTGTGCAGGAAATTGACTTCTTTTCCATAATTTTTTTAATTTTTTTATAATTCTTGTAGTAGTTTCCACAGAATACAATTAGATATAATTGATTAATTTAAAATTATAGGCATGCTAGAAGTAAAAAGGAGAAGTTTTTCTAAATGTCATTAAAACTAGATGGTAAAAAATTATCTTTAGAAATCGAAGAAAGATTAAAAAACTATATTCAAATTAATAAAAAAATTGCAAAAAGAAATCCAGGTTTGGCTGTAATAAGAATTGGCGAAGATCCCGCAAGCGGAGTTTATGTAGGGAACAAAGAAAAAGCTTGTTCGCGAGTAGGAATAAAGAGTTATATTTTTCATCTAAAAGATTCAGTAGAACAAAAAGAAGTTGAACAATTATTAAATAAATTAAATCTTGATAACAATATTGATGGGATGTTATTACAACTACCCATATCAAAGAAATTTGATGAACAAAGATTGATAAGTTTTATTAACCCAGGAAAAGATGTAGATGGATTAAATGAGCAAAATATTGGGAAGTTAGTAAAAAATGAACCTGCGATGAGATCCTGCACACCAGCTGGGATAATTAATTTACTAAGATCCCAAAATATTGAAATTGAAGGAAAGAAAATTGTTGTTATTGGAAGAAGTTTGTTGGTGGGAAAACCACTATCCCTTATGTTGCTGAATCTTAATGCGACGGTAACAATAACTCATTCAAAAACTATAAATTTAAATAAAATAAGTAAGGAAGCGGATATATTAATTGCTGCGGCAGGAAAACCTAACTTAGTTGACTCGAGTTTTGTTAAGGAGGGTGCTGTAATCATTGATGTTGGAATTCATCGATTAGAAAGTTCCGACAAAAGCAAAAACAGATTATGTGGAGATGTATTATTGGAAGATGTCATTTCCAAAGTATTTGCATACACTCCCGTCCCTGGTGGTGTTGGACCAATGACAGTAACAATGTTACTAGTAAATACTATTTCCAGCTGGCAAAAACAATTTGGTTTATCATCAACTCTTAATGACCTGCAGCCATAAAGCCAATGATGCAGAAAAAAATTACTCAACGTAAAAATGACAGAAGTTATAGATAATATTCAAGATTTTGAAAAATATCTAACAGACACAAGAAATGTCGTCGAAGAAGCTCTTAATTTATCATTAGGCCCAGAGAATCCAGAAGTGCTTAGGGAATCAATGAGATATTCTCTCCTGGCTGGAGGTAAAAGGATACGTCCTATTTTGTGTCTAGCATCTTGTTCTCTAGCAGGAGGTGATCCCTCTCTAGCTGTTCCTACAGCGGTTGCCATAGAAATGATTCATACCATGTCCTTAATTCATGATGATTTACCTGCGATGGACAATGACGACTTAAGGAGAGGAAGACCTACTAACCATAAAGTTTATGGAGATGCATTAGCTATTCTTGCTGGTGATGCATTATTAACTAGAGCCTTTGAAATGGTCTCATTAAGAAGCCCTGGCGTTGATCCCAATAGATTATTAAATGTAGTTGGAGAACTTTCCCTAGTAGCAGGAGCACCCGGACTAGTTGGAGGTCAAGTTGTTGATTTGGAATGTGAAGGGAAAGAGGTTGATCTCGAAACCCTTGAGTACATTCATCTTCATAAGACCGGTGCATTATTAAAAGCTTGCGTAAGAACTGGAGCAATGATTGCCGGAGCTAATGAAGAATTATTAAAGGCCCTAACTACATATGCAGAGGGAATAGGTTTAGCATTCCAAATAATAGATGACATCCTTGATTTAACTTCAAGCAGTGAGAAGCTTGGTAAAACAGCAGGTAAAGATCTTTTGGCAGATAAAACTACATATCCTAAATTACTTGGAATGGAGGAATCAAAGAAAAGAGCTTTCGATTTAGTGGATAAAGCTAAGAAAGCAATTGAGCCTTGGGGTTTAAATGCAAAACATTTAATCTCCTTAGCTGATTTCATTACAAATAGAGATAGCTAAAGAGTATTTAACTTATGTCAGAATTTTCAGCTTTCTTTGATAATTCAGTTCTTTTCTGGAGTTTATTATCTTGTTTAATAGCTCAATTTTTCAAAATTATTTTTAATTTCTTTTCAACAGGAAAGATTAGATTTGGAATTATGTTTGAAACAGGAGGGATGCCCTCAAGCCATTCTGCTTTAATAACTGGAACTACTTCAGGAATTGGTTTTCAATTAGGCTTTGATAACCCAATATTTGCATTAGCGATTGCACTTTCCCTAATTGTTATGTACGACGCTAGTGGGGTTAGAAAATCAGCCGGTATTCAGGCTGCAGAAATTAACAAACTCGCAAAGAAATTAGATCCTGAGTCTCAATTAGCTTTAAAAGAAACTCTCGGTCATACAAAATTTGAAGTTATTGTAGGAAGTCTTTTGGGTCCCCTAATTACATTACCAGGAATAGTTTTTATAGGTTCACCTCAAAACATAATTAATTTGATAATAAATTAAGAATTTTGAGAATAATTAACTTGTGTAGCATTTATGAAGTTTTTTGCAGCTTCTGGGCAACTTGGTATATGTAAATGAATCCAACTTGCATGTAATTTGTTATCTGACCACCCTTCATTTTTAAATTTAGTCTCCCACGATTTAATTTCCCATGGAAAAGATAATTGGCTATTATATTCATTTTTTTTTAACTCAAATTCTGAGGAAGAACGTTCAACTTCCCAATAATGAAATTCATGTCCTCTTATTAATTGATTTTGTTTAATTATTGGAGTGTCTTTTAGACCCTTTATATATCTATAACCTACCGACAAATTACTTTTAATTGATTTAAAAGGTAATATTCCACTCATTTTATGGTTGTTACCATTTTCATCTTTTATTAAATCTCCTAAGATCATCATCCCACCACACTCTGCATAAATAAATCCTTTTTTACGGAATTCTCTTAATGACTTTAAGCTTTTATCTGAATTACTTATATGACTAGCATATTTTTCAGGAAAACCTCCTGGAATAATTAAAGATGAAGCCTCATTTGGAATTTCTTCATTATTAAAAATGCTCCATGAAATTAGAGGAATTCCTATTTCATCAAGAAACTCCTTCGTTTCAGGATATTGGAAATGAAAGATTTTATCTTCTGTAATTGCGATAGGTTTATTTTTATCTATTTTAAAATCATTACTAGAAGTGGCATTTAATATATTTTTTTTTGGAGGGGATTTCAGGAATTTGCTTAGAGAAATAACATCAAGATTTTTTTCAGCAAAACTTGCAAAATAATCAACATCAATTTTTCTATCACTATCAAATGGAGAAATTAAACCTAAATTAGCTTTATTAACAGTTATTTTTGAATCAGAAGGTAAAAAACCAAGAATTTCGATATCCTCATTTTTAAAAACTTCTCTAATTAATCTTTTATGTCTATCTGAATTGACATTGTTAAATATAATTCCTTTTATTGATAATTCATTATCAAAATCTCTAAAACCTCTAACTGTTGGAAGAAGAGAGGTTACTTGACCTTTAGCATTAACAATAAAAATTATTGGAGTATCAAGTAATTTTGCAACATTTGCAGTACTTGAATAAGCAGTTGAACCTAATCCATCAAAAAGACCCATGGCTCCTTCTATCAATGAGAACTCATATTTCAAAGAATGCTTTAAAAAATTTTTCTGAACCCATTCTTCACCACTTAAAAAAATATCTAAATTTCGACAAATAGGTTGGCCAATTGAACTAAGTTGTTGTTGATCAAGATAATCTGGTCCAACCTTGAAAGTTTGTATTTTTATCCCTTTTGAAAAAGCCCAACAAGAAATCAACAGAGCTAAAGTCGTTTTCCCAGTATCAGTTGAAGGAGAAGATATTACACAAGGCATTTAATTAGTTTTATTTATTAAAACCATTAAATATTTGTACTGCGACCTTGATAGCATTTTCAAAAAGTGGACTGGTATTTCCTCTACTACTTCCCAATAACTTACTTACATCTGATTCTGAGGAAGCAAAAGCATTGGGAACGACTTGCTCTATTAATTGCATATCAGCCATACCTCCTGCTTCAAGTCTCATACATTCAACAGATTCACAGCCAAGTATTACACAAGTATTGTTTTTACGAACCTCACTAATTTTGGAAATCAACCTTAATCCAATAACTTGGCCAGAATTAATACTTGGATTTCCCAAAGGTACAGGATTTATACATGTCGAAATTTTCTCGCCATTATTTCTTTCAAATTCAATTTTTATTAATTGTCCATGTTTATCTATTTTTGAAAATACCCATTCTAGTTTGTCACTAATCCACGAGATTAGAAATAACGCTTGAAGAAAATTACCTTCTGCTATATCTATATCTATATCTGAGATATGATCCAAAATAGGTCTCCTGGATGGAGGATCAAAAATCATTGCTAATGATTCACGCCAACTTTTAAGTCTTACCCAATTTAAATCGTTAATAGCCTTATTTGATTTTATTGATTGATAAAGGATTTTCAAGCATCTTTTGGGCGACCCATTTGCAGTATCAATAATTAATCTAATACCTTGATCAGTAAGATAATTAAAAATTTCTTGAGATTCATCAAGGCTACCATTCCACCATAACCATGTAGGTAAATCTTTTATAGATAGGTCATCAATAATTTTCAATCCTTTTTTATTAATAGAATTAGAGTCACCCCTTATGACAACTAAATCGCCACATATAGGTTGAGTTATAGTGTTGTCACTAAGTGGGCAATAGGCAGATACAAAAGTTTTTATCTCTGATTCTTTATTTAAAGTTGGTGCTAAAGTAATCAATCTTCTAGGATTTAAAGTACTTATTGAAGATTCAAAGAATTGCCCTCTTAAGTCTTCTTGATCTTTATTTGATAAATTTTCCTTCAATAAAGTCAATAACTCTTCACTATATATTGAGGTAGTGTGTGATAATCCTTTATCTATAATTAAATTTTTAGCAACTTTAATTATCTCTGGACTTAATGTCCCAGTAATTGGTCCACTTATTAAGCCTGATTTAACTAAACATTGTTCAAGCCATGCAGGCTGCCAGACCATTAAAGTAAAAGTATTTGCTCCAGAACTATCTTCATCTTCAGAAATCCATAATTGATTTAAATAATTAGATATTTCTTGATGAGGCAGCTCTAATGGTGTTTGAAGTGTTAATTGAGGTTTCATTATAAAGTTAAGGTCTGCGCCAGAAAATATTGTCTTTGGAAAGTAATTGATCTGATTCAGGAGGTCCCCAAGTCATTGATTCGTATTTGTGAATAGGTAACTTCCAAGGAGCATCTTCCATTAATTCTATTAATGGTGTATAAAGTTTCCAAGCAGCTTCAACCTCATCACTTCTTGTGAACAAGGTAGGATCAGAAAGCATGGCATCAGCCAACAACCTTACATAACCTTCATCAGAAGGTTCTCCAAAAGATTCATCATAAGAAAATTCCATTTCAACTGGTCTTGATTTCATCCCAGAACCAGGTGATTTGACTTCAAATTTAAAAGTAGCTCCTTCATTAGGCTGAATCCTAAGAATAAGTTGATTTGGCGCGGGATTAATTATTGTTGATTCAAACAAATGTACTGGTACATCTTTAAATGTTAATACAATTTCCCCTAGTCTTTTTGGCAGTCTTTTACCTGTTCTTAAGTAGAAAGGAACTCCTTGCCATCTCCAATTATCAATAAATACTTTTGCAGCAATATAAGTTTCTGTTGTACTGTTCAAATTTACTCCGTCTTCATCTCTATAACCTTTAAGTCTTTTTAGGCTATTTCCTCCTTGTGCGTACTGTCCTCTGATACAGCAATTCCAAGGTTCATCCTCATCGGCAAGTTTTGAAGCTTGAAGAACTTTTGCTTTTTCATTTCTTATTGCCTCAGGTTCAAATTTACCAGGAGGCTCCATTGCAGTAACAGCAAGCATTTGAGTTAAATGATTTTGGAGCATATCTCTTAAAGCTCCAGAGCTTTCATAATAACCAGCTCTATCTTCAACCCCTACTGTTTCCGATGATGTTATTTGAACACTTGAAATATAATTTCTATTCCATATAGGTTCAAAAATAGTATTAGCAAACCTCATAACCAATATGTTTTGAACAGTCTCTTTCCCTAAATAATGATCTATTCGATATATCTGACTTTCATCTGCACAACTTTGAACGATCTTATTTAATTTCTTAGCACTTGAATAGTCTCTTCCAAAGGGTTTTTCAATAACAATTCGACTTTTCTTAGGATCATCTAGTAATCCAGCAGCCTTTAGAGCCTTACATCCACTTCCATAGAAGTTTGGAGATACTGATAAGTAGAAGGTCTTATTACCATGTGTAGCCTGTAATTTATCAATTTCATTTAATCTTTTGGAAAGTCTTACAACATGATCTTCTTGCTGCAAATCAACTGGCTCATAGAATAGATAATTTGAAAACTGTTCCCATTCTTTTTCATTCTCAGATATTTGATCAGCTAACTTAGCTTGCATTTTTTCCTTAAAATCTTGATCACTCCAAGGCCTTCTTGCACATCCAACTATGGCGAATTCACTAGGTATCCTTCTTTGCAAATAAAGTTCAAATAAGGCAGGTATAAGTTTCCTGTGGGTAAGATCTCCACTAGCTCCGAATATTATTAGGCATTGTGGAGATATTACTCTTTCTTGTCGCAAACCTAATCGAAGAGGATTACTTAAGGTTGAGGGCATATTTTTTTATAAGTCTTATATAGATAAAATCGTCTTTTTTTGGCTAATTAGCTACATTTTGTGTCTAAACCAAAAAAGTCTTTTAGTTATTTAAAAAAACTTTTTAGAAAAATTTAATAAGTTTCTACGTGCCACCTACCAGCTTTTTTTAATTGTGGTCTTAATTCTGACCAATTTAATCCCTTTTCTTCAGCTGCTTTTGTCATAGCTTCATCTATGCCAGGTTCCATACCTTTTAAACCACAAAGATAAATATGAGTTTTTTCATCTTCGATCATATTGAAGATTTCATTTGCAGATTCAAGAACTCTATCTTGAATATACATTCTTCCGCCTTTTGTATTTTGTTGTTCACGACTAATGGCTTTAGTATATTTAAAGTTATCTGGATAGTTTTCAAGATATCTCTGTAGATCTTCCTCATATAACAAGTTAGCTGATTTAGGAGCACCCATAAATAACCATGCTTTACCTTTAAAGTTCCATTTATTTTTTTCCTTCTCGGTAGCTTCAAACATTCTCCTTAGATAAGCCCTCATAGGAGCTATACCCGTACCAGTAGCTAGCATTACTATATTTGCATCCTCTTCGTCAGGAAGAAGCATTTCTTTTCCTACAGGACCTGTAATCTTTACCTTATCTCCTGGCTTAATATCACATAAGTAAGTTGAGCAAACACCATTTATAGTTTCACCATCTTTTTCATATTGAAGTTGCCTGACACAAAGAGAAACGGTATTACCTTCGAAATCATCCCCATGTCTTGTACTAGCTATTGAATATAGTCTTAGCTTATGGGGCTTACCATTGGCATCTTCACCTACAGGCATAATACCTATACTTTGTCCTTCGACATAATTTAAAAAAGGATCACTTTCCTTAAGGTCAAAAGTTATGTGATTTACCCTTCCAATAGCCCCTTCTTTAAGAAGGCTGTAGTTCCCAGTAACAGTTCCTTCAAATGGAGTCTTTGGCCTATAGATATTTACTGGTACATCAGCATGTTTTTTCTTCATAGGTTTTTTATCAATACTAGTATTTTCTACTTTTGATGGGGCTTCTGTTTTTGTTTCTGAACTTACTGAAGAA
>QBXG01000011.1:0-38069 GCA_003283445.1 Prochlorococcus sp. AG-321-D23 | reverse complement strand
CTCAAGATGTTCTAGCAATAAAGATTCGCTTTCTCCCTTTGTTAAATGTCCTAGTCTATTTGCAATTCCATCAAATCTTACTTTCATTAACTCTTCGATTTTGATGTTATTCACAATTAAAACAGATAATTTTTATCTAAATAAACTTGATTGATTGTTAATGTCAATGAAATTATTCTTTTTTTATATTTTTAAATATGTAATTTGTATTAAATGCAACTATTTTGTAGTGATAGTAATTAAGACTTATTCTCATAAATTGTATTTCTAGGTATTTTAAAAAATAAATCAGAAATTTTTTATGAAAAACCAAGAAAAAACAACCTCAAAAACAGTTGTTAATGTCGGTTATTGCGAGAGTACTTCTGAGTGGCTTAATAGAATAATGACTGAACTTGCAGATGAAAGTAAGAATTTTGTGGATCTATCAGTTTTGTGCGCATAATTCAATTATTGAAATTAAATCGCTTAAGGCCTACATAGGCCCTATTTAAGGCCTTTTTTGTATTAGATAAATTTATATGTGTTATTTGAAAGGCATATGGTTATGACTTTTTATCGGTATATCTTGTGACAATAAATATATTTTAAAATAATTAATTTAATAAGAGAAATTTTTCCCTTTATGCGGCCTATCTCAGTGAAACTTTATAAGAAATTAGTTAAAGCTTCCAAAAAATGAATAAATTACTTTTATACTTATCAGCTCTATATTTTGGAGCAAATATAGGAAAAACTTTTGCTAGTGATAGCTTTACATATTATTTAATGATTTCTAATTAATTTTTTTTGGATATTTTTTTAAGCTTTTCTTTTTGACTCTAAAATATTGAAGTAATTTTAAAAAACTCTCAAAGTGCATTTAGATAAAAGTAGTTCTGAAATCATAAATAAATTTAAATTATCTCCTCACCCTGAAGGAGGATGGTTTAGAGAAATCATACGAAGTAAAAATCATGTGACTAGAAATGATGGTCAAAAGAGAAATAATATTACTAGCATTTATTATCTACTCTGTAAAAGTGAAAGAAGTAAATGGCATCGAGTAAATTCTTCTGATGAGATATGGATTTATCTTCAAGGGGCACCCCTTAACCTATATTTTCTAGATGATAATAAAGAATTAAGAAATAAAAGATTAGATTTAAATAATCCTATTGAAATGATCCCCTCTGGATATTGGCAGGCTGCTAGCAGTACCGGAGAATTTACACTCACAAGTTGTTGTGTTGGCCCAGGGTTTGATTTTAATGATTTTCAAATGCTAAGAAATATAGATCCTTCTATAAGACCAGCCAAGGCAATTCAGGAACTAATTTAATTTTAAAAAATTTTTATTATATTATTGAAATGAATCATGATCTTATCAATACAATCGGCATAAAGCAGATAGCAAGAGAAGAAGCCCTTCTTTACCAAGTGAGTGATGTTCAAGGATTAATTGATACTATTGATAAGGATATTTCTGAATGGTCTGATTTTGACAGTTGGAAAAATATACGAGTTCAACAATGGATTTTTGAGAGAGCTATGGATATTTATAAAGGCAAGAAAATTGATATTAAATGTAATTGTTGTGAATATAATCACATAAGTCAAAGAGACTTAGTGAAAAGTTCAAATAAAAAATGCTACGGGATTAAAAGTGCTTATATGATAGAAAAGGTTTTTCATGAAATATTATTAGCTGAAGCTAGAAGAGAAAGTGATGGTACATATTCAGCATAGATTTGTTAAAAATTAACCTTTCTAAGATCAATAAGTGAAATTAAGCTATTAGTTCATAGACTTAAAGAAGATTATGGATAACTTTGATAATGATCTCTCTTTAAAACAAAAAGAATTTGTAAAGTCTTTAGCGAAAGCTTCAAATAAAGATTTATTTGAACAACAAAAATGAATTTAAAGAGGCAACTCTAAAAGTTGTTCATCTTAATTCCCTTATTACAAAAAATATTTATCTTTTTACAAAAGATCCAAACTATAAATTGTTTGCCTGGCTAATGGTTCAGTTATTTATATTTTTATTATTTGTTTTGTTTGCGACTTTTATGAAAAATAATCTTGTCCCCTATATTAATTCTCTTTAAAAATTTAAGAATGATTTAAATCTCTAAGTTAATTATTTATAAATTAATATTTTAAATTGGTGATATATTCAAATCATTCCACTTATGGATCTATATTTACAAGTATTCACTTTTTATATTAAAATTGGAATCTACACATAAGTATTAAAAAGATATGACCCAAGCAAAATTGGAGGGTTTATTAAAGATAGATAACGAATCATATAACCTTTTACGAGTCCTCACAATGTTCATGAAGTTAGATAATTCTCAGGACGTTCCACTTCAGGCAATGGCAGTATTTTGGTATGTGGCAACCTATCAAAATTGTACGAAAAAGGATATTGAAAAATACTTCGATATGAGTAAAGCTAGTGCATCAAGGATGACAGATTATATAAGTCGATATCATAGGCTAGGTAAGGCAGGATTAGGTCTAGTTTCTAAAGAACAAGATCCAAAAGATAAAAGAAGAACACTTTTGAAACTTACAAGGAAAGGTAAAGATCTAATTGAAAAGTCTTTTCATACTCTCTATGAGGATATGAAAAGCTTTGACGCTGAATTTGAAGAATAAACACTTGTAACCCTATTAATTACTTAGCTATTAAGAAACTTTTAAAAAACATTTAAACTGACTTTGAAACATAAACGACAAGTTATCTTTTTCTTCAGAGAAAATAACAACTTAGTAGTTACTACATAGACTTTCTACGAAGATATAATTAAAGGATTAAGTAATTCTTTTTCACCGGCAAAAACAGTAATGGAGGAGTATAGAGAAAAGTTAGAAAAGATGTACAAACAATTAAATGAAGAGGAAGATCCCGTTTTAAAAAAATGGTATCAATCACTTATTCCTAAGGCGATATTATTATTGCCTGTATTTGCTTTTGGCTTTACATTTTTAAAAGTAAATACTGATAAATCAATATTAGATTTAGTTTCTTTTGTTGCAGTAGGTAGTTTATTAGTTTTTGGGGGTATTTTTTTGAATTATCTCTTATCTAAAGGAAGATAATGGATGCATTTAGTCAAATAAAAATTTTAAATATCAAAAAATTGATTTAGCTCTATTAGCTCTGCGGATTGTTTTTTTTAAAATATGATTTTTTATTGAAAGGTCAGAAATTGCATAAAGAGCTAAAAAGAAAACTGCTTTTGCAAAAATTGAAATTTGCATAATAAAAATAAACCTATTTATATAGAACCAAATCGTTAGATATAGGCAAGTCCTTAAAGACCTAAAAATCCTGAAGGAATAATTAATTAAGAGTGCAATAAGAAGAAAGAGATAATTTACTTTTCGCTCATAATCTTTTTATTTGTAGGTAATCTATATCAAAAACTCTTAACAAAACTATTTTTAGTAATTAATACTCTAGATATTTGATACCTTATGCCAGTATGGTAATAATATCAGAAACTCCTCACACACTAATTTCTGATAATCAAGCACCCTTATCTCTAAATTAGGGTGTTTTTTATTGAAATAAAAACAGAAAATCATAACTGGTACATGTGACAATTAAATTATTTTCCTCATACCCTTTCGGCTTAGGAGAATATATGGCATATTGTAAGAGTGTGTAGGAGAGGTTTTACTGAAACAGTGGAAACAAGGAAACACTTCATTTAGTTAAACCAAGAAAAGACCTCTATCAGGGGTCTTTTTTATGCATCGTGATAGAATATTAAATTATTTTATTTGTGAAAATTATCAGAAGAGCCAATAGTTAAATTCTGAGTGGAAATCTTATAGAACTTCTCATGTACTGAATCACTAAATTCCTTTTCATTTGAATAATTCATTAGGTCCAGCGGTTCAATATTTTCGTCGAACCATTCGTCGTATTCAATATTATAAGGTTCGGCAAAATAAGTCATATTTAATTGATAGCCTTCAAAAAATATTTAAACGGTACATGTTATACAAAATCAAAGATTTATTGCTAGAAGAAAATTGAAAAATCTAAATTCAGAGATAAATTAAGTGCTTTCTGAATTATTGGTTTTAAATTAGTAATTACAAATTATTTTTTTATATGGCTCATTATCACGTTCATGGATTAATTCCCGATGGAATCTCTCAAGCTGAAGGTTACAAAATGTTTGAACAATATATTGCTTCCGGTGCACCGATGGATAACTTTGAAGGATTTGAATTGATAAGTAGACTTCATGCCCCTGAAACTGGAGAAGTTTTTGTGACTTTCAAAGCTGATAATCACTTAGCAATATCTGAACATTTCGGAGTATGGAGAGCAAAATTTGGCCTCGAATGGAATATCACTGCTGTTTTAAATGATGAAGAAGTCATTCAAAGAAATAAGCAGGTTGCCGATGCTGTTGCTGAGATGGGATAGTTTAATTCTCTGACAGTCGATTTATATTAGAGGGATAAAACCCTCTTTTTTTAATAGCAAAGAACACTATCAGCTTTAATTGATTCTTCAATTAGTACATCAGGCATAGCAAACTCTGCTTTATATCCATCTAGAAGCTTTTCATCGTAACCCCTCGATTTGGCTGACTTCCCCGAGACATATATGGTAACTTTTGAGTTCTTTAAATTTTCAAGATGTTCGTATAAATCTCCAGTACCTTGACCAACTATTTCTCCAGCTTTTTTGCAATTTAATATGTCTACTCCGTCTCCTGCCAGAAAAAGAGTTACTTTATGATCGTTTTTTTCTGCAGTAAGTGTAACAAGTAAACCTAAAGTTATTTTATTTTGGGATTCTAAACCGCTATAAATATGTATTAACACTGTATTGTCAGTAATGATAGACATTTAACTTTCCATAGAATTAAGTTATCTAATCTTAAAAAAATCTATCTTTATTAGCTTCATTTTTTCTGAAACCCTTACCACTTGCAAAGTTAATTATTAGTAATTGAAATTCAATCTGAATTGAAGGGCAATTAGCTTCTTTTTTTCTTAATATTCAATTATAAAGTATTCAAATTCATGAGATCTCTTTTATTCTTACCTTTACTTTTTGGTTTCTCAGGACCAGCTATTGCAGATACAGAAGTATTTAAAATAGATGTATCAGCAGAGAGTTATCGCAACTATATTCTTAGTGGAACTGATAGGAATGGATCTGTAAGTGGGGACGACCCTAAAGTTACAGTGAATAAAGGAGACACAATTATTTTTGATGTTGATGCATCTCGTCATCCGTTCTATATAAAGACTGAATTTTCTCGTGGAGGTGGTGATCAGGTAACCACAGGGACAATTTCTGGGACTCCTGGAACGCAAAATGGAAAACTATCATGGAATACCACGGGCGTATCAGCAGGTAAATACTATTATGTTTGTTCTCCGCATGCATCTTTTGGAATGGGCGGGACAATTATCGTTGAATAAATAAATGAAACGCTTTCTACTTACACCTATATTCAAATGTTTTAAAAAGAGTACTTTTTTTTTCATCACTTAATCAGAATATTTGTCCTGTATATGATGCTGAAGAAATAAAAAACAAGAAGAAGCTATTAATAAGTTATATCCATAAAAAAAAGGCGTTAAGTACGCCCTTTCTAAAAGCTAGATCATCCCCATCACCCAGCCTTCCTAATATGATAGCACTACATATAGTGTTTGACTGTAATATTTCTTACTTTAGGTGGGGTTGTTTGTTTCTGTTTTATTTGCCATGATAGAAATCCCCATCACCTAGACTCGCAAGGGTCTTTTTTTTATGTCTAGTTTTGGATCAGATACTCCATTTATACTTCTTGCAAAATTAAGGAAATTGAAAGTTAAATAACGAATACCAAAATACAGACAGCTATGTTTAACAGTAAGCTTAAAGTCTGAGAATTAAATTTCATCTCTAATTTGTCTGATTAAAGGATCAAAAAGAATCTTAGTCCTAGTGGCAACCACAAACATAGAAGAAGCATTAGTAATAAAGAAATAGCATGGACATTTGGAATGTACTGCTCTTTAAAAATTTGCGTCTTCATAATCTATCTGGCTTTCCTAAGTTTGATTTCTCTTCTGACAAGTAAACCTAAAACTACAACGCACATATTCATTAGAAAAACATCTAATTGCATTAAATAAAAAAGTATCTACTTAATTAATAGCAAGAATATTGGTATATGAATCAAGAAAGAATCACTAAAATACTTAGACTACTTATTCAGATTCTTTATGAAGTTTCTGATAAACTCCTTCTCTTCTCCAATAATCTTCATATATAAGGTTTCTTTTTTGATAATCTAATGCGTTCATATTCTTGTCGAGAATGGCAAAAGGAGAATTAGTAAATTTCATAGTAAATCCCAAAATAATTGTTTATTAGATATCTATTAGATATGAGATCTTTTATCTCGAATAACTAGATCCTCTATAAGTAAGCTTTATTGTCTTCTCTTCTTGTCTCTTGCAATATACAAATGACTTGCCATTAAAATACATGTTTACCATGATGCAGCTCCTGAACTTGCTCAAGTCCCCGTCCTTTGGCTTGAGTCGTACTGCGGTCTATCTAGTGGTAGATCGGACGATTTGGTAGCTTTAGCTACACTTTATTTATAGAGTATTTGTACTCAGTTGTCAATATATAAAGGTAAATTAAATATTCGGAGGCTAAGCAGTTTCGGTTATTTTGTTCTTCATATCTTCAATTTTATTAATTAATTTATCTAACCATTCTGTATTATTTTCTGATCTTTCTTTTAAATATGAAATTTTTGGTTGATTCATTTCATGTGTCTCGAAATCCCCGCTCATAACAATTTCCTTTTACTAAATTTTTTTATGTAATTAGTGAATTAATCAGCATCAATAAGTAAATAAATAATTAGATAGAAATCCTGTCGATCATTAATACATCTTGGATTTGGATTGTATCTCTTTTACTTTCATCCTCAGAGTCTTTATAAGAATCGATTTCAGCTTGAACTCTTCTCTTATAAACTCCTTTGATGTAATCAAGTTCTCTTCTCTCTTTATTTAGAATTGAGAATGGTGAGGTTTTTAAGTTCATTGTTAGCTCCTTTAAAATAATTTTTAATCAACACCAGTTTTTATCAGATTCAATAAAAATATCTATAGTTTGCTGATTTTTGATTTCTTCTTCTAGAAGTTCTTCTTCTGATCTTTTTTTAATATCAGAGTTATAAACTTCTTTTTTTATTGGTTTGGTGAGCATTTTCTTATGACAACTACACATATGTTCTAACTAAATAGATGAGTCATTCGATTAATAAAGATGTTCGGTTTGAGGTACTCCAATATACGGAAAGAGGATCAACAATTAAATTTCAAAATGGTTAAAATAGGCAATGTTTTGAAGAGATAAGATAAAAATATTTTTTATTTAATAGGTATCTTGATAAATATTAATTCGCAGGTTTAGTCTTCATTAGGATTGAAATTTTATCAATATTTTTCATTCGTAACCAATATTGTTTTCAGGGTTTGTTATGTAAATAATCAAATTTAAAACAAAATTTGGAGGTAAATCTAAAGGTTTTAAAAGAAGTAAAACCATTCCTTGAGTTACATTAAAACCTTTATTTTCCAATTAGCTAGGAAGTTGGTGTGTAGGTGGTGCATGAAATTTTCTCTTTTTTCTTTTTGATCTCTTGTAAATAGCAAAAAGACTTAATCCTAATAAAGGAAATAAGAAACCCTCTACAAATAAGGGAAAGTTAATCATACTCGTTACTCCCTATGTAACTGTGTTATTGAGATATTTAGCCCAAAGTAACACTTCTATCCTTGACAGTCGATCACCAGTGGCTTTTGTGCCTCTTTTTTATTTAGGAATTCAAAATAAATTAATCTTCCCTTTACTTATTCGAAGTTGATTTAAATCAACGCAAATATTTTTATGTCTTCAACGTTTTATATTGTTCAGCATGAATTTAAGGTGGGAAAAGCTAAAAAACCTCGGCCGAATGACTAAATCCAAGGTTATAGATATTAGTAACATATTTTACAACCCCTTACAGTTGACTCTGAAAGGGACTTTTTTTTGAGATGATTGGTAAATTATCAAAAGCAACTAAACAATTAATTCTCTGATGGAAATTCATAGAAAGACATTACTAAATCTTATAAAAGAAAGAGCATATAAGAAAGGTCAATTTACCTTATCTTCTGGTAAAGAATCAGAGCATTACATTAACTGTAAACCTGTTAGTTTATCCTGTGAGGGAAATGCACTTATATCCCATTTGTTGTTTGAACATATAGAAGATAAATCTGCAGCAGTTGGTGGACTTACACTAGGAGCTGATCCTTTAGTTTGTGGTATCGCACAGAAAGCATACTACTCAAATAAACATATTGATGCTTTGATCGTAAGAAAGAATCCGAAAGGATATGGGACAAAAGAAGTTATTGAAGGTAACAAGCCACCAGAAGGATCTATCGTTACAGTATTGGAAGATGTAACTACAACTGGTAGTAGTGCAATCAAGGCAGTAAATGTTTTGCGTGATGCAGGTTACATTGTGAATCGTGTTGTTGCAATCGTTGATAGAATAGAGGACCACAATGTATGGGAAAATAACAAGATAGAATTTATTTCTCTATACAAATTAAAGGATATTATTGAATAAACTTTTGGCACTTTGTACCTCTAATAATTATTGACAGTCGATCTACAATAAGGGGCAATTAGCTCCTTTTTTTATGTCTCTTGAAACTACTGTTTTCACCTTCAAAATAAGTGTCCCTTTTGAAGAATGGGCTGCGGTTTATGACAGCGAAGAAAATATACAAATGAATAAAGAACGTGGAATTATTTGCTTATATAAAGGTGTAAAAAAAGATGATCCAACCAGTGTAATTCTTATTGAGCAGGGTGAAGAAGGGAAATCAAAAGCTATGTTTGAAGATCCAGCAGTAAAACCATTAATTGAAGGAGCTGGTCATATTTATGATTCAACTGTTATTGCCAGTTACTTTTAAATGAAACTATTACTGCTTAATCCCATATTCAAACGTTTTAAAAAGAGTGCTTTTTTATTATCACTTAATCAAAATACTTGTCCTGTTTATGATTCTGAAGAAATAAAAAAACAAGAACAAAATGAAGCTATTAAAAAGTTATATCCATAAAAAAAGGGCGTTCATCACGCCCAATTCAAAAGCCAGATCATCCCCATCACCAAGGCTCGCAAGGGTCTTTCTTTTTGCCGTTAAGAACCATCAGCAACGGTAGACCTATAAGCATAAGACTCCCATCAATTAATAAAAAAGTATTCAGATTCATTTATCCATTCCTTCGGGGTTATCCCAATTAAAGGGTATCCCTTTTTTAACTGAGTCTTTTTTCATATCCTCTATCTCTTTTCTGATTTTGTTGTAGTAGGCCAACTCTTCTTGATCATCAGAACCTAGACCATAATTCATGGTTGCTGCTAGGTATATTCTGTGTGTCCGGTATGACGATAATGTCATAAACATCCTATTTTCTATAAGCATATCTAAATTATTTTTGAGCTGTTTACTTCTCCCTTACCAAGGGAGTGCTCTACCGCTGAGCTACAAGGGCTGAAAAAAAGTGGGCCGGGTTGGACCAGATAAAATCGCCTGCAGCACAGTAATTCTGAAGTGTGCTAAATAAATTTAAATGCAATTCAGGTGACTGTCAAATTATTTCTAGGGAGTGCTGTTCAAGAGTCAAAGTCCGTTTTTATTTTGGAATTGAATTTATCTTTTAAGAAAATAATGATCCGCCAAGCTGTACTTTTTAGGCCTTTTTCTGGAAATCATCCGCGGAAATAAATTAATTTATGTAGTATTAATTTGTCTTAATAATTTCTTAATATTTGATGGTTATAGCAATGACAAAAGGTTACAGCGAGCAGACCGCTGGGGCCAAGCTTTGCATTGATCTGGCAAGTGACTGGGCCGGTGAATGTATTTCAGATTTAAAAGTAGAAGATAATTTATTCCTCATGGATTTTGGCGCAGCTGATGGTGGAACAGCTTCTGAATTTTGGAGAGAGATAATAAATGATATCAAGGGAAGAAATCCTAATACCCAGATCTCACTTATAGGGAATGATCTTTTCTCCAACGATAATAAGGCACTGATAGATAATCTTTCGGTTCATTCCATTGGGAATGAATCGGTGTCGACTCTAATATGTGCAGGAAGTTTCTATGATCAGCTTGTACCAAATGACTTCCTTGATTTCGGCTTTTCGGCAACTGCAATGCACTGGTTGAACAAGAAGGTTGAAACTCTTGATGATCATACCCATGTTCTTGCTTCAGATAATAAGAGTGCAAGAAAAGATTTTCTTGAACAGGCATTGTTCGACTGGAATCAGATTCTTGAAATGAGGAGCAGAGAACTGAAAGTCGGAGGTAAATTACTCACTGTAAATTTATCCAGAGATTACGAAGATAGATATCTCGGAAATAACGGAGGAAAAACTGTAAATGTTCATGATCAGATTCATTCAATCTGGAAGGAATTGCTCGATGAAAATCTTATTTCAGAAATTGAATATAGAAATGGCACTATCCAGAATTTCTATAAGTCTCCTGAAGAATTTACTTCACCTCTAACCAATAAAGATTCTGCTGCTTATAAAAATGGATTGAGACTTTTAAAGGAAAGAACAGTTTATGTGGATTGTCCCTACAAGGAAAAGTGGAGGAAAACTCAAAATACTGAGGAATTTTCCATTGGCTTGATGGAGACCATTCGCAGTTGGAGTAGACACAGTTTCATCGCGGCTCTCGATGAGAATAATTCGAGAATTGTTAATCCAGTTGATATACTTTTTGATCGATTAACCACCCGAATAAATTCTGAACCTGAAAATTGGAGTCTTGATTACGTAGAGCATCACCAGATGATGGAGAAAGTTTAATGGTTAATTTACAGACTCAATTAAAAAGTGAAGTAGGTGTCCTTGCTGAATACATAAGTGATGAATTATCAGTTTTCATAGTTGCTGAAAATAGACCTGACGATCACCCTGCCAATGGCGGTTTAAGGCTTCTTAATTATGAGACTGATATGGAATGTCTTCAGGATGGGTTCAGACTGGCGAATCTTATGAAAAGTAAACATGATCTATATTCCACTGGTTTTTCAGGTGGGAAAGTTGTTGCGAGATCTTCAGATATTTCATCAGTGAAAGAAAAACTTATCTCAGTAACATCTGAACTTCTAGAAAATCTTGATGGCAGAATGATAACCGGATGTGACTTGAATACTGATGTGAATGATATGGAAAAATTATATAAATTGACTCCTCATGTCCTCGCAGCTGTTAATAGTAATGTTGATGCTAGTACTGCCACTGCGATGGGAGTTATAGGTGCCTTCGAAGCTTTTGAAAAATGTATTCGATGCGATCTTTCAAATGGTGTTCTGGTTCATGGATGCGGTTCAGTAGGCAGTACAGTCGCTCATGAATTAATTAAAAGAGATATAAAAACTTATGTGGTTGATATTGATATTGAAAAAACTGAAATTGAGGGTGCTATTTCTCTTGGAAATGACGAAAATTGGTACAGGAAGAATTTTGATGTGATTCTCCCCTGTTCAATCTCGGGATTAATAAATGGAAATATTTCTCAGTTTCTTCTAAATTCTAAAGCCATTATTTCAGCTGCAAATGCTCCTTTTGAAAATGATACGATTCCTCAAAAATTAAGGGATTCCAATGTTGTTATTGTTCCTGATCCTCTAGTTAACGCTGGAGCTGTAATAGCTGATTCAATTGAAAGATATGCACCGGTTAAATGGTCTAAGACATCTCCTGAAAAGGTTTATGATTTTGTAAAGAATGCAGTAAAGAATAAGTGCATTTCTTACCTAGTCCTTGAGCAGAGTGGATTAGCTTCTCAGGAAATTTTAGAATTAATAAAAAATGAAGAACAGGAAATCATTGGAGAGTCATTTTAAATTAATGAACAATATTAATATCCCTGAACATGTTGATGTGGCCATTATCGGTGGAGGTATGGCAGGCCTAAGTGCAGCAGCATCATTAAGCGAAATGGGAGTAAAAAATATAGCTGTTTTTGAATCTGAAAAACTTGCTCATTGCGATGGCAGTAGTTTTGGAGAATCAAGAATGTATAGAGAAATGTATTCTGATCCTGTACTATGCAAACTTGCTAAAGAATCAAACAAATTATGGGCAGAGCAGGAATCATTATCAAAATATTCTCTGAGAAAAGAACATGGACTATTGTTTTATGGTGAATCCTGGGATGAAGAAACCATAGAAGGTTCTATACCAGGTGCTCAGAAAGTTATGGATGAGCAAAATATACCTTATGAGTTTTTAACATCTGAAAAGATTTCTGAAAGATTTCCGATAAAACCTAAAGATCATTTTGTAGGACTTTTTGAACCAAGCGCAGGAGCAATATTAAGTGATAAAGCTATTGAAAATTGGATTCAAACTATAAGAAATAATGGTAATCAGATTTACGAAGGTTGCAGAATTAAAAGAATAGACGACAAAAATAATTCGCTTGAAATAATAGGAAATCAATCTGTAAGTTTTGATCAATTAATAGTTGCATCAGGAATGTGGACTAATGAATTATTGGAACCAATAGGTTTAAAACAAGATATAAAAATTTGGCCAATGCTCTGGGCTCATTATCTGGTTGATGAGGATTTCATAAATAGTTATCCTCAATGGTTCTGCTTCCAGAAATCAAAGGGAGATGATGGTGGTTTGTACTATGGTTTCCCAGTCTTAAGTCGAAATAAAAATAATGTGCCCAGAATAAAAGTTGGAATTGATTGGACACCTTCAGAATTGATTGGTTGTGGTGAGGGCGCTATGAAAAAACCTTTTATGGAACCTCTAATAAAAATGCTCGATGATTTTATGGTCAATAATTTCGATGGTGTAATAAGTTGTGATGAAACTTTTGTCAGCCCATATACAATGACAAATGATGTTAATTTTATTCTCGATAAACCTAAGTCAAATATCACTGTTTTTTCAGGTGGATCTGGCCAGTCATTTAAATTTGCACCACTAATTGGTAAATGTCTTGCGGAAAAAGCATTAAATAAAAATTGTAGTTTTGATATAAGCTGCTGGGAATTTGATAGATTTCTTACTACAAAATAATGATACTTTTTGATTGTTATTAATTACATTATTTTCTTCGATTAATAAATGAATTTATTTGATTTGTTTTTCAGAAATTGGAACGAAAAAGAAGAAATTATTTCTGAAAATTCTAATGATCTCTGGGCTGATTCTGTAACAACAGGTTGGGAATATACTTGTAATTTATCATTGACAACTCCAGGGATTTGTATTGAAAATGATGGGTTTATTACCAACGATACATCAGTCAAACCAAAGTTAATAGGTGAACCAGACAAACTTGGAAAAGATGGAGACCCTTCTGGAAATTTTGGCTATTGGGTAAGGAGGCATGGACATGAAGAGGAATTTGAAGAGTTGGCAAATATTTCTCAAAATATGATTTATGCAAGGCCTTCTGATATTGGAAGAATCCCACCCAAGTCAAAATTAGAGGATGATTTTAAAAGCTTTTTAATTGATTTTAGAGCAATTGTTGAATCCAATATTTCTATAGAAAAAAAATTATTTATGATAAATGATGAACTAAGTATTAAATCAGAAGCTTATAAAGACATTTATAAAAAGTTAGTTTTAGAGAAAAGATTTCCTGATTCTTTCTTTAGAGATATTTTGTGTGAACTAAATGGAGTTACTAAAAATATTGCTTCAATATTATGGGAATCAGGATACCTTACTAAAGAACAAGTTCTTAATGCACCTTATAGTGAATTAATAGAGATTAAAGGACTTGGAAAAAGTTTGATTTCAAAAATTAAAAATTAAGATGATGAATACATGCAACTCTGCTAATTCAAAATCACCGGGAAAACTTCTGAAAATATATAACTTAACGCCAAAAAACAAACAAAAAGTAATAATTTCTGCTCAAAGAAAAACAGCAACTTGGTCAGGTCTTCATAGACTTGCAAGAAAGCTAGAATTCATACAATCATCAAAAGATCAGAAAAATTAAATTAATGGAAGAACAAAAAGATAAGCTTGAAAGGATTTATCAAAAATTAAATGAAGAAGAAGATACTGTTTTAAAAAAATGGTATGAATCAATAATTCCTAAAATAATATTATTATTTCCTTCAATATTATTTGCCTTAACTTTCTTAAAAGTAAATACCGATAAATCAATTTTAGATTTACTTATTTTTATCGCGGTTGGAGGTTTATTAGTTGCAGGCGGTATTTTTTTAAATTACTTTTTATCGAAGGGGAAATAAAGTCTTTTTAAAATAGTGAACATAATCTGAGTGCTATGACTAATCAAAATTTTCAACTTTATTTGTTGATTTAAGATACTTCCTTTCAATTAGATTTCTGATAATTCCCAAACCGAATATTAATATCACGCTTACCATAAATACAATTAAATATTCTCTTTGAAGTGACGGGACTTCTCCATCAATAATTTTTTTAATATTGAAATTCTGATTTTGTAATTCTCTAAATCCATTTCCAGTGGCAACAAATGGTAAATCTGAAAGAAGGGCACTAACAATTAATGCTAAAAGAAATTTTCTAAATCTTAATTTAGTCAGCCCAACTCCATAACTTACAAAATCAAACCAACCCGTCATTAAAAAACCAGTTAAAATAAATAAGTTTTTCTCAAGATATTTTTTGGATAGATTTTCAAATTTATCCAAATATTTTTTCGACATAATTCGTTGAAGTATTTTCCTCCCAAATTTTCTAGATAATGAAAAACTAATTGAACATGCCACTAAATCTGCAATAAAACTTAGAAGTAATCCATTTACTAACCCAAAAAGATATCCAGAAATTAATAAGCAATATGTTCCAGGTAAGATAGGAATAACAATGCTTGTAAACCTTAAAAGTAGAATTAATAAAATCCCCCAGTTTCCTGATAAAGCTTCAACCACAAAAATCAATCTATTTTTGAATAATATATTTAAAAAAAATACTTTTAGTTGAGGAAAAATCAAAAGTTAATATAAAAAGTATAAAAGCTTTCTTCTACATATATTTGTCTGCATTGAAAAAAAAGTTACGAAAATCGCACAAAAGTCAATAGTAAAATATCACAAGATTTTGCTATCTTTGAAACCTCTTTTTTAATAATTATTTATTAGTTTGTTTAAAACATTAAAGGATTTGGAAATTACTTTAGTCGGAATTGGTTTATTAATTGGATTAGTCCTTAGTTGGATTATGGGCCTTTCAGGGGGTGATGTTTTTATTTGGATTTTCTGTCTTTATTTAGGGTTAGAAGTTGGAAAATTAATTTTTTCAGAGGATAGTAACGATGATGATGATGATTTTGGTGGAGGTATTTTAACTCCAGCTTTTCAAGGTAATTAATTTAGAACCAATCCACCATCAACTCACTTTTGTTTATACTTCTTTTGAAATTTTGATAATAGTTCTTAATCTAGATAATCTATGGATAAGAAAGATTCTTTTTGAAGTAAAAAGTCATGATAGATTTGAAAAGAAATAGTAAAAAGGAACCTGTAAAAGCTACTGGATTAAGAGCGCGTGCATCTTCGTCTTACTATCCTAATCAGAAAGACGATTTCAAAATTAGTAGAGGAAGGTTTTCCAATTTTTTAACCTGCAAAAGATGTTTTTACTTGGATAGAGTTAAAGGATTAGATCCACCAGGAACACCTGGATGGACTTTAAACGAGACTACTGATTTACTTTTAAAAAAAGAGTTTGATTATTGTAGAGAAAGACAAATTCCTCATAGATTATTTATTGATAATGATTTAAGTCATTTAGTTCCTTTTGATCATCCGGATATGGATGATTGGCGAAATTCTCTACATAAAGGATTGATGCTTCGTCATAAGGATACAAACATTATTTTGACTGGTGGAGTTGATGATATCTGGCAGCACAAAATTACAAAGCAATTAATTGTTGTTGATTACAAATCACAGGCAAAACATGGAAGAGTGGATAAACAAGATTATCTTGAGGATCCATATCATGAAGGATATAAAATCCAAATGGATTTTTATTCATATCTTCTCAAAGGAATGGGATTTGATGTTCATAAAACATCTTATTTTCTAGTCTGTAATGCAAAAAGAGATGATGAAGAATTTAATAAAAGAATGAATTTTGACGAATATTTAGTTCCTTATAATTGGAATATTGATTGGATTGAAGCAGAAATTGATGCAATGGTTGCTCTGATGAATAATGACCAGATCCCGGAACCAAATCTATCCTGTAAAAATTGTGCTTATTCCGAGCAATATGCAAAGTTGGTCTGTAATCCTGTAAAAATTGATAATGCCGAGATTCAGGGTAATCTTTTTTAGCCCACTTTTTTATTCATGAATCCATATTTTTAACTTTTTCATAATGAGGAGTTGCTAGAAAGAAATGAGCAATATCTATAAATCTATGTCTCTCGATACAACTATGGTCTCAATTCATCCTCACTTCACAATCAAGGATGGGAAGATGGATCAGTGCATCGCTCTTTTAGAAGAAATTCTGGTACTGACAAAAGCTAAGGAACCTGACTGTCTTTTTTTTAATATCACTGCATGCGGTTCAGACAAGGCTTATGTAAGAGAGGCATATAAAGATGGTGCCGCCGCTTTATTTCATCTAAAGAATATGGGACATATGATTCCCAAGCTTTTTGAAGTGGCTGATATTGACGTAGAGGTACATGGTCCTGCCGAGGAAATCGAACCATTAAAGGCAGTACTCGAAGATGCTGATTTTTATGAAGCAATATCTGGATTCTGATTTAGATTGTATTTATTGACAGTCGATCGCGGGAGCCTTTTAGGCTCCTTTTTTTATTTAGGAATTCAAAATAAATTAATCTTCCCTTTACTTTTTCGAAGTAGATTAAATATCAATGCGAATAGTTTTTTATGTCTTCAACGTTTTATATTGTTCATCATGAAATCAAGGTAGGAAAAGCTGAAAAATGGTGGGAAGCAGCTTATACAGCGATGGCTCCTGGCGGTGGTTGGGATGATGCCGTAGCTGCAAATAAAGAAAAAGGATTTTTTAATCATTCTGCTAATGCGGTCACTAAGACTGGTCCTATGTATTGTTTCTGGGAAGTGAAAGAGGGTATTTCCGCTGAAGAATTTCAGGAGTTTATAGATGGACCTTCTGGCCCTGGGTTCGGACAAGATGCACTGATGAATATCTGTAAACCAATTGACTCATCACTAATGAATGGACAAACACCTTATCCACCGGTTTTTTCTTGATAATTGACAGTCGATCTAACATAGAGGGATAAAACCCTCTTTTTTTTTTTATTTTTTTTGATGAGAGAAGAAGCTTATCAAATATATGATTTCGTCCCCGACATATTGATGGCTTTTCTTTCTGTGTTTAGTGTCAAAGGTGAGATAACTCTCAATGACGATGAGATGAGTTCAACTGACCGTCTTAAATTAGAAAGTTACAACCCTAAAGATACTATTTTAGTAGCAACTTTTTTACATGATCAATACTCTACAAAAAAAGCATATTTTTATGTTGCATCATTTAAAGAAGCACATTCGATAGCAAAACATGATCAAGCATTTTCGCTCTTCTCTATTCGATGGGATGAAGAGGAGAGTCACTGGGAAAAAGTACCTGAGTACTGCTGTTTTGTAAAATCTGAACGACCTCAACCACCTCTACATAAAGAAGCAGCAAATTGGATGTTAAAAAGAATGACTACCAAAGGCAGTGGTTTCCCAGATGTCGATTATTTTATAAAAGGAAAATTCGAATTATTAATTTGATAAATATAACTGTTTAAATGAAATGAAACGCTTATTATTCTTACTGCTGGCTGCTTTTGCATTGCCTAATGCTGTTAATGCCAGTGAAAAAGTTTTATCTGAAATGAGTGATATTGAAGCTAATAAAATATTGCTTGGTCAAGTTCTTTCTGTCTGCTATGCAGTAGATCGAAATCACATTACTATGAAACAAAAAATAGATATTTTGGGATTTGCTCTAAACCTCCATGAACGTGCTCATGGGAATAAACAAACCATACAAGAAGATCAAATGAAAGCTATTGGGAAAGTCCTAGATATCTTTCCAGATTGTTTCCCTGAAGTAAAAAAGGATAAATGAAACGCTTATTACTCACACCGCTTTTATTAGGTTTTATTTCTCCAGTGATGGCTAAAGAAATTTGCACTCTTACAAGTGAAGTAGAACCAGATGTGACTATAACTTTGAAATATACTGGTTCCGCTGGTGGGATAGGAACTCTAAATTATAAAAATAAACCTTCATTAGGTTTCTATGTAGGTATCTGGAATGGATACGGAGGTCAGTATTACACTGCAAGATCTTATTCACCTGAATTATTAAACGAAGAAAAAACCTATCAGGAAAGAACAAAAAATACGGAAGAGATTAGAACAGGACATTTTATGAATTTTGTTGGAAATCAATTAGGAAGAGCGACTTCAAAAGAAGATAGGAAACCTGGCAAATTAAGAGCATTAATGCCATCACTTTCACAAGGTTATTATTATTCGATTCCTTTCACAGATGAAGGACAATATGGAAGACAGAAATTATCAAAAGAGATGAAAACTATTATTGATGCGACAGAAGGATTTTTTGTGGATTCAGGTGGATGCAGAAAATTCTTTCCTTATGGATGGGATTAGATGTGAAGATTTTTATTTTTAACAATATTAATAAAGCATACATTTGAAGAACTTTTGGTTAAATTTCTAATTAAAATCTAAAGAAAATCTATCTAGTAGTTGACCCTGCAAATATTCTTGGATATGTTCTAAAAATACATATAGTATTTATGGAAAATATCTTAATTCAACCTAAAGATTTAATAAAACAAAGAAGAGAAAGTCTTGGATTAACACAAAAGGAATTTGCGTTTTTATTAAATTTAAAAGATTCAGGAGATAGAACTATAAGTGGTTGGGAAAGAGGAGAACATTCTCCAACTGAAGCGAAGCTAAAAATAATTAAGAATTTATCAACATTTATTCCTTTTAAAGAAACTTCTAAAAAGCCAAGTTTTACATTCATAGACTTGTTTGCAGGAATTGGTGGAATTAGGCTTCCTTTCCAGCAATTAAATGGAAAATGTTTATATAGTTCTGAATGGGATAGGTTCGCGATTAAAACATATGCATCAAATTATGGAGAAGTTCCAAATGGGGATATTACAAAAATACCAACTGATGAAATCCCATCACACGATATTCTTTTGGCAGGATTTCCTTGCCAAGCTTTCTCTCAGGCAGGTCTTAGAAAAGGATTTTCAGATACCAGAGGAACAATGTTTTTTGAGATTCAAAGAATTCTTACTGAAAAACAACCTAAGGCTTTCCTTCTTGAAAATGTTAAACAATTAAAAGGTCATGATAAAGGTAAAACTTTAAAAACAATTTTAGAGATTTTAAGAGGAGAAAATAGGCAAGAGCTTTCTCCTGATTATCCAGTTTCAGATGAAGTAAGAAATAGCATTAGTAAAAAACTAAATTATGCTGTTGATTTTAGGGTTCTTAAAGCTAATAATTTTGGAGTACCCCAAAAAAGAGAACGTATTTATATCGTCGGTTTTAATAGAGAATATTTTAAGAATTCAAATATCTTAGATAAAAAAATTCACGATATGTTCTCTGCTTTAGAGCAAAAAAGATCAGATACTAGGTTGGGAGATATCCTTGAAGAGAATTCTTGTGTCGATGAAAAATATACTATTTCTGACAGATTACTTGCTGGTCATATTAGGAGAAGGAAAGAACATAAAGTCAAAGGAAATGGCTTTGGATATTCCTTATTTAATAAAGAAAGTTCTTTTTGTAATACTATTAGCGCTAGGTACTATAAAGATGGAAGTGAAATATTAATAGATCAAAGCGATATTAATAAAAATCCAAGAAAGTTAACCCCGAGGGAATGTGCACGAATTCAAGGGTTCCCTGATGAATTTAATGTATCTGCTGTTTCTGATGTTCAAATATATAAACAGTTTGGAAATTCAGTATCGGTACCAGTTATTAGAAGCTTATCTAAAGAAATGCTCAAAATTTTAGATTTTTCATGAAGAAGCTAAATTTTCGAGGCAAGAACATAGTTTTTGAATCCCCAGATGAGATTTTGTTTTCTAGTAAATTTCAATCTAAATTATATAAATTCTTTTACTCGAAATTACCACTTAGCGGAGATTATAAATTCTTTTTTGATACTGATTTTATTGCATCTGAGGAATCGGAAATCAACTTGATAGATGAATTTAAGATGTCTGAAATAAAAAATAAAAAGTTGCCTGGTGGAAAAGGTTTAAGTGAGGAAGATTTAAAAAGGTATAAGAACCAACAACTAATAAGAGAATATTTATTTGAAGATTTTCCTGCATTTGTTGCTCTTTTTAAAAATAATATAGTTCTTCAAAATCATGCTATTGAAAATGCAAAAGTTCTCTTAGGAATTGAAAAAATTGATATTGGAAATTTTATGGATATAAAGGCATTAATAAATAAAATATACAAGGACTCTTGGTCAAGAAATAAAAGTATGAGTGAGAATCAGAGCGCAAACCCAACAGTCGGCAAAATTTCTGAAAATCTCATAGAAGCTGCTTTTTCAGGAATGGTTGATCATAAAACCTTTTTCAACTCAAAAGGCAATGATTCCGTAAAATCTTATGGAGATTTTGTGATGCTTTGTCTTCCCAATAATTTATGGATTTCTGTCAAATCAGGTTATGCAAGAGAAAGATTACTTGCCTCTGGGTATTCGAATGATATTCTTGGGGCTGGTTTTTTTATAGACCACACAGAATTTACTTCTGAATCAAAGATAAGAAACTTGAAAAAGGTTGGATTTTTAGCTATTTACTGTCCTGATATTCCTGTATCTGAAGAACAAATTGAAGAGGGTGTTAATACTTATGATCTTATTAAAGATGCACTGACTAAATACAATAAATCTATGCCAGTAAATATAAATAGTAAACCTTTTATTCGAAGGCTTTCAAAAATTAAGGATGACTTAGAGGAAATGATTAATGAAAAGGATATAGGTAAACGTTCAACAATTGGGTTTTAAATAATTAATCAAAAATTAAAAGTGGTAAGACCTGTGATCATTTACCTTCAATCTAATTACAGATTTTTTTTATTAAAAAAATATCAATTTGCATTTTCATTCTTCCTGCGGCATCATTGGGGACCGACTTTGAGATTGGCACATCTAAATAAGATGCTCCCCTTAATGGCCATAAAGAACTGAAAGAAAATTGAGTAGGGGTTGTAAAATATTTTCATTCGGTTTAGCTGTTAAAAAGTTCCTACACACATACTTATAGACAATGAAAATCATTAAAAGTCTCAGGTCGCTGCCAAGCGATTCACTGAGGGTTATACGCCGCACCCCGCCGCTTGTTTTCGCAATGGCTGTCTTATCTCTTGGAGGATTTATAGGTGCCTCTACGGTCCTTGTGAGAGGGTTCAGGATGGTTGAGAATTCGATCACTGTTACAGGTGCAAGTACTGAAAGTTTTGAAAGTGATATAGCTAAATGGTCTGTTCAGGTAAGGGCTTCGGGGAAGACTCAGATCGACTCATTCAACAAGCATAAAGAGTCAATGAAAAAGACTATGAATTTCCTTAAAGCCAATGGAATTGAGGATGATATTAAACAGGAAGTTTATCTTGGACCGGCAAGCATAAAAGAGTATGAAACTAAGCACCCTAAGACCAATGAAATTATAAGAACAGAATGGATCACTTATCAGAGTATTGAAATTCAGAGTAATGATGTTCATCAAATTCAAAAGACTCATAGCAAGATAACTGAGCTACTTGGAGATGGCGTAATAGTTAGACCAAGTTCACCTGAATTCACCTATTCCAAGCTTGCTGATAAACGCGTTGATATGCTCGCTAAAGCAGCAAAGGATGCAAGAGTAAGAGCAGAAGCTATCGCTCTCCAGGCAGGCTCTGAAGTGGGTGGTTTGAAGAAAGTGAATACTGGAGTTTTTCAGATAACTGTTCCAAATTCCACTAGGGTAAGTAGTTGGGGATCTTATGACACTTCAACAATCAAGAAAGATATTACTGCGGTTATGGGAGTGACTTTTGCTGTCAAATAAACAGCTTAGTGAGCCTTCTTTTTGCCCTTGAGAATCATCAGCAAAGGTAGACCAATAAGCATCAGACTCCCATCAATTAATAAAAAGGTATTCAGATTCATTAATCCATTCCATCACGGATATCCGATGAAAGAGGGATACCTTTTTTTACTGAATCGTTTTTCATCTCAGCCATTTCTTTCCTGATCTTGTTGTAGTAGGCAAGCTCTTCCGTATCTTCAGAACCAAGACCATAGTTCATAGTCGCTGCGAGATATATTCTGTGCATTCGATATGAAGATAGTGGCATAGATAAAGACAATCTTTACCAAATATATCTGAATTTAAGACAAAATGTTGATCTCTTAGATCCCAGTTATAGCAATCATTTATCCAACCACTTCATAATACACGGGGAGAAGGGGTAAAAGAAAAGAAATTGAATGGGGACTACTTACTGGATGTGTGTACATCATCATTGTAAGTAATGAAAATAAACCACTATCAACTACAACCTAACTACTATTAACAGATACGTGGGTATGTGGATTAATCACATAATGCACGTACTGTAATAAGTAGATAAGAGGTTGATTAGTTATCTCAAAAACTATTTGTATTTAATCCTATGAAAAATCTTTTTATTTTTGTAAGTTTAATTTCTGTAATCTCTCCTATCAAATCAGAATCCTATAAGGAGGTCGATTGCAATTCTGCCATGACTCAATATGCAATGAATATCTGCAGTAATAGAACTCTTTATAAAAATGATTTAGAGCTAAAAGAAGAAATTGGGGATAGAGATGTTTTTGAAAAATGGATTACAGGGAGAGAGGCCATCTGTCATTATTACTCGGGTAAACAATTTGAAGGGGGTTCCATAAGGCCGATGATGCAGAGTGGTTGTAATTTGAGACTTAATTCAGAAGCAAAAAGATTCTGCTTATCAGGAGATCCTCAATGCGGATGAATTTATTTAATTTTAAGAAATTAAGGTTAGTTTTTATTCTTGTATTCTTACTTCAATTTCAATTTATGAAAGCTTCTGAAACTAAATCTGAAGAAAATAAATTAAGCGAATTTTGGAAAAGCGCAATTCAAAATAATAGGAATAGAAATCATTATGCAGCTCTAGAAGATTATTCAAAGGCATTAGAAATTGCTCCTAATAACCATTTACTTTTTTATAACAGAGGATTAACTTATGCAAATCTTCAACTATTAACTCAGGCAATTAATGATTTTAATAATTCAATAAAAATAAAACCTGATTTCGGTCCTGGTTATGGAGATAGGGGAATGGCATTTTATGATCTTGATCAGAAAGATAAGGCATGCTCTGATTTTAAAAAGGCTGCAGATTTAGAATATAAACTTGCTGTGAGTTGGATTAATGATTCAAAAAGAAATTCTTGGTGTATAAAATAAAAGAAATTTAATCGAAGAATATTTTTTGATGCAAAAGGAAGGTTTCCATATGATTTCCTCTGCAAGATCGAAAAACATGTCTGCAATAAAATCAAAGAATACAAAGCCAGAAATTGAAGTAAGAAAATTACTTCATTCAATGGGTTTCAGATTCAGATTACATAGAAAAGATTTACCTGGATCTCCTGATATTTTTTTACCAAAATTTAAAACCGTAATTTTTGTGCATGGATGTTTCTGGCATAGGCATGAAAATTGTAAGTATTCCTCAACTCCAAAAACACGAGTTCAATTTTGGGAAAAAAAATTCAATTCAAATATTTTAAGAGACTTAGAAAATCAGAAAAAAATTAAAGATATAGGATTAAGATCAATAATCATTTGGGAATGTGAACTTAAGAATAAAAAAGAATTAGAAAAAAAATTATTTGATATTAGAAAATAACTAAAAAAATTTCTTACTAATTATCAAATCCTTTTTTGCGAGCTCTATCTAATAATTTCATAAGCATTTTGTAGTCTCTTTCAAAGCTTGGCACTTTTCGAGGAATCGCTGTTGCGCTATTTAGTAAAGACCAATCTCTTTGAGTGAGAAGATTATTTTGACTACTGAACTCTAGAACTTTTGCCCAGAATGGACCTCCAAATTCTATAACTTGCTTTTGAACATCAACTTCATTAATGAACTTCTGTTTTTGTTCTCCCTCTTTTATTATTTTTGTTTCTTTAGATTTGCTAATTAAGAATTTTGAAGAGTCAGCAGGTAAATTAAATTCTGAATCTTTAAATAATTCCCAACATTCTTCTCTCTTTGCATATTCAGTTATGTTTAAAGGCATTCCTGGAGGTGGGTTCACGAGATGTTCAAATGCTTTATATGAAAGATCAATCAAGCAATCATTCATCTCTTCAGGCAAATATTGTAAGCCCCATATTTTTTGATAGTTTATCCTTTTCCCTTTTGCAGATAATACACGCATAAATTTTGCTAATGCATAAGTAACTACATTTCTCCTGTAACCTCCTTGATACCATTCTTGCTTGGATACTGATTTTTCCAGAGCTCTAAAAATCAAAATTTTACACATTGAAGATATAAAAAATTGTTCGTTAAATTTCACATGTTTTTCTTCATCTTCTTTCCAAGTCTTTTGCACTTCAGCAGAAAAATTTGTAAAACTTTTCTGAGCCCCTTTACTCACAATTTGGGGAAATCCTCTGAAAGTATTCATTGCTAGTGCCAAATCTGTTTTGGTAACCAGTTGTTTCCTTGGGTGAATTGCATCAAATTTTTTTCTTTCACTTGAGCTTGATGATTGTGCTCTAGCCTCAGCAAATTGACCTCTCGCCCTCTCATAAAACCATCTTGTTTGTTGCGTAGTGCCTTGCTGAGGAGGAGCAATGATTCTTCTTGAAAAATCTTCAATAACAACATGAAAAGGATGATTTGAAAAGAAGTCGGCAGAACTAACCTTATTTTGACTATTTGCATATTGAGAGATGTTGGGCACTATTTCTTTTGATATTTCTTCTTCAACAACAGATAATTTCATTTGCACATTCACACTTTCTAGATTTGTACCTCTCCTTTTGGCATCAAAAATTGATGCAGTCGTTTGGCCCCCATTCACAATTTGAAAATCTTTTAGTTCTGATATCGCAATACCATGTTGTGTGACTGTATATTCAATTTCCGATGCAGTTGCCGTAATGCCATTGTTATATCCAAAGAACATATTAGGTTCTTTCTCAATAGTTTCTCTAATCCCTTTATTTACTTTCCCTTTAGCTTGCAGGAAAACTCTTACATTTTTTTCAAGAAGTCTATTACCCCATTTTTCATATATATTTGCCAACGTTTTCCCAGGCATTATGCATAAATAACTCTTAAACGGACTATCTATGCCAGTGGCTTGTAACGCAGAAATTGATCCTCCGTAATGAGGTAAATCAATTGATATTTCCTCTCTTTCTTTCCCTGAATTTATATATTGTTGAAGACGATTTATATCCCAGCAAATAAATTCTGCATTAACACCATTTACTGGAATTGGCTCAAACTCTGCCTTTCTTATACTTAGAGATTTATTAGTTAAAAATATAACTCTTACTTTTGATATTACATCCCATCTGATTCTGATCATATCTGCAAAACCATATTCTGGGCTTGAACTGTCAAGTTCATTTATAAAAGATGAGCTCAAACACTTTGAAATGAAATTTGTTGATCTCTTGCATACTGTTTCAATATCAGCTTTATATACATTTTCTATTTCCCCTGAAGTTGAGTAATCACAGACAATAATATTTAAGATGTTATCTGAATCAATTGGGTCTCCGCCATATCCATCTATTCTCATTCCTTTTTTCACAAAATAACATCTATCTGCAGTATCTAATTCTCCAGATTCAATTAAATAATCAGTAAAACAATCAAAGAAAGAATCTTCTCTTAAAGATCCTGTCGTCTCAGCATTTGAAGAAATCTCAAGAGAAAGAGATTCTAAACATTCTTTAAGATTTAGCTGCATTTAGAAACTCCAAAAGTTCTTCTCTAGATATTTCAAATGAATCTAGACCATTCATATCTATTGAATAATTTACATTTAATATTGATGGTGAAATATTACTTGAATCTATCCTAGGGAAATCGTTTTTTATTTCAAAAAATTTGATCTCTTTTATATCCCATTTTTCTTCAGAATAATCTTGTTCATCATTATATCCAGTTTCATAAAGCGTTTGATAGAAGTTTTCAAGACACTCAATATATTCAGAATTATAAATTCTCTGCTCGGTTTCTTTACACCATTCAGTCAAAGATTTTGATTCATCTGATTCATTATTTAAATCAATACCAAATATAGATAAGAATAAATTTGTATCTTTTATTAATTCCAATTGATCTGAAGATGAGATTCTAATGGTTGGTTTTGCACCGGAACGCTTAGATTTAATTTCTACCTGAAATGAAGAGAATTCAAAATCTTTAGATGATCCTTTTGGTCCATACCATGAGTCTATAGATGACTTTTCCTCAAATATAGGGAACAAAAATTCATTTAAAAAATATAATTCTCCTATCAAACCTTTTTGACTCTCTGGGCTTAATTTTTTTGCTTTATGCTTTGATAATAGAGCCTGCCATCTCCATGCTTTTTGTATTAAAACATCCAAAGCTGCAGATTCTTTTGGCTCTTCTAAACATGAGGCTATTAATAGATTACAAAACTCTAAGAAAAGATCCCGATAAGAACCATCAGTTAATTCGACAATTAAATATCTATGATCTCTTTTTTTTATATCAAACTTAATTACTTCTAAAGAAGGTAATCTTTTCTTCGGGGGTGTTGGAGTATTTGGATCTTTTATTCTAAAAACCAAACACCTGTTTCCATTACTTTCTTCTTTACACCAATAAAGTTTTTGTTTTGTATATTCTTGACTAATTCCATAGAATTTTCCAAGAATATCTATATTTGACCAGGGATCTTGCATGTTAGAAATCGGTGTCCTCATTTATTTCTGATTCAGAGGCGTTTAGTTCTTCAAAGGAGTATTGCCTTTGCCAGATATGGTTAACTCTATATTCCGATTCTTTTTCTATAACCTTACTATCAGGCAAAAGCATCGTCCAAGCAGTAAGACAAGAATTATCTGAAAGTTTATCTAAATATTTACTATAAAATTTTTCATTATTTTGATTATTAGAATCTGAAATTACATCTAAAAGGTGAATTACTAATAATGGTTTTCTGCCTCTAAAATATAAATCTTTTGGATTTAATTTTTGATTAAAATTTGAGTTAATATTTTGAATTTCTTTTAACTTATCTTGGGAAATCCCCACTTTGCCAATATTAGGATCAGCCACTTTATTATTATCAGAAAGTTTTATGGAATTATAATCTCCAACTCTTTTTTGTCTATGATTCATCAAAAAGTCTATACCACTTATATTTATTTTTCTTCTTTTTATGCCTCTTCTTCTCTCGATTTCATTATCTGGTGAAGGAATAAATATATCCCAAAGATTTAATTCATTAAGCTTTCTTCTTTCTATATATCTTGAGATAGGTTCAGGATGACTTAGTTTGTTTGTATAAGAGGTGGAATCAAATTCATTTATAAATTTAAGAATATTTATGTAATCAATATTTTCCACAAATAATCCATTAAAACCATTCATATTTTTAATTTCTAGTTGACCAATTTTTTTCTCAATGCAATACTCAATTAAATTTTTTGCGCAATTAAAATTACTTTCTATTATTTTTTTATTATCTTTTATCTCAAAAGTTTCAGTTAATTTTCCACCTAAATCAACTTTAGCTTTTATGATTTCACTCTTTCCTATTTTATTTCTAGCTGTAATTAGTAAACTGTCAGGATGGCTTTTAACTTTCAATCCAAAATCGGATGGAGGCTTTCCAGATTTTTCAAGAAATCTTAATTCATCCATTAATTCCTCAACAGATTCAGTAATGTGCGAGTAATCATCATTCATCTTGTCCGTCATCCAGACTTTGCATATATCTTGATAGCCAATACGATATCCAAACCATCTTCCCATTTGAAGGAGAGTATCATACATTAATGAATTTCTTAAAATATAAGATACTGTTAATCCATTTAAAGTAAGACCTCTCGAAAGAGAGAATCCACCAATAACAATGTAAGAAACAGGGGGGTTTTTTCTGTCTTTGTATGTAAGAAAATCAGGAGATGGATTATTGATTTCTTTAATTTCAATTCTTTTAAAAGTATGTTGCATAGATTTCATAATCTCTTCCCAAGAAAATGCAATATGAGGATATTCTTGCTGATAAGTTTTTTTGAGTTCTTTTAAACCATCACTTGAATATTCATTAGGAAGTCCTGAAAATGTTCTGATTGCACTCTTGATAGTTTCAACTTCGTCTTTTATTTTTCCTTTAATATTATTCTGGACTTTTGTAAATCTACTCACATTAATCATCATTGAACTATCTGAATTATCAAAAATATTTCTAAGGTTTTTTATTGCATCTGAAATAAAGAAACATCTTATTGCTTTTATTAAACTTGGCGGAATACTTGGATCGTAATCTTTTAAATGAATCTTTGGATCTAATGAGATGTAATTAAAATCACTTGGTGGAATAAGTTTTAAGATCTTTAACCTTTCTGATTCTTCATCTTTAAATAAAAAATGAGGCCCAAGATAGTTTGAAGGGGGAGCTAATCCAACAATAAAATGCCTTGGAAATAAATCTCTGAAAATAATATCTTCTTCAATTATTTTAAATTTTTTCTCATTTTTATCTGCTTCAGGAGGAAGTTTAATTTTTTCTTTGTAGGTATAAGTAAAATTTTCTGCATCTGGATCAATAAAAATATTTGCAAAAGGTGTGGCGGTATAACCAACATAACTTGCTCTACTAAATTGACTTAGTAATTTTCTTAATTGACTATTAATTTTTGAGATAGCACCTTTCCCATATGCAGTATTTATAGATGCATTATCTGCTTCATCATCTATAAGCAACAATGGATGATTTATTTTTTCTGAGAGGTCTTTTGCAGGTGATAACTCTAACCATTTAATTAAGTTTTCAAGAACAGTTGGATTCTTTTTTATTACAAAAATAAGTGGCCTTTCACATTTGCTATCAAAAGGAACATTTGCCCTTTTTGCGGAATTAATTCCGAAATCAATAGAATTAAATGTTAGCTGCCAAGGAAATATTTCTCTGGGTTTTGACTTATTACCATCTTTTCTGAAAATCTTACCTACGCCTATTCTTACACCTTCCAAGATATTTGCATCTCTGTCATATCCAATAAATCCATGATTAACTCTTTCTTGAGTTTGTTTCCTTAAGTTTTCGTGAATTCCAGCAATTACGATAATAACCTTATATCCGTAATCTGCCGCTTTTGTAATTAATCCTATGTAATTAGAAGTTTTCCCACTCTGTACGGAACCAACAACCATTCCTCTTCTTGTCCATGAATTTAGATTTAGAGGGTCTCCACATCCAGCAAGGATTCTTTCTGTTGCATCGTCAATAGAGGAGACAACTTTACGAGGATAATTTGATTCGTTAATTAGATAATCGTTATAGTCCTCTGAATATATTCTTTTAGTATCTTCTCTTCTCTCTGGAGTAAGCCATTTAATAAAGTCTTCTTCCTTTTCGGCAATGCATGCTGCATCTTGCATAGAAATTCCTTCATGAAATTCGATCTTAGAAATTGTATCTAGTATGGTTTCTTCATTAATGGATTCAAAATATGGTAACTCTGCTATTTGTCTAATTTCCTCTTCTATTTTAGTTTCAGAGGGATTCTTTAATGACTGAATTCTACTTAAAGCCATCTGGTATAAAGTCTCAGCATTATTGTTCATAAATGTTCCTCAAGTAATGCCCAATTTGATCTGAATGGTTCACTGGTACTTATTGATAATTTTGCCTGTTTTTCACTGATTTTATCTTGAGAACTAATATAAAAAATCATCTCTTTTCCCAATTGAATTAAATTATCTATTTCTTTTGATTCAATTTCATTTATATTCTTATCATCGGAGTAGTCTGCGTATATGCCATCAACAGGAACTCCACAATCTATTAAATATAAAACTCTTTCTAATTTGTTTAACGCATTTTCATCTAACTTTTTTACAAAATCATCTATTAAAGGATGTTTTCTGTTAACTGAATAAAAAATTGAATTATTCTTTCTCTTCCTTTCCCAAACAGGAACAACTTCTCTATTAGTCAATCTTTTTACCTTATCATCAAAGTTTCTTTCTGCAGGAGAAACTAAAGCCCTGAGAATTTTTTTTAACCTCCTTTTTACTAAAGGAGGTGGGACAGCAGAACTTTTCTTTACATCCAATTGCCATAAAAGATCATTACTATTATCGATATCAATTTTTACTCGACATAACTTTCTTTTGGGTGTTTTCTTTTCCAAACCAAACCAAGTTGGATTAGAGATTAGTCTCCCGTTTCTATAAAGATAAAAACCTTGATTAGCCATATAACCATCATTACCTGCGTAAAGCTCCCATTCTTTTATTGAACATTTATTTTTGCTTGGTAAAGTAAATCCTCTTATTTCACATGAAATTAATTCAGTTTTTATTTTTTCTTTAGGGAGTGGAGTCGATTTTTCTGAAAAGAATGGATCATAAGCTTCACAACTAATTCCATTAACTAAAAATATTATTTTTCTCTGATCACCGTTGATGTATCTATGGAATGTTATTCCAATATGTTTACTTAATTCATTAACAACTGAGTTGAAATTATCTTCCGCGTCTTCAATATTTTTTGTGCTTAAAGTATCAATTTTTTCCCATCTAACAATTGTTCCTTTCTTGGAGGGAATAGTGCTTTCTTTCGGATCTTCAATGTCCAAAAACCATCTATTTTGTTTCTGCACAACATCTAAATCCCAAGTGGCATTGTTTAATGTTGAATCCTGAAAAGTTTTAACTATTAATCTTCTGCACTGAGAAAAAGAAGCTGTTTTTAATCCTAGTCCAAATCTCCCAAGATCTTCATCTGATCTCTCTGAAAGAGGACTTCTAGTCCCTGGCCTCATAGCTTCAATAAGCTCATTTTGACTCATCCCTTTTCCATTATCTTCTATTTCAATAGTTGGTTCTTCTCCATTCCAGATACATTGAATTTTTATAAGGTCAGCTTCTGCAGTTATTGAATTATCAATAATATCTGCAATTGCATTATTAAAAGAATATCCAATACTTCTCATGCTCATTACGAGCGAACTAGCATTTGGTGAAACTTCTTTTAACAAAGTAAAAAATTAATTTTGTTATCTAATAGAAAAAACAAAAAACAAAAGAAAGTCAAGTAATAACTTGAAATCTGGATTTTATATAAGTAATTTAATTTGCTTTTTCTTATAAATGTTATATGAAATAAATAAACAAAATTATTTAATGTCCGATAAGAAAAATTATTTTGGTATTTGGAAAATAGTTGCAGCTTTATATTGCCCAATTATTTTTTGGATTCTAATTATCAATCTGCCCAAGGTGCAGTGGAAATATGTTTTTGAATCTAATAAAACCAGAGTTGCCCGTCATCACAAAAAAGCAGAAGATATTGGATTGCCAGGTATACCTTATTGGAGAAATTCAGGGTCAGCAGCAATACTTTATTTAAACAGAGATGGTATCGCTTATGCGATGTGCGGTCCTGATTTCTTTTGCTCAAAAGAATTGAATTCAAAAAAAGGTATTCATTTTATGCCTATCAGTACTGGAGCTAGAAGAATTAATAGCGGAGTTGTATTTGCAGCAGATAGCTATTGGTGTGATAGCTATGATATAAATCATTCAGGAAAATGTAGATCAGGTGGATGGGTGAATGGTTCGGAAAGATAAAATTATTTAAAAGAATTCTTAAATGAAGAACTTCCTTATATCAGGTTTGGTTGATGACAAATACAGAATAAAGGTTAATCTTTTGGCGATCTCCCCAGATAACGCAATAAAGGTTTTTCAGCAAAAATATCCCAAGGCAAAAGATATTTATGTAATACAGAATTTATTCAAAAAATCTTAAATTTCTATCTAAAAATCCTTTTGCGTTTTATACGTCCAATCACTTTAAATACCCCCCCAAGGGTGAGAGTTATTAATTTAAAAACTTAATTGATAGTGACTGTATCTCATCAACATTTTAATATCTCTATGACCACTGCATGCACTTATCTCAAGAGCATTCATTCCATAACTCCACATTCTGCTGATGGCAATATGCCTTAAGTCGTGAAATCTGAGAGTATCTAATCCAGCTCTTTTTCTTGCTTTATCAAATCCGTTTCTGGCAGATCCTTTTGTAAGAGGTAATACTTTCCCTTCCTTATTTTCAAAACTTCTAAGAAGCTTTTTTGCCTTTGATGGTAATGGAACAATTCTCATGGAAGTTGAATTTCCTCTGGCTGCACATTCTTTTCTTTGAACATAGATTTTATTTTTCTCTAAATCTAAATTTCTCCAGGACAGACTTAGTAGTTCGGAGCGCCTGAATCCAGTGGTCAATGCTAACTTTGTGAGTTTCAGATGATTTTGATTGGACATTTGAGAAAGTTCATATAGGAGTTTTTTTTCGTCTTCATCAGTGAAAAATGGAGCTCTCGCATCACCTATCCCTTTTACTTTTAAATACCTTGCGGGGTTGTCCTTTATATAGGCTCCTCTTTCATCTTTTGCCCAGTCGATCAATACTCTCAATATCCTCAGCTCCCGCATAACTGTATTTGGTTTCACCTTCAGTAATCTTTCATCTCGCCAGACTACAAAGTGCCTTATCTGCAGATCTTTCAGAGGAATATCTCCAAGCCAGCTTTTAGCCGTCACTCTAAGAGGATATTTTTCATTCTCAGCACTTCTATGCAGCAGCAGAGGACCATTTATATAGTCACTGATTGCATCCCCTAGAGTGATGGGGATATTCGGAAAAACCTTTTTTGTCCTCTCTTCGACTGCGTCTGCCCAAGATTCTGCCAGATCCCTGGAAAGAAATGTTCTGGATCTCGGACCGACATAATTCTTCTTTCTGATAAGAACCTGCCAGCCGCTGCCGCTTCTTCTGATTGTTGCCATTTGGGTGTCATCTTTTGTGTGATGCACCTCCAGATATCTGCCTTTAAAACAGAAAAGTGGACCCGTAATCGGACGTCCACTTCTTATGAATTCTTTTTAGCGATAGTGATAATCTCACTGATACCAAGCTATCCAACGAGTGCCCTCGTCGGGACTTGAACCCGAGACCTCTCCCTTACCAAGGGAGTGCTCTACCGCTGAGCTACAAGGGCTAAAAAAAGTGGGCCGGGTTGGATTTGAACCAACGTAGGCAGAGCCAGCGGATTTACAGTCCGCCCCCTTTAACCACTCGGGCACCGACCCCCACTATTTGAACTTATCAGTTAATGGTCACTTTGTGTGAAAATGTTTTGGTTTTTTTGTTTCTTTCTAGATAGCATTTAAAAGAAAAGACTTAATCGCTGATGAATATTTTATTAATAAATGGGCCAAACCTTAATCTGTTGGGTACTAGAGAACCTGAAATATATGGAAATAAAACCTTGAATGATATTGAAAAAAATTTAATCAAAGTTGCTAAAGAAAAAGGTATTAATCTTGAATGCTTTCAAAGTAACCATGAAGGTGAAATAGTTGATAAAATACATTATTCGGTTAAAAGTATCCAAGGAATACTAATAAATGCTGGAGCTTTCACTCATACTTCAATTTCTATAAGAGATGCTTTAATTGGATCAAAAATTCCATTTGTAGAATTACATATTTCAAATATCTTTAGCAGGGAAGAATTCCGAAAAGAATCTTTTCTTACAGACAAAGCAATAGGAATAATTAGTGGATTTGGTATTACAAGTTATTTTCTTGCTCTTGAAGGAATAATTGAATTTTTAAGTAGTAATAAGTAAATGCAACTAGATTTTAAAAGGCCCTCTTCTAAGATTAAATATTTATCCTCATTATCTTCAGAAAATTGGCTAGAGCTAGCTTTATCGAATCCAATAGAGATACTTATTGATCATGCTCATTGTGAAAGAAAAGCTGCTGGAGTTGCAATTCAATTAATGTTTAGATATCCATCTGAACCTGATCTAGCAGAAGTTTTGAGCCCTATAGCAAGGGAGGAGTTAGAGCATTTTGAAAAAATACTATTTTTATTAAAGGATCTTGGTCATTCCCTTAAAGCTCTTAAGCCTCCCCCATATGGCGCCGAATTGGCTAAATGTGTCAGGAAAGAGGAACCTTATAGGATGTTAGACAGTTTCTTAATAGCAGGACTTATTGAAGCAAGAAGTCATGAAAGATTAAGTTTATTAGCATTGAATTCTGATCACAAAACTTTCAAGTTGCTTTATGAGTCTTTACTTGAAAGTGAAGCAAGACATTTTGGAATTTATTGGAAACTAGCACAAAATAAATTCTCGAAAAATGAAAGTAATAAAAGGTTAGAGGAATTATCTAATGTTGAATCGGAGATCTTATCCCAAACTTTTGCTTTGCCAAGAATTCATAGTTAAGTGAATTTTTTTATTAATTAATGGGAATTAGAAAAACTCTAAAAAATCTGCTTGGTTTTAAAAGTGATCTTGCATCATTAACAGTAGTTGGTGTTGGTCCTGGAGATAGTTCTTTACTAACTATTGCTGCAGTAGAGGCAATTAAAAAAGCAAAACTTATAGTTTTCCCAATTTCAAGTGATGATAGAAAGAGTTCATCTGCGGAAATAGTCAAAAAATATATCAAATTCAAGAAAAAAATACCCATTATTTTTCCAATGGCAAGGCAAGAATTTGATCCAGATCAAATCTGGTCTAGTGCTGTGGATATAATTGTTAAATCTGTTAGAAATAATAAATCTGTTGCTTTACTTTGTCTTGGAGATCCTTCATTGTATGCAAGTTCCTCTAATATTATAAGAATAATAAATAATAATTATCCTGAAATAATTACAAGGACTATACCAGGGATATCATCTATCTCAGCAGCAGCAGCTTTAAGTAATTTTGATTTAGTAAAGAAAGGCGAGACTTTGATAATTAAAGAATGTCCTTCTTCTAAATCAGAATTAACAGCTCTAATAATTCAGACTAAAGCAAATAAAAAAGTTTTAGTACTAATGAAAGTTGGGAAAAGATGGTGTTCGGTTAAAGAAGTTTTAAAAAAAGAGAAAATCATTAATAAAGTTTTAATCGCTTTAAATGTAGGGATGGCTGATCAAATTATCCAACATGCTTCAAAATATGATGTGGAGACAATGCCTTATTTTTCTTTGATTTTGATAAGACCTAATTAATGAATAAGGATAATTTTTTAAGAAATAAATTTAAATGGTCGATAAGTAGGCAAATATTGTCTCTAATACTTGAAGATAAAGTAAGTGATATTTTTGTATGTGAATTAGTTTGGGAAAGACTTTTTTATATCAATCAACCTTCTATGGATGGATGGATATCAAGTTCTTTAACCCCATCATATTGGTCAGAAAAATTTTCAAAAGCACCTCAAATTATTTCAGAACGATCAGCTTCAGTTCACTTGACACGATCTATACCAAAAGATCACAAACAAAATTTAAAAAAAATCCTTAATTTTAAAGGTTATAAAATAAACGAACTTTATCCTAGAAGAACAAGAAGAGCAACTGCTGTGAATTGGTTGATCTATTGGTCTATTTACTCGAGTTCTTCTTTAGATGATTTTTGTAAGTTACCTAAATTATCTCTTCCATCTCCTAATCCAGCAAAAGGTCATTATGGAGATCCTGAAGTCAAATAAATACTCTTGTTTAGAGTAAAAGATCGTATTGAGGGTATAGTTGTAATAGATCTAATTTTCTTAGGGGAATATATTGACTCTTCCATCAATAGCAATAATCGGAAGACCTAATGTTGGGAAGTCTACTTTAGTTAATAGGTTATGCCAAAGTAATGATGCAATTGTATTCGATAAACCTGGAGTTACCAGAGATAGAACTTATCAAAATGCTTCTTGGGGCGGGAGGGAATTTCAAGTTGTTGATACGGGAGGACTGGTTTTTGAAGATGATAGTGAATTCCTCCCTGAGATTCGTACTCAAGTATTTTTAGCATTAGAGGAGGCTTCTCTCGCTTTATTTGTAGTTGATGGAAATCAAGGTGTAACTGACGGAGATTTATCCATAGCAAAATGGCTGAGGAATTCAGCTTGTAAGACAATTGTTGCAGTGAATAAATGTGAATCTACATCCTTAGGAGTTTCTTTGGCCTCTGAGTTCTGGAAATTGGGTTTAGGTGAACCTTATCCTGTCTCTGCTATTCATGGCTCTGGAACGGGGGATCTATTAGACCTTGTTATTGATGGATTCCCTAAAGATTTAAATGTTGAAGATAAAGAAGATAAAATAATGATGTCAATTATTGGGAGACCAAATGTTGGTAAATCCAGTTTGTTAAATGCTATTTGCGGAGAAAAAAGAGCAATAGTTAGTGATATAAGTGGGACTACAACTGATACAATAGATACTCTAATTAAAAAAGATTCTCATCTATGGAAAATAGTGGATACGGCGGGAATAAGAAGAAAAAAAAATGTAAAATATGGAACTGAATTTTTTGGAATTAATAGAGCTTTTAAATCTATTGATAGAAGTGATGTTTGTGTCCTAGTTATAGATGCAATAGATGGTGTGACTGATCAAGATCAGAAATTGGCAGGACGAATAGAAGAACAAGGTAGAGCATGTGTAATTGTAGTGAATAAATGGGATCTTGTAGAGAAAAATAATTCCACAATCTATCAAGTTGAAAAAGAACTTAGATCAAAACTATATTTTTTGCATTGGTCAAAAATGATTTTCATTTCAGCTTTGACTGGTCAAAGAGTTCAAAATATTTTTGAGCATGCTTTTAATGCTGTAACCCAACATAGACGGAGAGTTACAACTTCAGTTGTTAATGAAGTTCTTAAGGAGGCTCTTGGATGGAAAAGTCCACCAACAAAGAGAAGCGGAAAACAAGGAAGACTTTACTATGGGACTCAAGTGAAAAATCAGCCTCCAACTTTTACTCTTTTTGTAAATGACCCTAAATTATTTGGAATTACATATAGAAGATATATTGAAAAACAAATAAGATTGAATCTTGGGTTTGAAGGGTCTCCAATAATTTTACTTTGGAGAGGAAAACAGCAAAGAGACCTAGAAAAAGAGACATCAAAAAAGAATATTAATATTATTCAAAAAGATTAATGAATATTCTTACTAAATTTCCTATTGGACAATATGTTGATGGTAATAGAAGTTGGCTAAGAATTGTCGACAGTAGATTAAAGATGATTGCAGTATCTATTTTTCTAATTACTCCAATATGGGCAGGCCCATTATGGAGAATAAGTTTAGTTATTTGTTTGATATTTATTACTTTTATCAGTTTGTTACCCTCTAGAGTTTGGTGGCGATCACTCCTCTTCCTTTTAGGATTATCATTTTTAATTGGATTATTATCTTTAATAGCATCCCCTGATATTCAATCTCTTGATAGTTCTTTAAGAGATCCGAATGAATTGAACTTGATTTTAAAAAGTCAGGAAAATTGGAATATTTTAGAAATTCCATCTAAGAAAATAGGACTTATAACTCTTGGACCTTATAGCTTATCTAGAAAAGCTTTTGAGTTAGGAATAAAAACTTCAACATTAATATTTACAGTTATTCATAGTGTGAATTTGATGCTCTTAACAACATTACAAGAGGATATAGTCTGGGCCTTAAGTTGGTTTATGATACCTTTGAGAAAAGTTGGTTTGCCCATTGATAAATGGCTTTTTCAATTACTGTTAGCTTTGCGCTTTATTCCTTTAGTTCAAGAAGAATTACAAAACATAATTAAATCAGTAT
>QBXG01000010.1:0-40583 GCA_003283445.1 Prochlorococcus sp. AG-321-D23 | reverse complement strand
ATATTACCTATTTATATAGTTGAAAAAGAACTATGGAGACAAAAAACTTATTCAGATAGACAGTGGCAGTTTTGTAAGGAGAGCCTTATAGATTTAAGTAATTCACTTGAAAATATTGGACAACCTTTAATAATTAGAACAGGTAAAGTTATTGAAATTTTTGATGAGATATCTAATAAATTCAATGTAAAGGGTATATATAGCCATCAAGAAACTGGTGACTATTTTACATATAAAAGAGATAAAGAAGTTAGAAAATGGGCTTCAATGAAAAAAATAATTTGGAAGGAATATTTACAATTTGCTGTATTTAGAGGAAATCTAGATAGAAATAATTGGTCAAAAAAATGGAAAAAACATATGGAGAAAAAATTATTAATAGAGCCCTCAAATATTAATCCTATAGAAATTGATCCTGGGGCAATACCACCAGATAATTTATTTAGCTTTAAAGATGATTTATGTGAAGGAAGATTAAAGGGTGGGAGGGAAAATGGTCTAAAAAGAATGGATTATTTTTTCAGTAAAAAATTAAATTCTTATTCCAAAGACATTTCAAGCCCAGAGAAATCTTTCGATAGTTGTTCAAGACTATCTCCTTATTTAAGTTGGGGCTGTATATCTTTAAAAGAGATTTTTTATAAAGCAAATTTAATTAAAAATAATAATTCTAAAATGCTAAAAAGTAGATTAACTTGGCATTGTCACTTTATTCAAAAACTTGAAAGTGAACCAGAATTAGAATTTAAAGAATTTCATCCATATTTCGAGAAAATCAGAAAAAAAGATAATGATTTACTCCAATTATGGAGTGAAGGTAAAACCGGTTTTCCTTTCTTAGATGCCTGTATGAGATCTTTAAATTTTAATGGCTGGCTTAATTTCAGAATGCGTGCAATGTTGATGTCTTTTGCAAGCTATAACTTATGGATCCCATGGCAAGATTCCGGTTCAGTATTGGCATCCAAATTTATTGACTATGAGCCTGGGATTCATTGGAATCAATGCCAAATGCAATCAGGTACAACCTCTATAAATATAAATAGAATCTATAATCCTATTAAGCAAGGAAAAGATCATGATCCAAAAGGGGCCTTTATTAGAAAATGGGTGCCGGAGATAAAACATTATCCTGATAACTTTATACATGAACCTTGGTTGTTGGAAAATTTCAATTCAATTGAGTATTCAAATTCTGAATATACAAAACCAATTATCGACCTCTCAAAAACTACTAAGATTGCCAGAAAAAAGATTCAAGTAATAACTCAAAAAGATGGGTATTGGGATATTTCAAAAGAAATTTATCTAAAACACGGCTCCAGAAGAACTTCATTAATTAAGAGAAAAAATCCTCCTAAAAAAATACATATAAAAAAGAAAAGTGATCTTCAATATGAATTAAATCTTGAATTATAAATTTAATTTATCCAAAATATTTAAAAACTTAAAAGCTGTCAAAAAATTTAATTTTAAAAAATTTTAGGTTAAATAAGTTACAACTAGAAATCCACGATTATCATTAAATAACCATTAATGTATATAGGTTATTTATCATAAGCATGAAGAAACCTACAATCGAGCTTAAATCAACAGAATTTACTGAAGTTATAGAAATTGAAAGAAAAGTTACCCCCGACGAAGAGAAAAGAGTTGACCACGTTTTTGTTAGAAGAAGAAAAATTTGTAAGCGCCATCCTGAAGGATTTGCAACCGAAGAGTATGCGAGATTTGATATTGAATGGCCAGAAGAAGTAAAGGAAGAAATCAAAGAAGAAATCAAAGAAAATATTAAAGAAGAAATCAAAGTGAACTCATAGTAGTAATGTCCGATAGATTTGAATGGGACGATACTAATAGTTCCGGAATTTGGTGGAGTACTAATGTAAGCATTAGAGATGAATGTATTCTTCTGAAAGCAGATACAGAATGCGATGACTCTGATATCGTTGAGTTACTAAGAAGTATTGCTAAAAATATAGAAGATAATGGTCTTTAACGCTTGATAAATTTAATTTTAATAAAATATGCCTAAAAACTTTCTAATCTTTCAACTGAATCTAATAATTTTAATGTGATACCTTTTTCGCTCATTGAATGACCAGCGTCATCTACGATAATTAACTCTGAATTTATTAATTTTCTACTAAGGTCCCAAGCACTCCTTACAGGACAAACAACGTCATATCTACCTTGAATTATTTTAGTTGGTATTGATTCTATAATCTTTATATTTTTCAAAATAAAATTTTCTTCTAAGAAGATCTTATTTATAAAATAATGACATTCTATTCTAGCAAAAGCATCCGAAAAGGAATTAGATTTACTTTTACCTACATCAATATCTCTTTTTATAAGGTGGCTTGTAGAAAGTTCCCAATTTGTCCAGGCAGCAGCTGCTTTTGATCTAAGTTCAATATCTGGGGAGGTAAGATATTTATAAAAAGAAGCTATCAAATCAACCCTTTCATCCTTCGGAATTACTGCAATATATTTTTCGAACTCTTCAGGGAATATCTCACTTGCGCCATATTGATAAAACCATAAGAGTTCAAATTTTCTACATAAGAATATTCCTCTTAAGGTCATACTTAAGACTCTTGATGGATTTTTAATTGCATAAATTAAAGCCAGAGTAGATCCCCATGAACCCCCAAACAAATGCCAAGAATCTATTTTCAAATTTACTCTTAATTTTTCAATATCATCTACTAGGTCGCCTGTTGTATTTTCTCTTAATTCTGAAAAAGGTCTTGAAGCACCGCAGCCTCTTTGATCAAATTGAACAATATCAAATTTTTCGGGATTAAAATATCGCCTATATCTTGGCTGACTTCCTCCTCCAGGGCCACCATGAATTACTAATATCTTTTTACCTTTTGGATTTCCAGATCTTTCCCAATAGATAGAATGAATTTTACTTACCTGTAAAAAACCCTTTTCTCTTGGCTCGATGGAGGGGAATAAAATTTTCTCTTTCATTCTATAAATATAATTTATTTCAAATTCAAAATTAATATTAACTAATAATAAACATTTAAAATTATATAAATCAGTAAAAAAGAGGCCTGTTATCACAGGCCTCTTTCACATTTCTTATTTCCTACTTTCAGGATTTATAAAACATATTATAAAGTTCATTTATTCATGAGCTTCAAAATAGTTGGATTAGGGGATACTTCTCGATAAATTTAGTTCTTTTTTGTCGCTGGTAATTATAAAGCGAAGTCTTATCAGACTAATTGATTGAACTTTATTTTTCGATTAATCCCATTGTCAGGAATACGCTTCCTGTATTAGTAAATTTGCTAAATTTCAGGCGGACTATCAATCATTTAGATTGCCTCCTAACTCAACATTCATAAATTACTCCTATCTCTACTTCAAGTAAATCCGTAAATATGCTGATTTACTTTTTTATCGATTTATACGAGAATTTTAATGCTTTGTTTGTTCTATGTTATTTAAGTAGATTTTAAAGCCATACTTTTAATATTAAAAAGTATATAGAGAACCTAACTATAAGAGCCAGTAAATGATTTTAAATACAAATAGCATTCTCTTATATTTAGGTTTTTTATCTTTTTTTCTAATATTATTTTCATTATTTTATGAAATATATATTTTTAATAAAGCACCTTTTTTAAAAAATTCTGTTTATTCAAACCCACTTAATGAGAGCTTATCAATTTTAATACCGGCTTATAATGAAGAGAAAAATATAGTCAATTGCCTAAAAGCATTAAGTGAAATAAAAAAACCTTGCCAAACTTTTAAAATTTTAGTTGTTGATGATTCAAGTACTGATAGTACTTATCATGAAGCTATAAAATGCAAAGATAAATATTTTCAAAAAAATGATGATATAGAAATTATTTCGTCTGGGGATAGACCAAGTGACAAAAATTGGGTTGGTAAAAATTGGGCTTGCTATAAAGGGTCAAAACAATTAACCACTGATTGGATTTTATTTATAGATGCCGACGTCATAATTGGTAAAAATTGTATTTTTAATGCATTATTAAAATCTTGTACAGATGATATTGATTTATTATCTTTAGCTCCAAAAATAAATTGTAATTGCTTATCAGAATGGATGGTCCAACCAATAATGACTAGTCTTCTTATGCTAGGTTTCCCAATTTTTAAAACTAATGATTTATCAAATAAAGATTCTTTTGCCGCAGGTCCATTTATGCTATTTAAAAAAAAATCTTATGATCTAATTGGCGGACATCTAGGAACATATAATACAGTTGTTGAAGATTTAGCATTAGCCAAAAAAATAAAATCAAATAATTTAAATTTAAATTTTTCTATAGCAATTAACGATATCTCTCTTAATATGTATAGAAATTTAAATTCATTAATAGAAGGATGGAGTAAAAACTGGTTCTTAGGCCTTGAAAAAAACATTTTAAAATCACTAAGTGCATCAATATTTGTATTTTTCTTATATTCATTTCCTTTGATTTTATTTCTGATATCACTAATAAAAATTAATTTTACTGATAATACAAAGATATATTTACTAACTTTTTTAATTTCTTTCATATCTATTATTAGTTATGGATTAAAAAGGCTAATATTTAAAAATAAATTTAATATCCCTAACAATTACTGGTACCTAAATAGCATAGGCGGATTTATTGTAATTTATATAAGTTTTTTATCTATTTATAGAACAGTTACTGGAAATGGATGGACTTGGAAGGGGAGAAATTTATACGAAAAATTAGATTAATAAAATTTTCAACTTTCTTCAGTTTCATAAAGTAAAATACTCTCAATTATCATACGATCACTATCTGTTAATTCATAATTTTCTATTTTCCATTCTGTAAACTTTATACAATCATCAAGAGATGGATTTTCTTTTCTACATTTTCGCCACTCTCTAATCCAATCTGATAGAGCATAAGTAATTTTTGTTGTAAGCATTTTTTACCAATCTGGATAAATTAAATCTTCTCCAATTTGCTCCTCATAAAATTCTCCTTTTTTTAAACCTCTTTCGTATTGATCAATAATTTTCTGATAGGAGTTTATAGAGGGTACTAAATCTCCAACATAGCTGTGTTCCATCAATTTCTTATAAATATTCTCTTATTATTCACTATATATAGAAAACACCGAAATTATGAATAACAAATTATTTCCCCATCGCTCTTCTTAATTTTGAAGCTTCATCTAAACCTTCTATTATTGTAAAGGTAGAATTTTCAGTTGCTTTTCTTCTCAACTTTGAAAGTTCTCTATATTCTTCAGATTCAAACGCTTCAACTGCTGCCCTCATGGAAGGAAATTCACAAATAACAGCTAAATTAGAATCCTCAGTTCGTTCCTTTCCTAATGGTTCTGTATCTTTTGCAAATACTTCCCCACCAACTTCTTTTAGCCATGGAGAAACTTTATTTACATACTCATCAAATAATTTCTGATTAATTATTTTTGCTGTCGATATCCAATAGCCTTTTGCTCCTTTTTTATCCATAAAAATAATCTTTAAACCAAATTTAAATATAATTTACAGTTTAGTATCTTTATTTATGAAAATTTTTATTAATGTAATATGTTTTTTTGAAAAAAATAATTGAATATAAAACTTAATACGCTTAACTTTTAAAAAGAGCACTAGTTATTAATTATCTATATCTAATATGGATTTCATCAATAAGAACAAAATCCTTACAGTAATGGCTGCAATAGCAATTTTATCCTTTGTTTTAGAAAAAACTGGGATTATTCACCCTTGAAAATTATTTAAATTAGAAATTTCTAGATAACAAAATTGAACTTAATGAAATAAATAAACCACAAGAATTGCTGCAACAATGAGTATTGGAGATAATGCTGTAAACATTAAAGTCTTGAAATTAAGTTCCATTACATTTAAATAAATATACAAACTAAGTAAAGAATACTTTTAAGTATTGGCAATAAGTAGAATTTACATTGTTTAGATATGCAAAAAAATGAATAACAAAAGATACCAGGAAGAATATGAAGAAGGGTCTAATTTACTTTGGCCTAGCGAAGAAGAAGATAAAATTACCAGGAAATTTTATAGAGATTTATCACACCTATCTAAAAAAGTAATTCATAATAAAAATAAAAAGTCGAATTTGTTACAACAAATTTTTAGAGTCTTAACTGGAAAGGCAGGTTCGTCAAAAAATATAGATGAATCGATAAGAAAACTTTAGCTTGATTAATTTATTAAATAAAAAATTATGCATAATCAAAACAAGAAAAGAAAAAAACAAAAAAACAGTATTTTTCTTCATAAAACTAACATTTTTGTAACTATAATTTTTATCCCATTTCTTTACTTATTAGGTTGGATATTCTCACAGTCATTTTTATTCTTAAGTTTAAGCAAAGAAGCTTTATCCTTAATAGGAACAATATTTACATTCTTATTATTTATTGCCTTAATGCCTGCATGGTTTAATTTTCGATGGCAAATAAGAGATAGTTGGGAAACACTTGGTATAAATAATAAAACTTTATTGAATAATATCTTATCTTTTTCGCAAGGGATTATTTTTGCTTTAATATTACTAATTTTAATTTTGATACCATTACTCAAAAGTAATTACATTACTTTTTCAGGAGGATTGTCCTCTGAAATAATATTAAATGGGATTTTACTTACTTTTGGCATTGGTGTTGCTGAGGAAATAATTTTTAGGGGATGGCTTTTAGAAGACTTAAAACTTCAATTTGGAATTAAAGTTGCCTTAATTAGCCAATCTATATTTTTTAGCCTTGTTCATATTGGATTCAAAATTCCATTTTGGAATACATTAGGCATTCTTTTAGGTTTATTCACGTTAGGAATTCTTTGTTCAATTATAAGATTAAAAGATGGGGGATCATTGTGGGGAGCTATCGGTCTACATGGTGGACTTGTCGGAATTTGGTTTGTTTTAAATAATGGTTTAATAAATATATCTAAAGATGCGCCTGGCTGGTTAGTTGGTTATGGTGCGCCTAACACAAATCCATTAGGTGGTTTATATGGAATTTCATTATTACTAATTTCTTGCATTTTTTACTTTTTAAAATTTAAGAATCAGATTTTCAAATTTATAAAGTAAATAGGAATCGTTTTAAAATTTATATTAATTTCGCTAAAGTCAACAATGCGTTGAGACTTTCTAATCTTTTTTGAGCTTGAATTATCATTCTTTTGGAATCTGGAACGCAATCAGCCTGCAATGATAATGCATAAGAATATTCTTCATTAGTGACAGCTATGCATTTTTCAATCTTTGCTTTTGAATCTGAATTAATCATATTTAGACTATCTATTAATTTTTTACCTGCAATTTGCAAGAGGAGTTGATTAAAAGCTTGTTCTGATAAATTATTAGTCAAATTTGTTTTTTTTTAATGCTAAGCATTGTCCAAAACAATTGCTATAAAAAATAATAAATTAACTTATATATTCCTGTAGAAAAATCATTTAATTTTATAGAGATGTTAATTTTTCTTTTAAATAGATATAAATACTGATGGCTTTTTATAAAAAAGTTGTCAAATTTAATTAAAGTTTAAATATAAAATTATGAACTTAGAGGCAGGATTTCAATTCATTATTTTTTTATTTTTGTTTGGATCTACTAATTATTTGATGATGCTAAAAAGATATGAGAATGATCTTAAGAAAAAAAATATTATACAAAAGAATAGAATTGCAGAGTTATATCCTAAAGGGACTTTTATAAGCGTATAAATTTATAGATAAAATATATTCATAATTTAGTTCTTTAAATTTAGTAAATGATTTTGGAAAACATCCTAAAATTTAAAAATTCTTTTTTGAGAAATAAGTTTATTTTTCTAAATTTAAAATTATTTTTAAAGCAAAATTTATTTACCATTTAGGATTAGTTTTTTGCCATCCTTCATTTATTAATTTTTTCCAAAATAATCTTGCATCTTGGATCTTCATTTCTTTTCTTGTTTTCATTAAAGGTGGATTCTCACCATGACTACCCATGATAATGCCTTCTTCAACAAACATAAATTCCATCAAATCCTCTTTATTCGCGTTTTTTTTATAAAAACGAATTACTCCAACAGAGTTAGAATCAATTAACCAAAAATCATATTCTTTTTTCATTTATTTGAAAGTTTAATGAAAAGAAATCAAATCAAAGATATCAATAAAATAATCCAATTTAGACATTGAAAGTTAGAAAATATTTTCATCAAAATTAATTTAAATAATTTAATATTTTATCTGTCGATTCTTTTTTAGTTCTCCCCGTTTTTTTTTGGAGTCAAGCCTTTTATTTTGAGAAGCTTTAGATGGTTTTGTAGCTTTTCTAATTTTGGATGAATTTTTTAATGAATTTCTAATTACTGAGCTAATTCTTTTTATAGCTATTTGTCTATTAAGTAATTGATTCCTTTCTTCCTGGACGGCTAGACATATACAGTTATTGACTAATTTGGTTTTCAATTTTTTCGTTAAAACTTTCTTTTGATAATCATTTAAGACTTTTGATTCATCGATATTAAAAATAATTTCTACTCTAGTATTAGTTTTATTTACTTTTTGACCTCCCGGGCCAGATGATCTAGAAAATCGCCATTTTAATTCTCTTGATGGAATTACTAATCTGGAAGTAATAATTAAATCCATTTTTATTTCTAAAACATCCTCAGCTCATATCCGAATATACTTGTACATTACATTACCAATAAAAAATAGATCGGTAAATACTGGCCGGTTTAGTTAGGTAAACCGAAATTCGGTGTATTTGCCGTATCATTTCCTTCGGTTTGTATCCTTACAAGATTCAAATATTTGTAAGATATTTGATTTGTACTTAATTCAAAGGTCACTATGTATTCAATGTTTGATCTTCTTTTTGAAACTCCTTCATATCGTCCAGTATATGTTATTTCTGATACCGAGATGAAAGAACTTAAGAAAAACCATCATCAAGAAGAACTTGATGAAATCACAACCCAAAGAAAAAGACTAGAAGATGCTTTTAAATCTCAATTAAAACATCTTGAAGAAAGGGAAAAAGAAGTCAAGAATGAGCTTAAATTACTTTCCGGAAATAAAGGAAAAGCATAGTTTTTTTTCAAAAAACTTATTACTAAAAAGACGGTTATTTTTAGCCGTCTTTTTTCTCAATTAATTTATAAATTTTTTAAACCACGAATTCATAAAATCTTTTCCATAATGAAGTAATGAAAGATAAGCAAGAAAAAATAAGAATGTTTTTGCCTTTTAGTTGGGTAGTTTGCGCAGTCATATCTTTTGCTTACATAAATTCTCATTTAGTTAACACTTAGTTAAATGGATAATTTATCAAAAGAACAAGTATTAGCTTCTTCAAGCGGATGGGTTGCATCGCTACTTAATTTCTTACCAGGAGTTGGAACTGGTTATCTATACCAGAGAAGATGGTTACCATATTTCATTACTACTGGAGTAGTAACTGGATGGTTTGTTACAGGAATAATTTTGCAAGGTGATAAAGAACCAAGTCAAACAGAACAATTAATAGGTATATCAGGCTTATTTCTTATATCAACAATAACAGTAGTAGAAGCTAACTTAGCTTTTAAGAAGGCTGTCAAAATAGCTTCTATTAAAAAAGAAGAAGAAAAAACTCCGATTAAAAAAGGATGGTTTAAATAAACTTTAATTACTATAGAAAAATAAAATTTCTTTTTCTTTGAGGCCTTCCCATCCAGAATCAATTAATAATTGATCTAAAGTTTCTTTATCAAAATGCTTGGAACCTGTTTTAACACATCTATTTCTCATTGACTTTTTGACTCCACTTCTTTCTCTTTTGTTTTCTTCGTTCATAATCCTGTTGTAAAGCTCAAGCATTTTTGAGGGAATTGGAGTCCCATCTAGGTCAATACCATTTTCAATTGCTTCATCAACTGCTTGCATCCCTATTTTTTTCATAAAGTTTGGTTTATTAATAGAAAACATCCTATAAGAAAAGATATTAATTTCTAAGGGTTTGATTAATTAATTTACTGATTTTGAATTTCCTTTAAGACTCTTATTGCCTCTTTTATATGTTCTGGCCCATTCAACAAATCTCGAAAGATGTGTTTAATAAACCCGTTTCTATCAATAACATAGGTAACTCTTCCATCTAATAAACCAAGTACTTTGGGTACCTTGAAAGCTTTTCTTAGTGAATCATTTTTATCACATAACAAAGGATATTGTAATTTATTTTTGTTGGCAAATGCCAAGTGGCTTGAAGAACTACCATTACTTACCCCCCAAACTTGAGCACCAAGGACTTTAAAAAGGTCATACTTGTCTCTAAATCCGCAAACCTCTATAGTGCATCCCGGGGTGTCGTCCTTTGGATAGAAAAACAAAACTAAGGGAGTTTTTAATCCATTATTTGACCTTTTAGTGCCATTCTGATCTAGTAAAGAAAATTGTGGTACTTTATCTCCAATCTGCAAAATAGTTTATATAAAACTCCATCTTAGAAGCAATAATTATTTGTCTGTGACCAAAAACAACAAAGTTATGGATAAATTTTTCAAACATTGTTCTAAAAGATACTAAAAGATTCCTCTAATTTACTAATGTTGTTGAATATATCTATTCTTATGGAATTTGCCATATATAGTTTTTTATTTCTTATTCTTTTTTTGGGGATACTTTTTAATTTAAAAATTACTAACAATAAGAGAGTAAATGAAATAAAAGAAAAATTAAAAAATTATAATTGGAACAAAAAAATTTAAGATCTCTAAAAATAATTTTTAGAATTTTATATTTTCATTTGGGGTAAATACAGAACAGTAATTACTTACAATATTTTTTAAGTCAATTCCGGAAGAATTCTTAGATTCTAATTTTAGTTTTTCTATAGCTTGTTTAGCCTCAATCTCTCCAAGACGGTATCTAGCACAAGTATCCAATACTTTAAACATTTTTGTAGTAACTGCCTTTGATGGAGTTATAAAGGCAAATAAGAATAAGGTAGATAATAAGATTTTCATTATATTTAAGAAAGTTAATTACATTTTTGTAATTTAGTTTGGTTTATACAAAGCTGATTTTTAAAAGAATAAGAAAGCCAAAAATAATTTGGATTAAATGTGATTAATTATTGAAAAATTTTTACTTGATGATAACCAAAATTTATTAATTTATCATTTCCATCCTATACAGTTTTGATTTAAAGTTAGTCTTATCTAAAAAATAGATTTTGAAATTAATCAAAAAAATAATTAAAAGACACAAAATACTTATTAAGTGGTATCAAGAAAAATTAAAATTAAGTGATTACCATCTACTTTGGTTAGTTTTTTTTAAGGGAGTAATAATTACAATTATTTTTTATAAACTTCTTTGAAGAGTAACAAAGCTAGTTTATAAAATGATATTTTCAAATCATTAGATTATATTAATAATAGATTGTAATAATGAATTAAATAGATTTCTATCATGAATATCTTTGGGGTAGGTTTACCAGAAGTAACAGTAATTTTAATTCTAGCTCTATTAATTTTTGGTCCTAAGAAATTACCAGAATTAGGAAAACAACTTGGCAAAACATTAAAAAGCTTAAAAAAAGCATCAAATGAATTTCAAAACGAGATAGATCAAGTAATTAATGAGACAGATAGTGAAAATTTACCAAAATCTCCTCAAAAAAATTTTACAAATGATTTCGATCAAGTTACTAAAGAACCGGAGGAAAAGGATTTCTCAGAATCAGATAATAATGAAAAATGAAATAATTCAAAGGCCAATTACGCCTGTAGAAGAATTTGAAATAGCATTGAATAAAGCAGAACTTTCAGATGAAGATTATGAATTAATTGACTACATCAGATACACTAGTGTTTTTACCCAACCAAGTCTTGTTAAAGATTTAAAAAGGCCATCCAAACCGCCCCTTCTTACAAATCTTTGCCAAATATGCAGGAAAATTGGATCAGAGATGCCCGAGCACTTTAAAAAAGTAATTGATTGGTCAATCCGAATTAATGAACATAATACAAGATGGGATGGTCATCTAATTTGTGCAGAGGCATTAAATGTAGATAATATTCCATTAAGTCCTTCCCATGGAACATCTTTATTTGATGTTCTTGTAGTACACAAAGAATTATTTCTGGGATTTGAATAGCTAAAAATATTAATCGTCTAGAGGAATTGAATCGGTATCAATTACGTCTTTGGATTCTTCATATTTGCTTCTTTTAGTATCAATCCAGTTATTAATAGATGCCACAACTGGAAGCGAACCTCTATAAATAAAAATTGAAGTTGGTAAAGCACTCAACAATCCAACTAAAGGATTTTTGAAAAGTAATCTTCCTGCTTTGATATTAAATAAAATTATAAGTATTGAAGGAACTAAAACCTTAATTACTGTTTTTAAAGCCTCAAACCAACCGACACGATATATCCACCATATCAAGATTATCCCAACTACATATAAAAATAAGTAAGTCATATGTTTAATATAGTGTTTATTTAGTTTTATTGGTCTTTACAAAAAACAATTTAATTTTTTTCTAAGGCTTTAATATAAGATTATGCGTAAAAGTTAAAATGAGTTTCTCTGAAATAAGAAAATTTTTAAAACAAATGCAGTCAGAAGATAATTTAAGAAAAGAGGTTACTTCTTCTGCAACTGCAGATGATGTAGCACTTATTGCTCAAAGACTTGGATATAGTTTCTCTGGTGATGATCTTTTAAGATTTAATGGCCAAAAAGTGGATAAAGTTACCGTCAGAAAAGTTGATCACCCTGGTGAATATCACTAAAGGATCAAGACTTAATCCAAATTGCGAGTCCTCCTCCTCTTCCTCTGGCGCACATCCAATTTTTTTCTTTACTGATAGCTATTAGAGAGAAAAAAGGCATTTGCTTTTCTTCTGGTTTTTTTAAAGGTTTATTAACTAAAGTAAAATTTCCAATATTTATTATTAAGTTCTCGAAGAAAAAGGGCAATAGAGGCCTCGTACCTTTTAATGATGCTTGCCCACAGAAAATAATCGATAATATCCCAAAACTAACTGAATTCTTTATCTGGTAATCAACTATATTATTTTGAAAATTAGTTTTCTTTAATTCTAATTTTGCTGATAATACTTGAAGAATGGAACTAGATATATTATCTATTTCTTTTGAGCCTCTCTTCCATACGGAATTAAAGTTCCAAGTTCCTATTAAATCTTCATATCCAATACCACTTCCATCTTTTTTAGAAATAATCTCTAAATTTTTTATTTCTGTGTATTGTGGTAATTTTTTTGCCTCGAAATTCATTTTAAATATTATTTTTTATTCATCATAAAAAAGTTTCAAAAAAAAATAAAATAAAATTTCTTCTTTATTTCAAAATATTTCTAAGAAAGTAGAGCACAGACACACATTCGTAACAAATTTCAACTAAAATCTTTACATAAATTAATTTTGAAAAATGGATTTCATTTCTAAAAGACAAGGCCATATTCCACTTAAGGCTGTTCCTTATATATTTTTCCTTGCAGTTGTTCTTAGTATCACAACAACAACAAATACTTTTGTTTAAGCTTTAAGATTTATTCTTAAGGTTTAATTTTTGATGAAGAAATACGACGTAATAATCATAGGTAGTGGAATTGGGGGCTTATGTTGCGGTTCTTTATTAGCCCTAGCGGGTAAAAAAGTTCTAATAGCTGAAGCTCATTCTCAACCAGGAGGTGTAGCGCATAGCTTCAATATGAGAGGTTATAAGTTTGAATCTGGTCCTTCATTATGGAGTGGTATCGGAAAATGGCCTACGACCAATCCTTTAGGACAAATACTTAGATTACTTGACGTAAAGGTTGAACTTATTAAATATCAAGGATGGCATGTCAATGTTCCTGAAGGCGAATTCAATTTGGAAGTAGGACAAGAACCATTTAAAGAAAGAATAAGATTATTAAGAGGTGAAAAGTCAGTTAGTGAATGGGATTCATTTGTATCAGGGATAAGACCTCTTAGTCGAATAGTAAGTGAAATCCCGCTCCTCTCTAGTTCACCTGAAACAATTAATTTTTTAGAGATTATAAAATTAGCATCTAAATTCTTACCTAATATAAAATCATTACCAAAGCTAAATGGTGGTTTTGGGGATATTGTCGACAGTCACCTAAATGATCCTTTCCTTAGAAACTGGGTTGATTTGCTTAGTTTTTTAATAAGTGGGATGCCAATGCATGATACAAATTCTGCTGCGATGGCTACATTATTTGATGAATGGTTTAAACCTGAATCGTATTTAGAATATCCAAAGGGAGGAAGTGAAAGTATAGTAAAGGCACTAGTTGATGCTTTCAAAAGAAATGGCGGTGAACTAATTCTTTCTTCTAAAGTAGAAGCTGTAAATTTTAGTAAAAATATTGCCTCAGGTGTAACTTTAGAAAATGGTTCCAATTTTATTTCGAACTTTGTCGTAATGAATACTGATGCTTGGACTTCCAGAAAATTAATTCCACAAGAATTCCAAAAAAAATGGAGCCCAAAGGCTAAAGATATTAATAAATGCGGTTCTTTTCTTCATATTCATTTAGGTTTTGATGCCTCTGGTCTACAAAATTTACCAATTCATGCAATACACGTTGATAACTGGGAGAGAGGAATTACTGCAGAAAGAAATGTAGCAGTTTTCTCAATTCCTTCTGTATTAGATAAGAGTATGGCACCAAAAGGTAAACACGTCCTGCATGGGTATACTCCTGCCAATGAACCATGGGAAATTTGGAAGAATTTAAGATCTAATGAGTTAGCTTACAAAGAACTTAAAGAGGAAAGATGTTCAATATTTCTCAAATCTTTGAGAAAAATAATACCTGATATAGATAATAGAATTGAGATCAAATTGCTTGGCACTCCTTTAACGCATAAAAAGTATACCAATACTTATTGTGGTAGCTACGGCCCAGCATTATCGGCTGCTCAAGGACTATTCCCTGGATGTAAAACATCTGTTAAAAATTTGCTTACTTGTGGAGCAAGTACTTTCCCCGGAATTGGTATACCTGCTGTCTCAGCAAGTGGAGCATATGCGGCTGAAAAAATCATGGGGAAGAAGAAATATAAAAACCTTCTTAAAACGATAAATCTTTAAAGCTTTCGACAAAGTCGAAAAAGTATCTTTAGTTAAGAAATAAGAAGAAAAAAAGTAATTTTTTTTAAGGATGATATTCTTTATTTGAATATAACTTTTACTTATAGTTTTTATATGTTTTTCTTATCTATTCCACAGGCTTGGCACTTAGCTGGTACTTGGTCAGAGCAGCTACCAAACGATTCAAATCTAATAGGAATGAGTCAAACAGAGTTGATGATGACTTTGCATTCTATCTTTGTACCACTTTTACTAGTAATTTCATATTTTCTATTTCTAAAAATCTCTAAAAACGAATCAAAAAAAGTTAAAGGCTAATTCCTTTTAAAAGAAGCTTTTATTTTGCAGAACTTCTTCTAAAAACTTTTCTTCCAGTAGAAGTATCAACGGAAGTGGAATTACTCTCTTCTTTTGTATTGGAATTACCGTCAGCATTTTCAATATCGCTTTTATCCATTTCGGCACAAACCCCTACTACCATTGCTGCTTGCAGTTGATCTGGTAAATCCCCAATAGTTAATAAAGCTTTTAAAACTAGCTGAAGGCGAGTTTCCCTATCTATTTCTGGCCTTAGCTTTTTAACCGTATTCCAAAGTTCTTGAGTAACTTCTTTCAAAAGTTCGCGATCTACAGACAAATTTAAACCCTTTTTTGTATTTCTATTAATCTAACAAAGAATAGGGATTCTTAAAATATTTTTCGCAAAACTGAATATTAGTTGAAATTTTTTATTACTAGAAGGCAAGTTGTATTTGTTTTGGAAGCTTATTATTTTCTTGTATATTTTTAGTAGATTTTACATTTTTAAAGTTACTAAAAAACTTTTTTTTAATTTTTATTGGAGTACTAGAAAATCTACAATTAGCTCTTGAAATTGAGTTCCACTCTTTTGGATTAAATGTAGCGTAGGGGGAAGAAGATAAAATTTTCATTTCTGGTAATACATCTGTACTAATAATAGTACAAAAATACCATTACGCAACTAAATAATTCTGTAAGTCTTTATTTTGATAAAATAGAATTAAAATTATTTATCTTTCTTAAATCTCTCATAAGATTTTTATATATTTATTGGTATCATCAAAGACAAATTAATCCTTAATTTAAGCAATTCATAACCAATACTCTTAAAAACCCTTTTAGAAAGAGAAATTTCTTGAAATTAATATTGACAAGTTATTTTGCCATAAAGCTCCTATAAAAAATTAAGTTATTAATTTTCTAATGCTTTTAAGTACTCAAAAAAGATTAAAAATCCAGGAAATAATGAGAAGAATATCTTTAGATAAAGAAGTTTCGTTAAAAGAAAGAATATACGTTGAAAAATATGCAAAACACAGCTCGACAATATCTCTTTGGTTAAAAAAAGCAAATAGTATCAGAAGACATGGAAGACAAAGCGAAGATAGTATTAATGGGCTAATTCAATCGCTAGGAATTGATGGATTAGAAAGAGAGAATCATTTCAATCCAAATAAAGATGATATTTCTGACTGGTTTGGAGGTGCACCTGACTGGATTAAAAGGAGCTAGAAAATCATTTATTCTCTAACTTATCCATGCATTAGAGAATAAATAAACACTAATAAATGATATGATTCCCCAGAAAATCCAAGGGAGAAACTTTATAGGGAACAAGTATTTGTTAGTAAATGTATTCATAAAATAATCTAATATCTAACTAGATTATTTGTAATTTTGAATTTTGAAAATAGGTTTAATTGCTCTAATCACTCAAAATGAATGATATGAATATTAAACAAGTAAATAATGTACTAAATATGTATAAAAACTAGCGAAGTTTATTTCAAGCTAATAAATTAAGCAGCAATCTTTTCATTATTAACTTCAAAATCAATTTTCTTGATATTTTGTTCATTTGAATTATCCCAATATTTAATTAGTCTTTCTAACTCATTAATTCTTTTTTTAGCATTGGCAATCTTTTCAGTTGAAGTCATTTAAAAAATTTAGCTATTTAAAATATGCATTAAAAAATTTTTTTTTCAATACTTAATTACTATTTGCTTAAACTTTAAAAATATTAATTATTAGTTAAAAGTTTAAACGCCTAGTATTTAAGTAATTATACTTATTATATAGAGTTTGAGGCTTTTATGAAAAATTTGAATTCATTTATTCTAAACAATACGGTTAAGATCCTTGATTTTGTTTATTCAGATAGGCATTTGCAGAGATTTTGGGTATTAGAAGTTATTGCAAGATCTCCTTATTTTGCTTTTCTTTCTGTTCTTCATTTCAAAGAATCACTTGGATTCAAAAATGACATCACAATGTTTTTGATGAAAGAACATTTTTACCAAGCCATTAATGAGACGGAGCATCTAAAAGAAATGGAGAAAAGAGGAGGAGATAAGTTTTGGATTGACAGGTTTTTGGCAAGGCACCTTGTACTTTTCTATTACTGGATCATGGTTTTTTATTATTTCTGTTCTCCAAGAAATGCTTATGACGTAAATATCAAAATTGAAGAGCATGCATTTAATACCTATTCAAAGTACCTAAAAGATCACCCTGAAGATCAAAAGATAAAAGAAATTGCGCAAGACGAACTTAATCACGTTGAAGAACTTAATGAAGCTTTAGCAATGTTAACTCAATCCTAAATTAAGACTGAAAAATCAAGAAAAAATACTGCAAACATTATCGAGGAAGAAATCAAGCTAATTCCGATAATCAATGCGACATAGCCTTTTCGCCTAGGCAATTTATAAAAGAGCACTCCAATTACAATTGCGATTATTACGGCAAAAAATATTACGATTTTTTCAGTTAAAGAATTTAAGTGGAGTGTTAAATTTGTACTTCCAAAGAGTTTTAGATAATCAGATAAAAATACTTCGCCTTCAATTTTTTTAAAATATAAGAATGTACATATCAGAGCAGAACTTAATAAAGAAAAGACTGCAAGAGCGCTAACTGGCTTAGTAAGTCTATTTATTGTTCTATTGAAACTTACTAGCAGACTCAATATAAGTAAAGCCATACCCATTGGTATCAAGGGGATCAAGATAGAAATGTTTATGGAATTTTCCACGAAAGAATTTAAATTTATTTTAATTTTATAATATTCAAAGACTTAATTTAAACACTTAAGATTTATAGAAAATTTTTATGTATATAGTACCTATTGATTTCTGTGTCAGTTGATACGAAAATTAAAATACTAACGACAAAGCCATGCTTACAATTTCTGAAATTCTTCTTGCAAGTGCGATTTTTCTTGGAATAGTATATTGGGAGGTTCAATTTCTATACTCAAAAACTACTGCTGTCAAATGATTTCTTTGCAAATAAAAGGCAAAACATCAGATTAAAATAAATTTAAATAAAATTTAAGAATTCAAACAAACAAAAAAAGCTTTAAATATGAGAGAATAAACACACCTATTTTTTAATGGTAAAATGAGCGAAGTAAAAACTCAAGAAATCGATTCTACTCAGCAACAACAACAGCAGCAGCAGCAGCAATCATATCAAGACAGTAATATTTATTCTGCGGAAACAGAACAACTTTATTTAAAAATGAAAGAAGGATGGCTTTAATCTCCTCCACTATTGAAATAAATTTTTAACGAAAACTAATATACCTTGGTTGGTCAAATAAAATAATTTTTAGAAACAACCGCTACTTTTTTTTTAATATAAGCGATTAAATTTTAAAAAGAATAAAAAAAAATTTGTTTAAGAAACTCAAACAGTTAGAAAAATTAAATGGAAGAATTGCTATGGGAGGTTTAGTTTATTTACTATTTACAAAATTATTCTCTAGTCGTGCTGATGTCCTTGATCAGTTGAAATCTATTTTAATTTAAAGATCAGTTACATTTTTTACAGTTATATTTCTTTTAATCTAATCATCATTCAAAGATATAAAAATTTGAATAGCTTCGTAATTTATTTCTAATTTAAATAGTTTGATTTTTTATTTAAAATTTATATTTTTCACATGATTAGGAGAATAAATATTACTCATAAAGCAAAACCAAAAATACAGATTTCATAGTATATTTGTACTATTAAGAATAATATACTATGGCCTCTTCAGAAACTTATGAATTTCTTTTCGTTAAGCCTGGTGATCATGTAGTAATTAAAAATGAAAAGCCCCCAGAGAATACACAAAACGGTCGTAATGAATATTGGATTGGGCAAGTTATTAACTGTATAGGAGGAGCAAGAAATCCAAATTCATGGACATTGTTTCAAGTGGCAGACATTGATAATGGAGAGATTATAATAATCAATGCAGATACTGTAGAAAGGATATTAAAAACAGCTGAAATTTAACCTTCTCAAAATCTAATAAAGAAATAACTCTATAAATTTTCTATTTATAAAAGATAAATAGAAGTAAGAAAAAATATGATGTATTAGAAAAATGACTAGCCCAACTCTAAACAAGCAAGCCCATATACCTGATTCATTGGGCATGAAGGTTGAATTCCTTTATACATTCTATAAGTTTGTGAAATTTCTTTAAAACCCATACTAGATAAAAGATAATTTGCATAAGGATTGAGATTCGAACAATCCAATAAGATTTGAGCTTCTAGATTCCTAACTAATTTTCTAATAAGTAATTCTGCTAAAGGAGGCGTATCAGCCAGAAGAGGGCCAATTCGCCAACCTTTATTATTATCTTGAAGCATACAGGGTCTTATCCTCCCAAAGCCATGGCACATGCCATTATTATCAACAAGCGCACTAACATTTCCAAAAGAATTCTTCAGCCAATCGTTCAAGAAGTGAGGCCTAGGACTAGGTTCTCGTTGCGAATCGTATATTAAAACAGCTTCAGGAGGAATTTGGTTACCTGGAACAACACTAAAAGTATTATTATCATCTTTATAAAAATTCCTATTTGGTAAATCTTGAATGCCTTCTAATTTCCATCTATTTGTTATGGAAGATTTTTTAAAACCCCACCTTTGATAATCATCTAATCTGTTTGGAGCTGCTTCTAAACCAATACAACCAACATTTTTCAAATAATCTAATGCATGTTTCCATAATCTCACTCCATAACCCATATTTCGGAATTCTTTTTTTACGATGAATAATCCTATAAATCCATAAGAAGAATTATATTTAACACAAGCTATAGATCCTATAGGATCGTTATCAAGACATCCAACCCATATCCCTTTTTTATCGGTATTTTTATAAATTGAGATATCATCAAATCCAGGAGCAAATCCCTCTAACCTAGCCCAATCAGTAACTTTCTGGATCTCATCATTAGATATTAGTCTGATTGAAAAATTTTTCTTCATTAATAATATATTAACTAAATTAAATAAGATTTTTAAGATTTAGATGTAGTTAATTTAATCATTACTAAGGAAAAATATATTCTCGCTTCAAAGAATAAAAATAATAAAGCCACTCAATATTCCTGCGATATGTCCAGATAGGCTTATGCTTGGTAAAAAAGAATAAACAATCCCCAAAGACAAAAAAACGGTCATTAATTTATAAATTTCATTGTTCTTTTTCAAGCCAATAAAAATATTTAAAATATATTCTTTACCATAAAGAGAGGAAAGCAATATAAAGGAAAATGTACCAAATATAATTCCACTAAAACCAACCAACAAATGATTAGGATTATAAAATATAAAATTATCTAGTATAAATAAAAAAAAAGTCTGAATTGGTATTAATAAAATAATTAGGTAAAGGAAAAGAAATACATTCTTCAAGTTCAAATTTATAAAACAATATCTAACTACAATTATTCCAAATAAATTAGATAATAAATGATTAAAATCTCTATGAACAAAACTATAGCTTAATATCCTATAAGGTTGATTAATAAGATAACTCGACCAATAGGAAAGGTCTGAAACCAAGAAAAAGCGCTTAAAATTTATAAATATAAATAATAAAAAACATAAAAAAGAAGGAATAATAAATTGTGCTTCTTTTCTTATTATTTTCAAAATATGATTTAATATTGATATTATTTATAAAAAATAATAAGGCCTTATTTGTTTAAATAATTTATCGATATTTAATATTATTAATCTGATATATTAACTATCATATAAAAAATTTTCTAGATGAATATTTTAGATAAATCGTATAAATCAAATATTGAGAAATTAAAAAATAAAGTAATTACTGGTCAAACAGAGAGTATAAGTTGGAGGATCCAGCAGATTAGCAAGATTTCTCAACTTTTAGATGAGAATAAAAAAGAAATAATCAAAGCTCTTTTCCTTGATCTAGGTAAATCAGAACTTGAAGCTCTTTCAGAAATACTCTTAATTAAAGAAGAAATTTCCTTAATAAAGAAGAATCTTAGATTATGGATGCGACCAAAAAAGGTAAAAACGCCAATATATCTTTTCCCATCATTCTCAAAAGTAATCTACGAACCACTAGGTTGTGTACTGATTTTAGGGCCATATAATTATCCTTTATTGTATCTCTTAAAGCCCCTCGTAAATATTTTTTCTTCGGGAAATACTGCTGTAATAAAACCATCAGAAAAATGTTCTTCTACATCTAAACTAATCAAAAAATTAACTGATAAATATTTCCAAAAAGATATTTTGTTAACGATTGAGGGAGATTATAAAGAGTCAATAAAACTGGTAGAACAAAATTTCGATCATATTTTTTTTACAGGAAGTACTGAAACGGGAAAATCTATTATGAAATCAGCTTCAACAAACTTAACTCCATTAACTTTGGAACTTAGTGGAACAAATCCAGTAATAATTTTCAAAAATGCAAATTTAGAAATTGCAGCAAAAAGAATTGTATGGGGCAAATTTTTCAATTCAGGCCAATCATGTATGGCGCCTAATCATATATTTGTAGAGAAAGAAATTGAAAATCAATTAGTTGAAGAGTTAAAGAAATTTATAAATATTTTTTATGGAGAAGATCCAATAATCTCAAAAAATTTATCCAAATTGCAAAAAAACCAATTTTCCATGACTTCAGAACTTCTCAAAAGATATAAAAAGGAGAAACGTATTTTGTTTGGAGGAACTTGTAGTAAAAAAAGAATGAAGATATCACCCACAATTTTAAAAGTAAAATTACAAGATAAAAATATTATTCAAAAAGAATTATTTAGCTCCCTTCTTCCAGTTATTGGGATTGACAATAAAGATTCAGCATTAAAAAAAATTAATCAAGCTTCAAAGCCCTTAGCAATATATATTTTTGGAGGAAACAAAAAAATCCATGATCATATTTCTAAAGTTACAAGCTCTGGCACCGTTTGTATTAACGATGTTATGTTGCCTGTACTTATTCCAAATTTGCCATTTGGAGGGGTTGGAAAAAGTGGAATGGGTAAATTTCATGGAGAGGAGGGATTTAAGAACTTTTCAAATCAAAAATCCATAACTTATAAAAGCTTTTTATTTGATTTGAATTTGAGATACCCACCTTATGACAAAGTAATGAAAATTATAAAATTTATTTTTAAGATTTAAATTAATTAGTTTGATTGCAAAAGTCTAGCGATTTTAAATACAGAGATTATCTTTAAGAAAATAGATAAATTAATGAAATTAACGTTTATTTTATTTGCCTTCATTATCAATTTTTTCAATCCTAATTTTATAAAGGCTGAAGAAATTATTGATTCATCAAATAATCAAATTGAAAATACTACGAAGGTAGAATTATCTAATAATGAAATATCTGACTTTAAAAAAACTCATATCGTTCAAGTGGGCGATACGATTACAAGTATTTCAAATCTTTATTCAATAAAAAAAGATTTCATTATTAAATTAAATAATTTAAAAGATGAAAATTATATATATGTAGGACAAAATCTAAAAATTTATGATTCTAGTCAAGAAAATAAACCTAATAAGGATATAAATAATAGCTATCATCTCGTCCAAAAAGGGGAGAGTCTTACAGAAATTTCTACTAAATATGGTTTAAACTTTAAAGAACTTATTAAAATTAATAATCTCAAGAATCCAGATTCATTAGAAGTTGGTTCGAAATTATTTTTAAGTGTAAAGAATATCAATAATCAAGAAGTTAATACTTCACTTAAAGAAGAAAACATTAATCAATTTATTAAAGAGAGTAAAAAATATGGTCCTTTAATAATTCAACAAACCCAATTAGAAGAAGTAAGTGGAAGAAATATTTTGAATGCTCTAAATCAAAATAATAAAAAAGTTATTATCTCTATAAAGTGTGAAACAAAAGATTTAGATGTAAGAATTCCCGGAAGAAAATGGAGAGGATGGATTCCTGCTAAAGAACAATTTGAAAAAAATCTAATAAATGATTTCTGCTAATCCTTTTGATTAATATGTGTGAATAATTTTTCTTTGGATATCCCTTTTGAGGTATTGTTTTATTAGTGAAATTCAAATTTATGACAATTGCAAGAGGCGATTTTGTTCGTATTAAAAGAAAGGAATCTTACTGGTATAACGATACAGGGAAGGTGGCTTCTATCGATAAATCAGGTATTAAATATAATGTCACAGTTAAATTTGATAGAGTTAATTTTTACGGAATCAGCGGGACTGACGGTGGAAACGTGACAAATAACTTTGCTGAAGTTGAATTAGAAAAAATTTAAAAATTTGCCTGAGTTACCAGAAGTCGAGACTGTTAGAAGAGGTTTAGAACAAAAACTCAAGAATTTTATTATCAAAAGAGTTGAAATCTGTAGAGAATCAACTGTTGCTTATCCCATTGATAAAAAAGACTTTATTGAGGGTCTTCAAAATTCACTCCTGCATAAATGGAATAGAAGAGGAAAATATTTAATCGCGGAATTAAAGAAAACTGTTAGTAATAATAATGATGCAGATGAATTATCACTTGTAGAAAATGGTGTTCTAGTCGTTCATTTAAGAATGACTGGTTATTTCACTTTCAATAATACCATTACTAATCCTTGTAAACATACCAGAATAAGGCTGTTTGATAATCATAATAATGAACTTAGATATATTGATGTAAGGAGTTTTGGTCAAATGTGGTGGGTTAGAGAGGGATTATCTCCTAATAATATTATTAAGGGATTAGGAACATTGGGGCCTGAGCCATTTTCTGAAAATTTTAATGTCAATTATCTAACAAAAGTAATTTCAAACAAAACAAGATCAATAAAATCTATTTTATTAGATCAAACAATTATTGCTGGGATAGGGAATATATATGCAGATGAGAGTTTATACTCTGCAGGTATATCGCCTTTTAGAGAGGCTAGAACAATTAAAAAAAATGAAATAAAAAAACTTAGTAGAGCTATTGTAGACGTTTTAAAAAAAAGTATTGGTGCAGGGGGGACAACCTTTAGTGACTTTAGAGACTTAGAAGGTGAAAATGGCAATTTTGGATTACAAACTAATGTTTATAGAAGAACTGGAAAAAAATGTCGTCAATGCAAAAATTTAATTGAGAGACAGAAAATCTCAGGAAGAAGTACACATTGGTGTCGTAAATGTCAGAAATAAAAAAGAGCTTACTTTGAAAAAGTAAACCCTTTAAAAATATTTTACCTGGCATTGAGCTATTTTCTCAAGGGGCTACCCCCTAAATATTTTCGCCGCTTATGCGTTTCACAACCGAGTTCGAGATGGATCGGAGTGGTTCCACATCGCCATGAACACCAGGATAGTGTGAACCTTGAGAACTGCATAGAAAATATAAATTAAAGACAATAAATTAAGTTTATTTGGTCAAGCCCTCGGTCTATTAGTACTCCTCCGCTGCACTTGTTACCAAGCTTCCACGTAGAGCCTATCAACGGGTGTTCTTCCCGTGACCTTACTGGCTTAAGCCATGGCAATACTCATCTTGAGGTGGGCTTCCCACTTAGATGCTTTCAGCGGTTATCCACTCCGCACATGGCTACCCAGCGTTTACCGTTGGCACGATAACTGGCACACCAGAGGTGCGTTCCTCCCGGTCCTCTCGTACTAGGGAGAAATCCTCTCAATATTCCTGCGCATACACCGGATATGGACCGAACTGTCTCACGACGTTCTGAACCCAGCTCGCGTACCGCTTTAATGGGCGAACAGCCCAACCCTTGGGACCGACTTCAGCCCCAGGTTGCGATGAGCCGACATCGAGGTGCCAAACCTCCCCGTCGATGTGAACTCTTGGGGGAGATCAGCCTGTTATCCCTAGAGTAACTTTTATCCGTTGAGCGACGGCCCTTCCACGCAGAACCGTCGGATCACTAAAACCGACTTTCGTCCCTGTTCGACTTGTAGGTCTCACAGTCAAGCTCCCTTCTGCTTTTGCACTCAACGACTGATTTCCAACCAGCCTGAGGGAACCTTTGTGCGCCTCCGTTACCTTTTAGGAGGCGACCGCCCCAGTCAAACTGCCCATCAGATACTGTCCGCTTCCCGGATAACGGGTAAGCGTTAGAACCCTAGCTCTAATAGAGTGGTATCTCACCGATGACTCAATAATACCCACAAGTACTATTTCAACGTCTCCCACCTATTCTGCGCAATTAGAGCCCGAGCACAATATCAAACTACAGTAAAGCTTCATAGGGTCTTTCTGTCCGGGTGTATGTAGTCCGCATCTTCACAGACAATTCTATTTCGCCGAGCCTCTCTCCGAGACAGCGCGCAAATCGTTACACCTTTCGTGCGGGTCGGAACTTACCCGACAAGGAATTTCGCTACCTTAGGACCGTTATAGTTACGGCCGCCGTTCACCGGGGCTTCAGTCGCTAGCTTTGCTAAAAGCTAACCAGCTTCCTTAACCTTCCGGCACTGGGCAGGTGTCAGCCCCCATACATCGTCTTGCGACTTAGCGGAGACCTGTGTTTTTGGTAAACAGTCGCTTGCGCCTCTTCACTGCGACCAGCTCTCGCTGGCACCCCTTCTCCCGAAGTTACGGGGCCATTTTGCCGAGTTCCTTAGAGAGAGTTATCTCGCGCCCCTCGGTATTCTCTACCACCCCACCTGTGTCGGTTTCGGGTACTGGCATTTATGTCTTAACGGGTATAGGGCTTTTCTTGGAAGCATGACATCACCAACTTCGCTGCCGTAGCAGCTCGTACTCACGCCTCAGCTCAAGATGTTTTCTCCATCTCTCAAAGCCTTGAACGCTTGAACCAGTAACCAACATCTGGCCTGGCTAGCCTTCTCCGTCCCCCTTCCCAAAACATAACTGGTACAGGAATATTGACCTGTTATCCATCGACTACGCCTTTCGGCCTCGCCTTAGGTCCAGACTAACCCTCCGCGGACGAGCCTGCCGGAGGAACCCTTAGGGTTTCGGGGCATGGGATTCTCACCCATGTTTTCGCTACTCAAGCCGACATTCTCACTTCTATGCTGTCCACGTCCGCTTACGCTAACGCTTCACCCAACATAGAACGCTCCCCTACCATAAATAAATTTATCCGCAGCTTCGGTATAACGCTTAGCCCCATTCATTTTCGGCGCAGGATCGCTCGACCAGTGAGCTATTACGCACTCCTTTGAGGATGGCTGCTTCTAGGCAAACCTCCTGGTTGTCTGGGCAATCCCACCTCCTTTATCACTTAGCGTTAATTTTGGGACCTTAGCTGGCGGTCTGGGCTGTTTCCCTCTTGACTATGGAGCTTATCCCCCACAGTCTGACTGCCTAGTTACACACAGGGTATTCAGAGTTCATATCGATTTGGTACCGCTTTCGCAGCCCGCACCGAAATGGTTGCTTTACCCCCCTGCTGGAGCACTAGACGCTACGCCTCAACGTATTTCGGGGAGAACCAGCTAGCTCCTGGTTCGATTGGCATTTCACCCCTAACCACAGCTCATCCGCTGAATTTTCAACTTCAGTCGGTTCGGACCTCCACTTGGTATCACCCAAGCTTCATCCTGGCCATGGTTAGATCACCAGGGTTCGGGTCTATAAACACTGACAAACGCCCTATTAAGACTCGCTTTCGCTGTGGCTCCACCATTTCCGGTTTAACCCGCCAGTGCCTATAAGTCGCCGGCTCATTCTTCAACAGGCACACGGTCACCCGATTAGTCGGGCTCCCATTGCTTGTAAGCTCACGGTTTCATGTTCTATTTCACTCCCCTCCCGGGGTTCTTTTCACCTTTCCCTCGCGGTACTGTTTCACTATCGGTCACACAGTAGTACTTAGCCTTACGAGGTGGTCCTCGCAGATTCACACGGAATTCCACGTGCTCCGTGCTACTCGGGATACAGCTAGGTCAACTCAACTTTCAATTACGGGGCTTTCACCCTCTATGGCACGCCATTCAAACGTTTCTTCTAGAATTGTTGATCCATATTGCTGTCCCACAACCCCGATAGTCAAGACTATCGGTTTGGGCTATTCCCCGTTCGCTCGCCGCTACTGAGGGAGTCGTTATTTACTTTCTCTTCCTCCAGCTACTAAGATGTTTCAGTTCGCTGGGTTAGCTCGCACCAACCTATATATTCAGTTGGTCGTTCAAGGGGTTGCCCCATTCGGAAATTCCCGGATCAAAGTGTGCTTCCAACTCCCCGAGACTTATCGCAGGTAACCACGTCCTTCATCGCCTCTGTGTGCCTAGGTATCCTCCGTGAGCCCTTTGTAGCTTGACCAATAACTTCAATAATTGAAGCATCAGCTTAATAGAATTGTTATTTAATGCATTCGCACAAATAATAAATCTGCATCATTAAAGATGCCTATTGTCTTCAAAAATAATCTATGCAGTTGTCAAGGTTCTCTGAAAACAATGAAAAAATTCAATGAGTCCAGCATCTTATTATTTAATAAAATAGGAAGCTAGATTCGCTCAGAGCAAATTAGGACACGACTCAAAACAATTTCCCTCTTTAATATATGTAAGAGGTGGTATTCAGTGGAGGTAAGCGGACTCGAACCGCTGACATCCTGCTTGCAAAGCAGGCGCTCTACCAACTGAGCTATACCCCCAACATAGAGATATGGGCCATCCTGGACTTGAACCAGGGACCTCACCCTTATCAGGGGTGCGCTCTAACCACCTGAGCTAATGGCCCAGGAAAAAGTGATGGGTGTGACCTAGAAAAAACTTAGAAACTGAAATTCTTAAAGAATAAGAACCTGAGATACCGATCGACCTAAGGTGACAAAATTAATATTTACATTTTGTTGTCTCCCTGTTAGGAGGTGATCCAGCCGCACCTTCCGGTACGGCTACCTTGTTACGACTTCACCCCAGTCATTAGCCCCACCTTCGGCGTCCTCCTCCACAAGGGTTGGAGTAACGACTTCGGGCATGGCCAACTTCCATGGTGTGACGGGCGGTGTGTACAAGGCCCGGGAACGTATTCACCGCAGTATGCTGACCTGCGATTACTAGCGATTCCTACTTCACGTAGGCGAGTTGCAGCCTACGATCTGAACTGAGCCACGGTTTATGGGATTTGCTAGCTCTCGCGAGTTTGCTGCCCTTTGTCCGTAGCATTGTAGTACGTGTGTAGCCCAGGGTGTAAGGGGCATGATGACTTGACGTCATCCACACCTTCCTCCGGTTTATCACCGGCGGTCTTTCTAGAGTGCCCAACTAAATGCTGGCAACTAAAAACGTGGGTTGCGCTCGTTGCGGGACTTAACCCAACATCTCACGACACGAGCTGACGACAGCCATGCACCACCTGTCACTGAATTCCCGAAGGCACCCTCAAATTTCTAAGAGGTTCTCAGGATGTCAAACCCTGGTAAGGTTCTTCGCGTTGCATCGAATTAAACCACATACTCCACCGCTTGTGCGGGCCCCCGTCAATTCCTTTGAGTTTCACACTTGCGTGCGTACTCCCCAGGCGGAACACTTAACGCGTTAGCTACGACACCGAAGGGGTCGATTCCCCCGACACCTAGTGTTCATCGTTTACGGCCAGGACTACAGGGGTATCTAATCCCTTTCGCTCCCCTGGCTTTCGTCCATGAGCGTCAGTAATGGCCCAGCAGAGCGCCTTCGCCACTGGTGTTCTTCCCGATATCTACGCATTTCACCGCTACACCGGGAATTCCCTCTGCCCCTACCATACTCAAGCCGATCAGTTTCCACTGCCATAATGGAGTTAAGCTCCACGCTTTAACAGCAGACTTGAAAGGCCGCCTGCGGACGCTTTACGCCCAATAATTCCGGATAACGCTTGCCACTCCCGTATTACCGCGGCTGCTGGCACGGAATTAGCCGTGGCTTATTCCTCAAGTACCGTCATATCTTCTTCCTTGAGAAAAGAGGTTTACAGCCCAGAGGCCTTCGTCCCTCACGCGGCGTTGCTCCGTCAGGCTTTCGCCCATTGCGGAAAATTCCCCACTGCTGCCTCCCGTAGGAGTCTGGGCCGTGTCTCAGTCCCAGTGTGGCTGATCATCCTCTCAGACCAGCTACTGATCGAAGCCTTGGTGAGCCATTACCTCACCAACAAGCTAATCAGACGCGAGCTCATCCTCAGGCGAAATTCATTTCACCTATCGGCATATGGGGTATTAGCGGTCGTTTCCAACCGTTATCCCCCTCCTGAGGGCAGATTCTCACGCGTTACTCACCCGTCCGCCACTAACCCGAAGGTTCGTTCGACTTGCATGTGTTAAGCACGCCGCCAGCGTTCATCCTGAGCCAGGATCAAACTCTCCGTTGTGTTCAAATCCTTTTGTAGACAAAATCTACTCAATATGAATTGCTTTCTCTAAATAAAAATAAGATTGACTTAAATTATTTAGGTTCAGCCTCCTTAGATAATTAAGGATTACTTTGAGTGCACATTAAAAATATTTCAAAGTGACTTTCCAAGATCTCAGATCCGTTGGTTTTCAAAAAACTAAAAAGTTAGCAATTGAAAACATTTTATATATTCTTGACGGGACCTCACACCTTTATTGCAAATACATCTCAAAAATATCAAACCTAAATTTGATAGATTCTCGACGCAATAAAAGCATCAGTTCCTAAGTTTTAAATTTTCTAGGTGCAGAGTTAAACAATAAGTGAATAACCCATTTAGAAGGAAAACCCTTCTACTGGCTAAAGATATTGATCGAAATCAAATCTCCAAAAAATTCATTCATTTACCAAAAATTAGATTTAAGATAATTGTTTGAATAATACAAAAAAAATATTTTTGCCCAGAAGAAAATACTAAACCATCCGACTGTAATTATGCAACCTTTTATACAAAAATTTTTTATTAATTTTTATTTTGTTCAAAGTCCACTTAAAGAACTAGGCTTTAATTAAAGGGATTCAACTGAAATGGCAGAAAGATTTAGTCAAAAAAATTTAAGAGTTCGTCCAAGTTCAGATGAAGACAAAATTGTAACAAATGCAAAAAAACATTTTGAGAAGACCTTAGTCGAAATTTCAGGGGAGTTGGTTGGTAGTGTTGCGGCATTAGAACACCCTACAAAAAACCTCAAGTTAAATTATGGTGAAATTTTTCTAAGAGATAATGTTCCAGTAATGATTTATCTCATTACCCAAAAAAGGTACGATATTGTAAAAAAGTTCTTAAAGGTATGTCTTGAGCTGCAAAGCACTAATTATCAAACAAGGGGGGTATTTCCTACAAGTTTTGTCGAAGAGCAAGGAAAGTTAATTGGCGACTATGGACAAAGATCTATAGGAAGAATTACTTCTGCTGATGCAAGTTTATGGTGGCCAATATTATGCTGGTTTTATGTCAACAAGAGTGGTGATCATTCATTTGGTAAAAGCCAAAGTGTGCAGAGAGGAATTCAACTTTTACTAGATTTAGTTTTACATCCAACATTTGAGGGGACACCTGTTCTTTTCGTTCCAGACTGTGCATTCATGATTGATAGACCAATGGATGTCTGGGGCGCACCTTTGGAAGTCGAGGTATTACTTCATGGATGTTTAAAAAGTTGTATAAATCTAATGGAATTAAGCCGCGAAGATCACGTCAGTAGATTATTAGACCAGAGACTTATTCTAACCAGTCAATGGGTTGAGGATTTAAGAAGTTTTCTTTTAAAGCATTACTGGGTTACAAGCCAAACAATGCAAATTCTAAGAAGAAGGCCAACAGAACAATACGGCGATGACCAACATTTTAATGAATTTAATGTTCAACCTCAGGTGGTCCCTTCATGGCTACAAGACTGGTTAGAGAACAGAGGCGGGTATTTAATAGGAAATATTAGGACTGGGAGACCTGACTTTAGATTTTATAGCTTAGGGAATTCTTTAGCATGCATGTTTGGAGTTCTCCCTTCTGAAGAACAAAGAGCACTTTTTAGACTAGTGCTACACAACAGGCAACATCTTATGGCGCAGATGCCTATGAGAATATGTCACCCTCACATGGATGTAGAGGAATGGCAGAATAAAACAGGTTCAGATCCTAAAAACTGGCCTTGGAGTTATCACAACGGAGGTCATTGGCCAAGTTTACTTTGGTATTTTGGAGCTTCTGTTCTTTTACATCAAAAAAAATTTCCTACTGAAGATGTGATATTAATGGAAGAGATGAGATCTTTAATAGAAGAATCTTATTGGTGTCAACTTAATCAATTACCAAAACAAGAGTGGGCAGAATATTTTGACGGACCTACTGGTACATGGGTTGGGCAGCAGTCAAGAACTTATCAGACTTGGACAATAGTTGGATTTTTATTGATGCATCACTTTCTTAGAGAAGATAGTAATGATTTAGACATGTTTAATCTTTAAAGACCTTTAAAATAATCCCAAAGTAAGAGATTTATCTATAGGTAAGCAAGCACCAATTCCTAAATAAATAGTTAAAAAAGTTCCAAAAAGAAAGACTGACATCGCAACTGGTCTTCTAAAAGGATTAGAGAATTTGTTTACATTTTCAATAAATGGCAGAATCATTAACCCAAGAGGAATTAATGTTTGAAGAGCGATTCCAAGTAGCTTATTAGGAACAACCCTCAGAATTTGAAATACAGGATAGAGATACCACTCAGGCAAAATTTCCAGAGGGGTAGCAAATGGATTAGCTTTGTCTCCCAACATCGCAGGATCTAAAACAGCAAGACCGACTACGCAAGCAATAGTTCCAAGTATTACAACTGGGAAGATATATAAAAGATCATTAGGCCAAGCAGGCTCACCATAATAGTTATGGCCCATACCTTTCGCCAACTTAGCTCTTAATTTAGGATCAGATAAATCAGGTTTTTTTAAAGTAGACATATAAAATAATTCAAAATGTTCTGTTTTTAAAAATTATAAGGGTTTATAGCGGACCTGAAATACCTTGTTTACGAATCATTAGAAAATGCATCAGCATAAATACTGCTAATGACCAAGGTAGAACAAAAGTATGGAGGCTATAAAATCTAGTCAAAGTAGATTGACCAACACTTTCTCCTCCTCGAAGAAGTTCAACCATGAAATCACCTATGATAGGTATTGCTGCAGGAACACCTGAAACTATTTTAACTGCCCAGTATCCAACTTGGTCCCAAGGAAGTGAATAACCAGTAACTCCGAAAGCAACTGTTATAACTGCCATAACAACCCCCGTTACCCATGTTAATTCTCTTGGTCTTTTAAATCCTCCAGTAAGATATACCCTAAATACATGAAGAATTAGCATTAATACCATCATAGAAGCACTCCATCTATGAACAGATCTAATTAACCAACCAAAACTTACATCAGTCATTAAGTAGCTAACAGAATTATAAGCTTGGGTAACAGTCGGCTTATAATAAAAAGTCATTGCAAAACCTGTTGCAAATTGAATTAAGAAGCATACTAATGTTATGCCTCCTAAACAGTAAAAAATATTTACGTGGGGGGGTACGTACTTGGAAGTTACGTCGTCAGTTATGTCTTGAATTTCAAGTCTTTCTTGAAACCAGTCATAAACAGAAGAGGAATCAGACATCCAAAAAAAATAGCTTTGATATAAAAAGCTTACTTAAAATTCACTTACTTGGTGTTAACACTTAACCCAATGAATTCATCTTTTAACAAATTTTTAATATTCAAAAAATGGATCACAATCATGATGATCTGTATTTTTTCTACCAATTTTTTGTATATTCCAAGCGTCAATGCGCTGAGTGATAGCAAGCAATTTGTACTTGACGCGTGGACGTTAGTAAATGAGGGATATTATGATCCAGAAAGGCTTGATGAAATCCAGTGGAAGAGGATTAGACAAAAAACATTACAGAAACAAATTGAAACAAGTGATGAGGCTTATTCTGCAATTGAAGATATGTTGAAACCTCTTGAAGATCCTTTTACAAGAATATTAAAGCCAAAAGATTATGAACTTCTGAAAACAAGCAATTTTGGAAGTGAAATAAATGGCGTAGGACTTCAATTAGGAGAAGATGAAATAACAAAAGAAATCAAAGTTATTTCGACATTAGCAGGATCTCCTGCCGAAGAAGCAGGGATAATTAGTGGAGATAAAATAGATAAAGTTGATGGAATATCTTGTTCCGAGTTAGGGCTGGCAAATACGGCATCAAAACTTAGAGGAGAATCTGGAACAAAGGTTCTTGTTCAAATTAAATCCATGTCTGATGAGATTAGAGAACTTGATTTAGAAAGAAGATCGGTTGACCTTAGACCAGTAAGAACAAAGAGATTGAGAGATGACTCTCATACAATTGGATATTTAAGAATAACTCAATTTAGTGAAAGTGTTCCAAAAAAAATTGAAGAGGCTCTACAGGAACTCAAAGATAAAGAAGTTGAGGGGGTAATACTTGATTTAAGAAATAACTCTGGCGGATTAGTAAGTTCTGGAATCGCAGTAGCAGACTCGTTCCTAAGCGAACAACCAATCGTAGAAACAAAAGATAGGAATGGCATTAAGGATGCAATAATTTCTCAGAAGAATACTTTCTTTGATGGCCCTATGGTTACTTTAGTAAACAAAGGTACTGCAAGCGCAAGTGAAATCCTGGCAGGATCCCTGCAAGATAATAAGAGGTCAACCTTAATGGGTGAACAAACTTATGGGAAAGGACTTATTCAATCCTTGAAAAGTTTAGGTGAAGACAGTGGTATTGCTATTACTGTTGCCAGTTATTTAACACCTCAGGGTAATAATATTCAGGGTAAAGGTATAACTCCTGATAAAATTTTAGACCTCCCAGAGGCTAGGGAATACGGCAATTCTGAGGATAAATGGGTAAAAAATGCAGAGATATACCTAAACGCTTTATTTGATGAAAATGATGTCGAAGCAAAAGTAAATGAATTACAAAACAAAGTCATTGAAAATTAAAAAAATATTTTTCTTTAATAGATAATTTTTTAGTTATGAACAATAAAAGAATTTTTCATGATCCAATTCATAAAGAAATAATCATTGATTCAGACAAACCAGAAGAATTAATGATTATGCAGCTAATTGATACTTTGGCATTTCAGAGATTGAGAAGGATAAAACAATTAGGTGCGGCCTCTCTTCTTTTTCACGGAGCAGAATCAAGCAGATTCACACACTCAATTGGTGTATTTTGCGTCGCGAGAAAGATTTATAAAAAACTAGTAGAAATAAATCCTGAGTTTAGCCAAAATAAATTCATACTTTTTGGTGCTGCTCTTTTACATGATTTAGGCCATGGTCCCTTAAGTCATACAAGTGAGGTTATATTTGCTCATGATCATGAGTTATGGTCTAAAAATTTAGTTAAGAATTATTTACCTATCTCTTCAATTCTTAAAAATTTCGGAACCGAATTACCTAATCAAATTGGAGACTTATTTACAACTAAAAACCTATTCTCAAAACCTTTAAAAACATTAATTAGTAGTGAAATAGATTGTGATCGACTTGATTATTTGCTTCGTGATAGTTATAACACTGGAACAAAATATGGATTAGTAGACTTAGAAAGAATTATTTCAGCTCTTACTTTTTCTCCTGATGGGAATATCGCAATCAAACCAAAAGGAGTAATAGCTATAGAGCATTTTTTAGTTCTAAGGAACATAATGTATAGAACTATTTATAACCACAGAATCAATGAAATTTCTACTTGGATTTTAGAAAAAATTATTCAAATTATCAAAAAAGATTCCGTAAAAAAGGACTTATGGATAGATGAAAGCATGCGCAGATGGATATTTTTTCCAAACCAACTTGAGGTTAAGGATTTCCTTGCGAATGATGATATTGTATTTTATTTCCATTTAATGAAATGGAAAGAAGAATCTTTTGAACCTTTAGAGACTCTTTGTAAGATGTTTATTGATAGAAACTTACTAAAAGCATCAGATATAAGTTTTCTCACAAAATTAAAAAGACTAGAAATCTTAGCTTTTGCCAGAAAAAAATGTAAATTAAATAATTATGATTCAGAGATATTTTGCGGAATTAAAGAAAGATCTTTTAAAGGTTTTAAGTCTGATAATTCTCTAAAAATATGGGATGGTACATATCAGAACCTATTGGAAAAACAATCAGATTTAATAAATGCACTAATGTCTTCAAAGAATACTTCATTAATTATTTATCCAGGAGAGTTTAGAAAAGAGATAGAGGATAAGATTGCAATAGAAAGAGCTAACGTATAAATGAAATTAATTTTAAGAGGTATTGCTAATGAATTTATAAAATCATTTTCTTTCAAAAACTTTGAGATTGACCAAAATTTTTACGATAATTTAATTACTAAAGAAGCCCCAGCTGCAGCAAATCTAATTACAGAAAATGAAAAAATTAATTCATACGAATTAGCAAAATTAAAACTTATCCTTGAAAAACATTTCATTAAGCTTTCAAATATTTATTCAAATAATAGAGAAACAGTCTTAAGTGGAAAGTCTTTAAAAATCAACTCAACGTTTTTAAAAATCAAAGACCTTAAAAATCAATTGCCAATTGACCCTTCATATCTAAAAAAGGATATATTTCACAAAGGCACTGTTAGATCAGGGGATCGAATATCTTCAAATGGTGATCTTTTTATTATCGGTGACGTAAATCCAGGAGCTATTATTTCTGCAAATAATAACGTTTATGTATGGGGGAAATTATTTGGTATCGCTTTCGCCGGAAAAAATGGAAATAAAAATGCTTCTATTGCCTCGCTTTATCTAAACCCTCTACAACTAAGAATCTGCGAAATTGTAGCTATAGGTCCAAAAGAGAAGCCTAAGGGTAAACATCCCGAAATTGCAATTTTGGAAGACCATAAAATAATTATCAAACCTTATCTTCTAAATCAAAACTTGTAGTAAATAAATATTTTGAAATAAATTTATTTATAAGTAATAAATTTAAGAATTACTTAACTTTTACAAAATTTTAATTTTTTAAAACTAGCTTATTATTTATGAAATTATTCATTTTCTGTGTCGAAAAATACTCGCACTATTTTGATCTGTTCCGGCAAAGGTGGGGTTGGTAAAACCACCCTAACGGCAAACCTTGGTATTGCCCTAGCAAATAGTGGAGCTACAACAGCTGTGTTAGATGCTGATTTTGGATTGAGGAATTTAGATCTTCTTTTAGGTTTGGAGAATCGTATTATTTATACAGCTCAAGATGTTTTAGACAAGAATTGTCGTCTTGATCAAGCATTAGTTAGACACAAAAAGGAGCCGAATTTAGCTCTATTACCAGCTGGTGATCCCAGGATGCTTGACTGGATGAAGCCTGAAGATATGAAACAAATCAGTAAATTACTTAGTGAGAAGTTTGATTACGTTTTAGTAGATTGTCCTGCAGGAGTTGAAGATGGTTTTAAAAATGCTCTTTCAGCATGCAAAGAAGCCATAGTAGTTACAAACCCAGAATTATCTGCAGTTCGTGATGCAGATAGAGTTATAGGAATTTTAAATACTTCTGATATTAAGCCAATACAGTTAGTTATTAATAGAGTTCGCCCTAATATGATGGCTAATCAAGAAATGCTCTCGATAGAAGATGTTCAAAGTATCCTTTCATTACCATTGCTGGGTATTGTTTTAGAGGATGAACAAGTAATAATAAGTACAAACAGAGGGGAACCCCTTACTCTTTCTGATAGTAAATCCCCTGCTAAAAAGTGCTATTTAAATGTATCTCAAAGGCTTACAGGGAAAGATATTCCAATTATCGATCCAAAGAATGAAGGGAAAAGCCTTAAAGATAAATTCATGAGATTAATGCAAACAAAGATTTTTTAAAAATGATGACTCTCAGAGACCTAATAAACAAATTGCTAGGCAGAGAAACGGCTAGTGCCAATACTGCTAGAGAAAGATTGCAATTAGTTTTAGCTCATGACAGAGTTGACATGAGTTCATTGACAACTGATCTTTTGGATAAAATGAGAAAAGAAATACTTGATGTGGTTGCTAAATATGTTGAGATTGATTTTGAGGAAGTAGCAGTAAGTCTAGAAACCGAAGATAGAATGACAGCGTTAGTTGCGAATCTTCCTATAAAAAGAACTCTTACTGGAGAAATTGAATTTAAAAAAAATGAAGACACACAGAAAAAGAAATAAACGTTTTAAAATCAAAATTAATAAATTATCAAATACCACCTAGTTGTATGTAAAATAAAATTTATGCCGGCTTAGCTCAGCGGTAGAGCAGCGCTTTTGTAAAGCGAAGGTCATCAGTTCAAATCTGTTAGCCGGCATTTTCAAAGTTCTATATTTGATTCCTCTTTTTTTGTCCAAAATAGAAAAGTAAAAAGGGATAAAAGAAAAATTGGTAAAAACTTTATCTGAAATAAATCAGTTAAAAAAAATGTTAAAGGTTCAAAAATCCAATAAGAAAAAATTTGTGTTAGAGAAATAAAAAATATAAGAATAATCATAACTTTATACCTGGAATTGAAACTTCTCCTTCTCTTATTATTTTCCATTTACCATGATTAACCCAAGAAATTATGGTACTCGCCTTACCACTACATTTTTCCCAGGGAATTGGTCCTAAAATATTTACATTAGGTAAATTAATTGAAATTTCTTTTGCGCTTGTAGCGGTAGGCAAGCCTGATAGATTTGCACTTGATGTTAGTAGTGGTCCACTTTCCTTCAATAGTAATTTAGCCATATTTGAATTTGGTATTCGCAAACCCAGTGTAAAATTACTAGTGGATGAAAATGATCTTCTTTTTTCAGAGCACGGAATAATGATTGTTAAGGGTCCTGGCCAATAACAAGAAGCAATATATTTGAAATCACCTAATGCCGATTCATGAACAAAATCATCAAATTCAAAATTTTCAGCTCCCATTAAAATTAAAGGTTTTTTAAAATCTCTTTTCTTTATCTTATAAATCTTTTCTGAAAACTTTGGTAAGCATCCAATCGCAGGTAAAGTGTCTGTCTGAAAAACTATAGGGGATCCACTATTTAGTTTTTCTAAAGCTAATTTTTGATCTATGACATTCATTAAAATATTAACTAATAATTTATTTATATCTTCCTATTGTAAATCTTCCAATCCCAGAAAAATCTTTTAAAACTTTTACAGAAGTAAATCTATTTTCAAGAAATAATTTTTTAACTTTCTCACCTTGATCAAAATGATTCTCAATCAACAACCACCCTTTATTTTTTAAATATAGGGGCGCATTTTGAACTATTTGATTGATATGATCTAGACCTTCTTTCCCTCCCAAAAGAGCAAGTTTAGGTTCAAAATTCTTTACCTCTATTGGTAAAACTTCATAAGTATCTTGCGGAATATATGGAGGATTAGCAACAGCAAAATCAATTTTACCTTTGAAATTTTCCAGAGGATCCCACCAATTCCCATTATAAAATTTTAAATTTAATTGATTAGAATTATTTTTAAAATTTCTTGACGCAATCTCAATAGCACTTTTATCTATATCAGTTGCAATTCCATTCCAGTTTGGATTCGCCAGTGCTAAAGCTATGCTAATCGCACCCGAACCAGTTCCTAAATCGACAAAAGTTATTTTTTCTTCCTTATTTTTGAAAATGCCCGAAATTATATCAATAAAAAGTTCTGTTTCTGGTCGGGGGATAAGAACTCTATCTGAAACTTCTAATTTTAGATTCCTCCAAAAAGAAATTCCACTTAAATATTGTATAGGTATAGAGGTGTTAAGGTGTTTATCCCAAAAAGACTCAATCAAATCTAAATTTACTTTTAAATTTAAATTTTTTTCTGAGTTTATTTTAAGTAAATTTAATTCTATATTTGATAATCCACCCAATGATTCAAGCAAAAGATCGAGAGAATGGTTATCCCCTCCTTTTGATATTTGTTTTTTTTTCCACAATGAAAATTTTTCAGCAGAAATAAGTAACATTAAACGGTTAATTTAGCGTTTTGGGCCAAGTTTCCCTTTGCTAGAATCTGAATAAAAGCTTGATTTTTCTCCATCTTGGGTTGAAATAAATAAACCAATAAGAAAAATAGTTGGTATTCCTACAAATAGAAGACTTGCTACGAAACCAAAATTTGTTGTTTCCATTTAAAAAGACAAATTTAATAATAATAAGACTATAGACATTCAAATAGGAATTAAGTGAAAAAAACCAAAAAGTCGACTAACTCATTAACAGTCTTAAACAATTTATCTTGGTAATTTTTTGCTTTCAGCAGATTCTTTCAAATCTTTCAAATTTGATGGAGGAGATTGAGGCTTAGTAAGTATTACCGCAGATGAATTGATGAGACTTTGACAGGCAAGTCTCCAGTTATCAGGTCTGTTATTGAGTTTTTCTTCCTCCACAGAAGTTAGAGGACTTAGGGAGTTTTTCGCTCCCCCTTCAACAGAAACAAAACAAGTACTGCATTGCCCAACACCACCGCAATTTCCAAGTATGCCCTTTAATCCATAAAGTTGTAATCTCTCTCTGATTACTAACTCTCTCAAATTTTCTCCAGGTTTGCATTCGATATCTATTCCTTCACGGATGAATCTGATAATTGCCATTTTTTTTGTTATTTTTATCTATTTTGGCGCTTTACTTTGAGAATTGTGACCAAAATATTAACATATTTTTGCTAAAAATTCCCTCAAACTAAAGTGATACAAGTTTATCTGACTAGTTTTACTAAGGAAATTAATTTATTTACAAAACTCTCTCAAAGCCCAAAAAACCCTTACTATCATGATGTTTAGCTGTTCATTCAGCATTGTCACAAGAATTTAACCGATGGGATTGCCTTGGTATAGAGTTCACACAGTAGTTATCAACGACCCAGGTCGACTACTTGCTGTGCATCTCATGCATACTGCATTATTAGCCGGCTGGGCCGGTTCTATGGCTTTATATGAATTAGCCATTTTTGACCCTTCAGACGCTGTTCTCAATCCAATGTGGAGACAGGGAATGTATGTCATGCCATTCATGGCTAGATTAGGGATCACAAGTAGTTGGAACGGATGGGATATAACTGGTGCTACAGGGGTTGATCCAGGTTTCTGGAGCTTCGAAGGTGTTGCGGCCGCTCACATTGTTTTTAGTGGACTCTTAATGCTTGCTTCAATCTGGCATTGGACATATTGGGATTTAGATCTATGGGAAGATGAAAGAACTGGGGAAC
>QBXG01000009.1:0-43894 GCA_003283445.1 Prochlorococcus sp. AG-321-D23 | reverse complement strand
TATTGTAAAACAATTATCTTTAATTGCAGCAGAAATTGAATTTGTAAATCGAATTAGATGAGAAATATTATGTAGGCTTATAAGCGTTAGGCCTAATATTTCATCATTTCTAACTAAATGATGTAAGTAAGCACGAGAGTACGATTTACAAGTTTCACATTTACAAGTTTTATCTATTGGAGAAAAATCATTTTTAAAGCGGGCATTACGTATATTCCATCTTTCATCATTAAAAAATGCAGTCCCATGTCTTCCCAGTCTTGTAGGCAAAACACAGTCAAATATATCGAATCCTTTTGCAACAGCTAAAGAAATTTCTCTTAGAGAGCCAATTCCCATTAAATATCTTGGTTTATTTATTGGTAAGAATTTCGGGACGTAATTAATTACACTATGTATTTCTTCGACTGCCTCTCCAACACTGACACCTCCTACCGCTATTCCAGGTAGATCAAAAGAACTTGTAAATTTTGCGCTATGTTCTCTTAATCTTGGATACTTCCCACCTTGAACTATTCCAAATAATGCTTGATTTGATTTCTGATGAGTCTCAACACATTTTTGCAACCATGAATGAGTTCTTTGTAAAGAGTCCTCAATATCATTTTCGTTAGCTGTGTGCGGAGGACAATGATCAAAAGCCATAGCAACATCAGAACCAAGATCCATTTGAATCTGCATTACTTTTTCAGGTGATAAAAATACATGACTACCATCTCTTGGATTTTTAAATTCCACCCCTTTATCAGAAATGTTATTTAATTTGGCCAAACTAAAAACTTGATATCCACCTGAATCAGTAAGAATAGGCTTATCCCAATTCATAAACTTATGAATTCCACCAGATTCTTTAACTAGTTTTTCTCCAGGTTGCAGATGAAGATGGAAGGTATTCGAAAGAATCATTTCCGATCCTGTAGAGATTAACTGCTTAGATGAAATTCCTTTAACCGTTGCCAAAGTACCCACAGGCATAAATCTTGGAGTGTTTACCTGACCATTTGGGGTATGAAATATACCAGTTCTTGCCTCTGTATTACTACAATTCGATTTAATTTCAAATTCAAACACGATAATTTATAAAAACTTTTTGATCCTTTTTTAATAATCTACCCTATTATCTAATATTGAATCTATTTTTATCTCATCAAAAAATATTTAATAAAAAATTTAGCTGGATCATGGATTTTCTATACGACATTTCCAAAGATACCTTTAATTAATCCCGAATTTAAAAATATTGCACAATTTGCGCCGCTTTTGGGATTTTTTATTGGAACAATACAGAGTTATATTTTTATTTTATTAAGCGTAAACTCTTGGTCTATTTATGCATCTACTTTAATCTGTTTAGCTTCAGGATATTTAATTACAGGAGGTCTACACATCGATGGTTTAATGGATACTTTCGATGGTATTTTCGCGGGTAAAAAGAAACGTTTAAAAGCTATGAAAGACAGTAAAGTTGGATCCTTTGGTGTTCAATCTTTATTTTTTATAACTTTAATTCAGATTGCTTGCATACTCAAAATTCAAAGCCAAATAATTATTGTTTTGCCAATATGCTTATTTTGGGGAAGATTTTCAAATTTATTTTTTATAGAAAAGTTTAAATATATGAGTTACAAGAAAAAATCTATTAGTCACAAAAAGTTTTGGAATGGATTTAAAAAAGAATCTTTTATTTCCATTGTTTTTCTTTTAATTTTTATCGCATACCAATTTATTTCAATTACATCCCAAGCAATATTAATTAAATTTTTATTTCTAATTTTAATTGGTATTTTTTTTAGTTATTCTATTCCAAACATACTTGGGAATAAAATTGGAGGCTTCAATGGAGATGCTTGCGGTGCGAGTGTTGTACTAGTCGAAACTACAATGTTATTTATGAATGCAATTCTTTTATAGGAAGTTCTAAATAGAAAATATTCTTCTTCTTAAGACTTTTTAATTCCTTTACATCATTAATTGAGGAGTTTTCAAGCAATCTCAACTCTCCTCCAATTTGTTTTGCTAATTTCCTCGCTAAAAAAAGTCCAACACCAGTACCATCCTTCTTCTTAGCCGCAGATCCTCGAAAGCCTTTTTGAAAAATCTTCTCATTTTCAATTTTGGTTATTTTTTTACCATCATCAAATATGCACAGACCTTTACTCATAATGGTGAGTCCAATCTCAGCATCTTTTTGGGCATATTTAAACGCATTTTCTAATAAATTAGCCACAATTTCAGCAATTACAGCATATTTAGACTTTAATGGCGACAAGGTCCAATCTGGCCAAAGAGAAGGTTCCGTCCAATCTCTATTCTCTAAGTTTGCATTAGCTTGACCCCTTTTTAAAATTGGCCTCAATAAACTCTGGACAGTTATTAGCTTTTTGTTATCTAAATTTGGTGGTAATAATAATCTTTCCTCTCCAATTTCTAGAGGAAGTTGAATAGCTGAATTTAATTGAGCAAAAGAGTCCATATAATTATTAATTTGTTTTTGCTCTGTTATCATGCGTTCGACTATTTCAATAGAGTCATCGTCTGAACCAAGTCTTTTTATAAGTAATTTTGCATATGTCCTAAGAGCAGCCAATGGATTCCTCAATTGATGGATTATGACATTGACCTGATTTTTTAAATAATTAATTTCTTCATTTTTATTTTGACGTTCTAATTCGATAGAAACGCATTTAGCTAAAGATAGTGAAAGTGCTTTTAATCTAGAGTCAAGAGATACTGGCCAATTCCCTTCTTTTAAATCAGTTTCTACCCTAAGGACACCAAGTAGGATATCGTTTTCTTGAAGCGGGTACCATCTTCTATTAGGAGCAGAAACTTTTAGTGAAGGATCATCTTCTACTGATATCAGAAGCCTATCAATTTGTGGCCATTGACCAATCATTTCAAAAGATGCTTTAGTTCCTTGCTCCGTTGAAGCAAGATACATAACCAAATGAGTAACTCCCATTGAGCAACCAAAGCTCTCTAGCTGTTTTATGATTAATTCTTCAAATTTTTTTGAGAGCTTCATAATTAGTGAAATTTAAAAAAATCTGAAAAAGGACTTGTAAAATATGAAAAAAGTATTAAGATATATAAAGAGGTCTGACTTTAGCCAGCCTTAAATATGAACATTTAATCATATTTTAAGCTACATCAGGGGTTGATGGGTCCTCTATGTAATTTAAGTGAATTCAAAATCACAGATATAAGATTAGTAAAAATAAATAAGACTAATCTCATTAATAATTCTTGGAGTACCAATCAATGTCAAAAAAGAGAAAAAGAATCAGCAGAAGAAGGTTGGCTGGCCAAAGAGTAATGGCACATGTACCTATTTATCATATCGAAACTGGCAAACATAAACCAGTTACAGCTGCAAGAAGATTTATAGCTGAAAATGCCTTATCTGCCCCTTCAGTTTTCAATGTTCGAAGAAATGAACATACCACTGATAGATTTTTTTGGGGTGAAAAAGGTTTATTTAGTGCCCAATATGCTGAAGAAAATCATTTTCTATTTCCATCACTAAAAGTCGTAGTTGAGGGAATTGGTGAAGAAAAAATATTCGAAGGTCTAGAACTTACTGCAGATGATTGGGAAGAGATTGAAGAATACGAATATGCTTTCGTTTAAAAAATATTATTTATATTTGAACTTATAAAGTCAATTAAATTTGGATCAATTTGATGGGATCCATCAAATTCTATTAATTCGCAAAATTTAAAAGACTTGCTTTTTACCGTTTCATGAATAATTCTTGAAGCATCTATAGGCACCACGTCATCAAATAAACCATGACTAACAATTAATGGTGGGTATTTTTCTCCTGGAGCCCAGTTTGGGTGGGGATAACCACTACAAGCAACAATTAAACCTAATTTTAATTTAGATCCTGCATCAATTGCCATAGCTGCCCCCTGAGAAAAACCCAACAAAATTGTTTTTCCTATTGAAATCTGATCAGTATCAAAATTTTTTAATGTACCTAAAAGTTTATTTACTTCAACCTCAGCCCCCTCCCAATCATGAGGGTATAATTGATACCACTGTCTTCCTTGACCACTTGGATGTAATCCAGAAGCCCTCAAAGAAATTACCTCAAAATCAAAATTTATTTTTTCTATAATCTCCTTTCCAAGTGTTAAAAGGTCATCTGCATCGGCTCCCCAGCCATGTAGCAAAATTATTCTATGAGTTGCGGTTTGAGAACTAATCCCGACAAATTCATGATCAATATCATATTTCATGTTTATATTCTTAAGTAAGTAAACTTTTCAATAATGTCACCATTAGCCCTAGTAAGTGTCTCTGATAAAAAAAATATAATCCCATTTTGTAAAGAATTGGTAGAAAAATTTAATTATAAAATTCTATCAAGTGGAGGCACTGCTAAACATCTAATGGAGGCAAAAATTCCAGTTATTAAAGTCGCAGATTTCACTAATTCTCCAGAAATACTTGGAGGAAGAGTTAAAACTTTACATCCAAAAATTCACGGAGGAATATTAGCTAAAAGAACAGATGAGGAACATAAAAAAGATATAGAAGCCTACGATCTTGAACTTATTGAATTAGTAGTTGTCAATTTATACCCTTTTAAGAAAACTGTTGAGAAGGGATCTAAATGGGAAGATGCTATTGAAAATATTGACATCGGAGGACCATCAATGATTCGTTCTGCAGCTAAAAATCATAAAGACGTTTCCGTTTTAGTCGATCCTAGTCAATATCAAGAATTTCTTGAAGAGAATAAAAAAGGGGAGTTAAAAGAAACATATAAAGCAAAATTAGCACTTGAAGCTTTTCAACATACAGCTGATTATGACACTGCGATATCTAATTGGATAAGAAAAGAAAGAGGTTTACAATCTTCCATATATATTGAATCATATCCACTAATCAAAACCTTAAGATATGGTGAGAATCCTCATCAAAAAGCTTTTTGGTATGGTTTAAATAATATTGGATGGAACTCAGCAGAACAGTTACAAGGGAAAGAGTTAAGTTATAACAATCTATTGGATCTTGAGTCGGCACTTTCAACAGTTTTAGAATTTGGCTATGAAGAAAAAGATGAACCTAAGATAGACACGTTTACATCTGTAATTTTAAAACACAACAATCCTTGTGGTGCTTCTATGGGTAATTCAGCCTCTCAAGCATTTTTGAATGCTTTGAAATGTGACTCAGTTAGTGCATTTGGTGGAATAGTTGCTTTTAATTCAAATGTAGATAGTGAAACCGCAATTAACCTCAAAGATATTTTCTTAGAATGTGTCGTAGCTCCATCTTTTGATGCTGAGGCTTTAGAAATTTTAAAAATAAAAAAGAATTTAAGAATTTTAAAATTTTCAAAAGATCAAATCCCAAAAAAGAACCAAACTTCTACTAAATCAATAATGGGAGGATTACTCGTTCAAGACACTGATAATAGTGAAGAACAAACTGAAAGTTGGATTACAGTTACTAAAAAAATTCCAAGCACTCAAGATTATTTAGATTTGAGTTTTGCCTGGAAAATTTGCAAACACGTTAAATCAAATGCCATTGTGATTGCAAAAGATCAACAAACTCTTGGCATCGGAGCTGGACAAATGAACAGGGTTGGGGCTTCAAAAATAGCTTTACAAGCTGCTAAAGAAAATGGTTATGGAGGCGTTTTAGCAAGCGATGGTTTCTTCCCATTTGCAGATACAGTAGAGCTTGCTAATGAATATGGAATAAGTGCAATTGTTCAACCAGGGGGAAGTATAAGGGATGAAGAAAGTATTGAAATGTGTAATCTAAAAGGTATTTCTATGGTATTTACAAAGAAGAGGCATTTTCTACACTAAATCAATTTGATTTTGGATAATAGGTGATTTTGTTTGTCTTACGAAGAAGTGCTAATCTTCCTGGTCCTGCACATAAGAAATAAAGAGAGATAGCTCCATATATGAATGAAAGTTCAAAAGCATAATTATGACCTTCAACTACTGCTAATGGAAACCCCTCTAAACCTGTATCTAAAAGATGAAAATAAACAGCAAATGCCATCGTAGAGAAAAGTCCAAGAGAGCTAAGTCTTGCAAAAATTCCTAATGCTAATCCTAATGGGCAAACTAATTGAGTAATAGCGGCTCCATATGTCCAAAGAACAGGGTCCCCTGGTAAGAATGGAAAATATTTACCTACAACAAATTCTCCAAAGCCTTGAGGATCTTGAAGCTTTTCCAAGCCATGATGAATCATTAAAACACTAAAACCAATCCTTAAAATAAATATAGATAATTCACCTAGTATATTGACCTCTGAATTCGTAGAGGGATTAGCAACAACAACTTCCACCTTTTGAGGAGCCTTTGAAGCATTCATTTTAGCTGTTTGATCTCGATTAGATTGTGTTGTGTCTTCCATACTTCCAAGTTACTTTTGGTTATTCTAGATAAAAACGAGGATCTTTTGGTGATATGTATTTAATAAAGTTAAAAATTATGCAAAAAAATTAATATTTACTTAGTAATAGCAATTAACTTTTCAATAACATCAGCGACTACCTTGTCAGGAGTTGAGGCTCCAGATGTAATACCTACAGTAACTTCACCATCTGGAATAAAATTCTTTTTCAAACTCAATTCAGATTCAAGAGGTTTATGACAAATTGAATTATTCTCAACAGAAATTCTATCTGATATATCAATATGAAAAGATTCAATATTATTAGTTATTGCTATTTCCTGTAAATGGGTCGTATTTGAAGAATTAAACCCTCCAATGACTACAAGAATATCCAGATCTTCATCAACTAAAGAAAACATCGCATCTTGCCTTTCTTCTGTCGCATCGCAAATAGTATTAAAAGCTAAAAAATGATCATTAATTTTTGCAGGGCCATATTTAGTTAACAAGGTTTTTTCAAAAAGTTTCCCAATTTCCTCTGTTTCACTTTTAAGCATTGTCGTTTGATTTGCAACTCCTATTCTCTCAAGATGTATATCTGGATCAAATCCATTTGAAAAGGCTTTTGCAAACTTCTTCATGAATTGATTTTTGTCACCATGTCCTTGAATGTAGTTTGATACATATTCGGCCTCAGCTAAGTCAAAAACTACTAAATAATCTCCTGCAAATGATCTAGTGGCAAGAGTTTCCTCATGTTTATATTTACCATGGATAATAGAGGTAAAAGTATGTTTTTTATGCTTCTCAACAGTATGCCAAACTTTAGAAACCCAAGGGCAAGTGGTATCAATTATCTGACATTTTTTTTCATGAAGTAATTGCATCTCTTGAACTGTAGCTCCAAAAGCAGGAAGAATAACGACATCTCCAGTTGAGACAGAGGAAAAATCCTTTATCCCATTTTTTGTAGAAATTATTTTTACATTCATCCTGCTTAGATGATTATTAACCGATGGATTATGAATAATTTCATTCGTCATCCAAATACCCTCATTAGGGTAATGTCTTCTAGTTTCATAGGCCATTGCTACTGCTCTCTCAACACCCCAACAAAAACCAAAAGATTTAGCGAGTTTTATTTTTAACCTACCTTCTTCAAAATTAAAATCATTTTCTCTTATTGATGCTATTAAATCACTTTGATAAGAATCACCTAAAGCCTTGGCACGTTTAGTAGGCGATTCAAAGCCTTTACGGTTATACCTCCCCGAATGTTGTATGGCATGTTTTACTGCTTGAGTATCCATAAGTAAATATTACATCATTTGAAATTATTTTTTGCAAAAAAAAAGAAACCTGACATAAGTCAGATTTCTTTAATTTACTAAAATTTAGTTTATTTAGCAGATGCAAAATCTGGATATGATTCCATACCATGCTCTGAAATATCTAAACCTTGGGTCTCTTCTTCCTCAGATACACGGATTCCTCCGAATAATCCTCCGATGATAGACCAAGCGATCCAACAAGTAACTAGTGTCCAGATAGCATAAGCTGCTGCACCAAGAGCTTGAACAAGAAGTAGAGTAATACCACCACCATTGAACAATCCCATACCTGCTCCATCTCCTTGAACTGCAGTTCCCCAAAGACCAATAACGAGGGTACCCCATACGCCACATACTCCGTGAACAGAGAATGCACCAACAGGATCGTCAATTTCAGCTGCATCAAGTGCTGCAACAGAGAACACAACGATAATACCGCCAACTAGTCCAGCGAACCAAGCTCCTGCAAGAGTCATATCACCACAACCTGCAGTAATACTTACCAAACCAGCAAGAATACCGTTAATGATCATAGTAAGATCTGGCTTTCCGGAAGTTAAAGTAGAAACAATAGTTGCTCCAATAGCACCAGCTGCAGCTGCAAGAGTAGTTGTTACAGCAACATATGGAACCCATTGATCCATAGCAAGTTGAGAACCAGGATTAAATCCATACCAACCTATCCATAGAACTAAAGCACCTAAAGTAGCAATAGCCATATTGTGACCAGGCATAGCCTGTGGCTTTCCATCGGAGTATTTACCGATTCTTGGCCCAAGAAGCATAGCTCCCACTAAACCTGCCCATGCTCCAACTGAGTGAACAATTGAAGAACCTGCAAAGTCAACGAAACCAAGAGAATCAAGCCAACCACCATTCCATTTCCAGCTTCCAGCAATTGGATAAATAAATGCTGTTAAAACAATCGCAAAAACAACAAATTCACCAAATTTAACTCTTTCAGCAACAAGACCAGAAACGATAGTTGCTGCAGTACCTGCGAAAGCAGACTGGAATAAGAAATCAACTGTTGGAACTAATCCAGCATCAGTAACCATATCGGCTGTTACTGTGGGATCAAAAAATAAGCCTCCAAAATATAGCCATCCGTCAGCAACACTTCCTCCGTACATTAATGAGTAGCCAATAAACCAATAAGAGGTTACAGCTAAAGCAAATACGAAAAGGTTTTTAGCAAGAATGTTGACGGCGTTTTTAGACCGACACATACCCGCTTCAACCATAGCGAAACCGGCGTTCATGAAGATCACTAAGATAGTAGCGATCAAAAGCCATAAATTGTTAGCTAGAAAAGCTGCATTCAACTCAGGTAAATCAGCTGCGTGAGCTGAAAGATTAAAAATACCTAAACCAAACAAAGCTAGAGGGACAGTTGCAAGCCACAACATTGAGCGGTTTGAACTGAACCCACGAATACTCCTCAAAAGGAGCATAGGTCCATTAACAAGACTTGCATCTTGAAGCTTGGACCTAGAGCGCCTTTGAGGCGTTTGCAAAGCAGTGGTCATAAATAAAAAATTAGTCTGCAAAAAAACAGGGGGTCCTGTTTCCTTTCATATATAATTTTGCTCAGAAAACTTATGTATGTCTAGTAGTCGTTTATACCAATTTAATTGTTGCATCCCAAAAAATCTTTGTTAAATTAAGGTATTTTTTTAAATCAACTTAAAAATCCCAAAAAATTAATTTAATTTTAAGGGTTTAAATCCTTTCCAAGCTACATGATCTGAATGAAACTCAAAACAGCATGGGAATAGTAACATACCTGCACTAATTGATTCTCGAAAAAGCAATCCGTACAATGGATCTGATTCATCTCCAGGGGCAAAATAATCTATATCTTTTCTTGTAATGCAAGGAACTAAAACACTTTTACTTTCAGGAATTAAGCCTTTTAATTCTATTAAATGTTTTTGTCCTCTTTTCGTCTCCGTATCAGGGAAAAGAGCTACATTATTTTTTGTCCAAGTAGTATTTTTAACCTCAACATAAATGTTACGATTATCAGGATTTGAAGATTTTGGAGTTAAAAGAAAATCAATTCTACTTTTTTTATCTTTGCCATAAGGTACTTCAGACTTAATTTTAGCTATCTCCCCGAGTTTATCTTTGAATAGGTTTTGTTCAATAACTTTTCTAATTAGTTTATTTGCAAATAATGTATTTATCCCAACCCAAACCTCTTTGTTATCACTTCCTATTACTTTTACTTGTTCCCAAGTCCAAGGTAGCTTTCTTGTAGTTGATGAAGAAAAGCTAATTCTTACGTTAGCTCCTTCGTTTAAAAGACCCTTCATCGGGCCTGTATTAGCACAATGGGCAGTAACTATTTCTCCATTTTTAATCTGAATATCAGCGAGAAATCTTTTATATCTTTTAATTAAAATACCTTCAATTAATGGTTCAAATTCAATTATTCGATCATTCATAAAGTGTGAACTAGATTAGAAACAAAATATAATGGAATCTAAATCTTCTTGAAAAGATTTAACTAAATATCAAATGCATTCATATTTTAAAAATAATGTGGCTTCAATTTCGTTTGCCACATCTCTAAGTAAAGTTGCGGGTTTTATAAGACAAATATTTATCGCTGCAGCCTTTGGAATTGGAATAACATACGACGCCTATAACTACGCCTACATAATCCCAGGTTTTTTACTAATTATTATTGGTGGAATTAATGGCCCATTACATAATGCAGTTGTAGCAGTGCTAACTCCACTTAAGAGGAGAGAGGGGGCCCTCGTATTAACAAAAGTAAGTATTAAACTAACTTTGTTATTTTTTATTCTAGGAGCAGTTGTATATTTTAATTCAGGTTTTCTAATAAACTTTATAGCCCCAAATTTAAGTGATGAAGCTAAATCTATCGCAACTTATCAATTAAAAATCTTAACTCCTTGTATTCCTCTTTCTGCTTTTATAGGGTTAAGTTTTGGAGCATTAAATTCAAGAAATAAATTTTTCATATCAAGCATAAGTCCAGCTTTAACAAGTTTGACAACAATTTTATTTATTTCAGCCAGTTGGATCTTTAGTCATCAAAATACAAATTCTAATTATTTGTTTTATTCAGGATTACTAGCCAAAGCGACCTTAACAGGTACTTGTATACAATTTGCTGTTCAGTGCTGGGAAATCAATAAGATCGGCTTATTTAGATTTAATTCGGCTTGGCATTTATTTAAAAATGAAGAGAAAAGAATCTTCAAATTAATCGCTCCTGCAACAATTTCATCAGGTTTAGGGCAAATTAATGTTTTTGTTGATATGTTTTTTGCTTCAAGCTTTCAAGGTGCCGCATCGGGATTAGCATACGGCAATTTTCTTATACAAGCTCCACTGGGAGTTTTATCAAACGCTTTGATATTGCCACTACTTCCAAAGTTTTCAAAATTCAATAGTAAGCAAGAGAATAGAAACTTAGAAAAAAGTTTAATCTCAGGAATAGAATATTGTTTTTTAACAACTATTTTTTTGACTGGTTTTTTTATCACATTTAATAACCAATTAGTGCAATTTATTTTTCAAAGAGGGGCTTTTAATTCCGAAGCCGTATTTTTAGTAAAAAATATTTTAATTGCCTATGCTGTTGGAATTCCATTTTATCTCTACAGAGATTTATTAGTTAGAGCTTATTATGCAATTGAGAACCCAAAGTTACCCTTTCAATTATCTTTCGCTGGAATAATACTAAATGTTTTTTTCGATTGGTTTTTAGTAGGAGCTCCAACTATTAATTATGGAAACTTATCTCCTTATAATTTTGGTGTTATAGGTATAATCCTTTCTTCAGGAATAGTTAACTTAATTATTTGTATTTTTCTTACTACAAACTTTAATACTTATGGAATCAAAATCCCTAAAATTATTTTATTAAAAAAATTTGTTCTTATTTCATTAGCCTCCTCTATTACAAGCACAATTTGTTATTCAGTTATCAAGAATATAAATGTATTAAATTCGAACGTTTGGGAGCTATTTATATTAGTTATAGGATTATTAGCTTTTTTGATTATTTATTTTTCGATAACCAAGTTATTCGGGGTTAATAAATTAAATCCACTAATAAAAATATGATTAAGAATCATAAATTATCAAGTATTTCCTCTAAATCACAAATTTGTGATGCAGTTATCAACTTAGACAAAAGAATTGTTTGATTTCCATCTCCAATTTTTACCTTAATAGCTTCTAAGCCTAATTTTGCAGCCTGCTGACTACCTTTATCTAAATTGCTGATACATTCCAAAGCAAGATTTCTAGCTAAACCAGCATCTCCAAGATACAGATTCCATTTTTCTATTTTTATAAAAATTTTTTCTGAAATAATATTTTCTAGATCACTGATTTGCATCTGAGAATTCATAATAAAAACTTAAGTTGATTGTTTTTTATAATCCTTAGGTTTTTTTATAAATACAAAAAGTAAATGCGATGAGAGAATGACTGCCCATGCAATTGCAAAATTATTAAAAAAAACTAAGTCATGTTTAATCTCTTTAAAAAGCCAAGTTCCACTTACGACTGCAGTAAATACCATACAATGAATTACAAAATTTACTATTCTGGAAAAATGTTTGTAAATGGGGTCTTCTGAATCACCATTGCCATACCATCTAATCGGCATAATTATAAATTTAGATTGTTAATATTAGATAGTTTAACTGAAATCTAGTTGACTAAGAGACCCAGGACCAGAGATATTACATAAATATGCGCCTGTAGCTCAGTGGATTAGAGCACCTGACTACGGATCAGGGTGTCGGGAGTTCGAATCTCTCCAGGCGCGTTAAAAATTATGATATATTTTTTTTACATTTTCTCTCAAAATATCGTCTATATTTAATTTAAAGTTCCCTTTATTTTAATGAATATTCTTCAAAATCTTAAAGAAAGTGATCCAATTATATTTAACTTAATTAATTCCGAAAAAAATAGGCAAGAAACACATCTTGAATTGATAGCTAGTGAGAATTTTGCATCAATGGCTGTAATGCAGGCTCAGGGTTCGGTTTTAACAAATAAATACGCTGAAGGTCTTCCACAAAAAAGATATTACGGTGGTTGTGAATTTGTAGATGAGATAGAGGAACTTGCAATCGAAAGAGCAAAACAACTTTTTGATGCAGACTGGGCGAATGTTCAACCCCATAGTGGAGCACAAGCAAATGCAGCTGTTTTTCTAAGTTTACTTAAACCTGGTGACACAATATTAGGAATGGATCTATCGCATGGAGGACATTTAACCCACGGATCCCCAGTCAATATGAGCGGAAAGTGGTTCAATGCCGTTCACTATGGAGTTGATAAAGAAACTAATAAATTAAATTTTAATGAAATTAGAGATATTGCATTAGCTACAAAACCAAAACTAATTATTTGTGGATATTCTGCTTATCCAAGAAAAATTGATTTCGAGTCGTTCAGAAGAATCGCTGATGAAGTTGGAGCTTTTTTAATGGCTGATATTGCTCATATAGCAGGACTAGTAGCAACCAAACTCCACCCTAATCCAATTCCGTATTGTGATGTTGTAACTACGACAACACATAAGACCTTGAGAGGTCCAAGAGGAGGGTTGATTTTATGCAAAGATAAGGAATTGGGAAAGAAATTTGATAAATCTGTTTTCCCTGGAACTCAGGGTGGTCCTTTAGAACATATTATCGCAGCTAAAGCTGTCGCCTTTGGAGAAGCCTTACAGCCCAACTTTATTAGTTACTCAAAACAGGTTATCAATAATGCAAAAGTTCTGTCTTCAACTTTAATTAAAAGAGGAATAGATATTGTTAGTGGGGGGACTGATAATCATATTGTTTTGCTTGACTTAAGAAGTATTAATATGACTGGTAAAGTTGCTGACTTACTTGTAAGTGAAGTTAACATAACAGCAAATAAAAATACTGTCCCGTTTGATCCTGAATCACCTTTTGTAACCAGTGGGTTGAGATTGGGAACTGCAGCTTTAACTACTAGAGGTTTTCATGATGATGCTTTTGTTGAAGTTGGTGAAATTATTGCGGATAGATTACTCAATCCAGATGATCTATTAATAGAAAAAAAATGCAAGGAAAGGGTATTAACTTTATGTAATCGTTTTCCTCTTTATGAAGTCGAACTTGAAGCATCAATCAAATGATCCTAACTGTAAAGGGGTTGAAATTCTTTCTATAGGAACTGAGTTACTTTTAGGAAATATAGTAAATACTAACGCTCAATGGATTTCAGAGGAGTTATCAACTTTAGGACTTAACCATTTTAGACAGTCAACTATTGGAGATAATTCTGAAAGGATTTCTAAGCTAATTAAAGAAATATCTTCAAGAAGTAATTTATTAATTACTACAGGTGGTCTTGGCCCTACTCCAGATGACTTAACTACTGAGGCAATAGCTAAATCTTTTAATGCAACTCTTTCTGAAAGAGAATATTTATGGGATGAAATAAAAAAAAAGCTTTCAATTTCAGGTTCAACTTTCACCAGATCTAGTTTAAAAAAACAATGTTTTTTCCCAAAAGATGCTCAAATAATTAATAATCCTAGAGGCACTGCTCCTGGCATGATATGGAAACCAATTGAGGGATTTACCATCCTGACTTTTCCAGGAGTGCCAAGTGAAATGAAAGAAATGTGGAAAGAAACTGCTGTAAATTATATTAAAAATAATTTTTCAGATGGGTATATATTTTTCTCAAATACTCTTAAATTTTCTGGTATAGGAGAGTCTACTATTTCAGAAAAGATTAATAATCTTCTAAAACTAAAAAACCCCACAGTAGCGCCATACGCTAACTTAGGAGAAGTTAAGCTCAGACTAACAGCAAGAGCAAAAAATGAATTAGAAGCAAGAAAAATAATTAACCCCGTTAAAGAAAAATTGAAAAAAGAGTTTTCCAAATTTATTTTTGGTGAAAACGATGATAATTTATCAAGCGTATTAATAAAGGAATTAATAAAAAGAAAAGAATCTCTGGTTTTTGCAGAATCCTGTACGGGAGGTCTTCTCTCCTCTTCAATCACATCAATACCAGGCTCATCACAAGTATTTAAAGGCAGTATTATTTCGTACAGTAATAACCTTAAACAATCTTTATTAAGTGTTCCAGAAAATCTGATTAAAAAATTTGGTGCTGTTTCTGAAGAGGTTGCTGAAACTATGGCAATTAATGCAAAAGAAAAACTAAATTCAGATTGGTCTATCGCAATTAGTGGCATTGCCGGTCCAAGCGGAGGTAATAAAGAGAAACCTGTTGGATTAGTTTATATCTCAATAGCAGGACCAAATGGTCACTTGACCAATATTAAAAAAATATTTAGCTCAACAAGAAATAGAATTGAAATTCAAAGACTAAGTGTAAATGTGTGTTTAAACAGACTGAGATTAATCTTATTATCTAGTAGTAAATAACTTTTTTTGCAAATTGAGTCAAAATACCTTATTTGATAAAGTGTGGGATTTACACAAAGTTGCAAATCTTCCAGGTGGCTCCGATCAAATCTTAATAGGTCTTCACCTTATTCATGAAGTTACTAGCCCGCAAGCATTCGGAGCTTTAAAAGATAAAAATTTAAAAGTAAAATTCCCTCAAAGAACTGTAGCTACAGTTGATCATATTGTACCAACAGATAATCAAAGCAGGCCTTTCAAAGATAATCTGGCAGAACAAATGATCGATACTTTAGAAAAGAACTGTATCGAGCACAAAATTAAATTTTTTAATATTGGAAGTGGTAATCAAGGAATAGTTCATGTGGTAGCTCCTGAACTTGGTTTGACCCAACCAGGCATGACTATTGCTTGTGGAGATTCTCATACATCAACTCACGGAGCCTTTGGGTCAATTGCTTTTGGGATTGGCACTAGCCAAGTAAGAGATGTACTTGCTAGTCAAACCATAGCTATGAATAAGCTCAAAGTCAGACAAATTTGGTGTGAAAATAAATTATCAAATGGAATTTATGCTAAAGATTTAGTACTACATATAATTAATCAACTCGGAGTAAAAGCAGGAGTAGGTTATGCCTATGAATTTGCAGGTCCTGCCATAAGTGAATTATCAATAGAAGAAAGGATGACTATATGCAATATGTCCATTGAAGGAGGAGCAAGATGCGGTTATATAAATCCTGATGAAAAAACCTTTAGTTATATGAAGGATAAATTATGTTCGCCTCAAAATGAAAATTGGGAAAAAGCCGTTAAATGGTGGAAATCATTAGAAAGTAGTGATAATTGTATTTATGATGATGTATTCAAGTTAGATGCTTCTAAAGTAGAACCTACCATTACATGGGGTATTACGCCTGGGCAAAGTATCGGCGTAAATCAAAAAATCCCTTCATTAAATGAGATACATCCAAACGATCAATTAATTGCTGAGGAGGCATATGAATATATGAGTTTCAAACCGGGACAATCAATTAAAAATACTCCAATTGATGTTTGTTTTATTGGGAGTTGTACAAATGGAAGGATAAGTGACCTCAGAGTTGCCGCTCAAGTTTTGGAGCATAATAAGGTCGCAAAAAATATAAAAGCTTTTGTAGTTCCAGGCTCAGAGAAGGTTGCGAAAGAAGCGAAAAAGGAAGGTCTTGATAAAATATTTATAAAAGCAGGTTTTCAGTGGAGAGAGCCTGGTTGCTCAATGTGTTTGGCAATGAATTCAGACAAACTCATTGGGAATCAAGTAAGTGCCAGCTCTAGCAATAGAAATTTCAAAGGTAGACAGGGTTCTCCAAATGGAAGAACGCTTCTCATGAGTCCAGCAATGGTTGCCGCTGCATCAATTACAGGAAAAGTTAGTGACGTAAGAGATTTTATAAACAAATGAGTTCAAAATTTAAACCACCAATAGGAAAATTTTCTCAAATAAATGGGAAATGTATCTCATTAGTTGGAGATGATATTGATACCGACAGAATAATTCCTGCTCGATTTCTTAAATGTATTGATTTTGATTCCTTAGGTAAATCTGTTTTTGTTGATGATCGTAAAACTCTTAAAGGAAATCACCCCTTTGATTTAGAGACTAATAAAGGAGCTTCAATACTTATTGTTAATAGTAATTTTGGTTGCGGTTCAAGCAGAGAGCATGCCCCTCAAGCATTGATGAGATGGGGAATAAAAGCCATAATTGGAGAAAGTTTTGCAGATATTTTTTATAGTAATTGTGTTGCAATTGGAATTCCATGCTTTACTCTTCCAAAGGGATCGATAAAAGAAATCCAAAAACATCTTGATATTAAGAATTTATTCTTAGAGATTGATCTTTTCAAATCCACTGCAAAAGGAGAAAAATTGAAATTTAATCTTGAAATAAAAGAGACTTCAAAAAAAATGTTTTTATCTGGAGAATGGGATGCCACTTCAAAACTACTTGAAAATAAGGATTTAATTGAAAACAAATTAAATGATTTACCTTATATAAATTTTAATTCTAGTTTCTAATAGCTATTCGAAGCCAAATAATGTAAAAGAAATACCTCCTGCTTCATTATGAGGTTGATAAAAAATTCCAAATTCATAAGATCTTTTTTTCCAATTTAATGAGATTTGCGAATTTATAAAATCACCATAATCTTTTGAATTACTATCCAAATTTAGGCTCGCATTACTTTTAAAAATAAGTGGTCCAAATATTTGTTGGTCAAAAGCAATATCTAAGGTAAATTTATCAGCAATTTGATCAAATTTAAATAAACTATCTCCACTTTTTATCTTATAAAAAGGTAATAGACTTATTCTCGTATAGTCAAAATATTTTTTTTGTAAATCCCCTAAAATAAATTCAGGTCCAGCACCAAAACCCAAGTATTGTTGATTGTTGCCATTTTTATAAAAAGCGTAAAATAATTCTAAATTAGTATTAAAACTAAGCCCTTTGTTTATTGGCTCAGAAATATATTTAAACGAACTATCAATAAATTTGTTTGAAGCCTTATTACCATTTAATGGTATTTTTTGATCTGATGAATAAAACAAACTACCTTTGATACTAGTAACCAGATTCTTACTATTTAAATTTTCGCCTTTAAAATTACCCAATCCTAAAGATAAAGTTTCAGATTTAGTAATCCCATTAACTTCCCAAGTATTTTGTTTTTCTAGTTTGGAACCATAGCCTGTATAAACTTCAGATTCACCTAACGATCCGTTCCAAACCCTATCTCTAAAAACTCCAAAAAAACTTTTATCCCATTTTGAGTTTAAAAAAGAAATTTCTTTACTTAAATTAGACTTAACTCGTAAAGAATTTGAAGATTCATCAGGATCAAAAGAATTTATTTGCTTATCTATTTCCAAATTCCAATTACTAATTTTTCCTTTAATTTGAGAATTAAGACCAAAATAGTCTTCCCAATTTGCATCTCTCTTAACCTTATCAGCAGTTATTGAATCTCCCTTACTTACAAAACTGTTGGTATGACCCTGAAGTGATCTTTGTATTAAGAATTGTGGTTCTAAATCAAGAACAAAATCATCAAATAAATATATTGAGTTTAATTTTCTACCAATGAAATAGCCATCTTTATCCACATTGTCATAACCTATATTCCATCTATTTTCAAAAGAAAAACTTTCCCCTGATTTCGTCAAAGTTCTTTCACCAAACCAGAAGGGAACTGAAATCTTCTCATCCAAAATTAAATAATTTAAAGAAGACTTGAATCTTAATTGGTCTTTTGTAGAGATAGCTTCAAGCTTATTGATCTCTATCTTAACTTGCTTTAATTCAATTAAATCATTAGTAAAAATAGCTTTTTCACTCTTCCATTTTTCCCCATCAATTTCTATTTTATCCGTTATAAATATCCAATTTTTTAAAGCTCCAGGGGTGTTTAAAACTTTTTCCTTAAATATCTCTTTTGAAATTTCAATATTTTTAATATCTGAAATTTCAACATTAGAAAACAAATCATCAATAAGATTATCTGTTTTTATTAATCCTTTGACATCGAACAAATACCCTTTCTTACTATTGAAATCATATTGAAATCTATTCATCTTGAATAGTTGCTCACCAATACTCAATGAAATATTTCCCTTAGCACTTACAGTTTTTTGCGTTTTATCATAAATTAGACTATCTGCTTTAAGAATATTACCTCGATAAAGAACAAGGACATTGCCCTTTGCCTTTAAAATATTATTTTCTTCAGATTGTATTTCAGATTGGATCTCTAACTCGTTTTGGTTATCAAAGGCGTTAGCTAAAAGTGTTGGCGACCAATCCTTATAAGGATGTAAGATCTCGTTTTTAGAAATACTTTTATAGTTATATTCAGATCTTGGAAATGGTGTTTTACTTGAAGCATCTATGTTTTTTGGAAAAACATTATTAACCCAATTGACGCTTTTCGATTGAGAAAAATTTTTTGAATCGATAGCAAAAAATTGTGTTGCTTGACTCGAAGGAGATAAGTTTATTAATGCGGAAACAAAAAATATAGCTTTTATTAGTTTTTTAATCTTCAGAATGTTGAACAAATTAAAAGAGAAAATTAATCTTGAGGACTTTCTAAGTCTTTTCTATTAGGTGTTCTTGTAGGATCACTAGCTAAAAAACCAAATAGAAAGATTCCTACGAAGAAAAAAACGATTGTGTAAACTGAAATTTTTAAGGCGAGCATGGAATTGCAATTACTAACAGATTTATATCCTATTAAATTTATATTTAAATTATGTGAAAAGGTTTACTTTTTGTATTTTTGGTAAATTTTGAAATACTTTCTACATTTATAAAGTTGTTTAAAAAACCCTAATCATCATGATCGTCCCATGGATCAGTTAGTTTCGCCGCTTTTGGACCGAAAGCTGTCCATAGTCCAAAACCCGTTAAAGCTAATAGTACAGCCAGTATTGTAACTGCTACAGAAACTGCAGGATCTGGTGCGGATGATAAAGTTTGCATCAATTTTAGTGAATTTGTAAACAATTTATGTATTAACTCTTATACAATAACGAAATATATTTGTTTTAGAGAAATTACTATGGGCCAAAAAACTGCATTAGGAACTCTTTTAAAAGCTATTGGAAATTCAGGTCAAGGAAAAGTTGTTCCTGGATGGGGAGCTGTTCCTATCATGACCGTAATAGGTTTACTTTTACTAGTTTTTCTTGTTATCCTCTTACAAATTTATAATCAATCTTTACTCCTTCAGGGATTCTCAGTCGATTGGAACGGCAATTAAAATTCTTAAATTAATTTAAATTATTTTTGTAGAGTAATTAAATTTATATTATGTAAATATTTTGTAAATAGGTAAAAATTTATAATTTGATTAATCCGAAAATAAAAATCTTTATTTTGTGTGCTCATTCACAATTGAAAACCCTTATTAACTTTCTATTTTATAATTTATAAAAATTTACATATAAAATTGTAATTATGAATAGTAATGAGAAATTTATAATTGGTTTGGGCAATCCTGGTAAAGAATATATTAAAAATCGACATAATATTGGTTTTTTACTACTTGAAAATTTTTCGGAAAAATACAATTCTAAATTTACTTTGAAAAATAAGCTTAAAAGTTGGTATTCAGAATTCAAAATAAATAATTTTACTTATAGATTATTTATGCCGAACACTTTTATGAATAACAGTGGAAATGCTGTAAGGGCGATAGTGGACTGGTACAAAATAGATTTGGATCGTCTTTTTATAATAGTTGATGATATTGATCTACCCCTGGGTAAAATTAGATTTAGGAAAAAAGGAAGTTCTGGAGGACATAATGGACTTAAAGATATTATTAATAAATTGCAGACTGAAAATTTTAATAGAATAAAAATAGGTATAGGATCCCCACCCGTTAATGAAAGGAAGAAAACCCTAAATACTATTTCCCATGTCTTAGGAAATATATCTTCAAAAGAAAGTTTAACTTTGGATAGAGTTTATAAAAAATTAATCGAATCACTCATAGAACTAAATGATAAAAATGAAGATTATATTATTAGTGAATTAAATTCCTTCCATAGAGAAGAAAATTTATAAATGAAAGAAAAGCCTGAGACAACTGCACATGTAAGTGTTAAAGAATATTGTTTCACCAAAAAAGAAGTAAAAGGAGTTGTGGAAGCAAGCGATTTCAAGTGGTCCTTCACATGGTCATTTGGAAAAGGAGTTTTGTTTGTAAACCCACCTTTAGGAAGAGCATTAATTGAAGATTCATTATTGAGATTTTTTTTAAAGAAAGATTATGAACTTGAAGCAGGAAATGAATATAAATTCATTATTTCAGCCAAGTTTTAGTCTGAAGCTTTTCACTTACATCAAATTTAATTTTGAAATAATCTTCCATAATAATTAACGCAGCTAATGCATCTAAATTTTTATTCAAAATAAATATCTCTCTTGGTAAAAAACATTTTATGCCTATTAATGGAAAAATTTCAAAATATCTTTGTTTAGCCCTATAAGTTGAATTTTTTTCTTCAGCAATAATCAAATCAGGCTCAAACTGATTTAAATATTTTATGTAATTTTTACTACTTGTTCCATTGCCAATTAACAACTGAACGTTTTTTTCGCTCTGATATTTTTTTCTAACATATTTCAAAAGTAGATGACTTTTAATAACTACTGCTTCGTAAACTTTTTTTTCTTTGATATCAGCTATTATCACTCCACATTTCGATATCCCCGGATCAATAGTTATTACTCTAGACATCTAAGATTTTGGATAATTTACATTTAATTCAACTATCACTGGTTGAGCAGTCTTACTGTTAAACATCGAGACTACTTCTAATTCAAAATTAGTTTTATCATTTTTATTTAAAAAGTCTCTTAATTCTTTTATAGAATCGCCTCGCAATTTAATTTCATTTACAAGTGAACCTCTTCTCTTGATTTCGGCCAAACTAGAAGATAATAGAAAATTTACCTTATCGCCAAAATCTTTTTTATTAAAATCTTCTTGTTTGAAGTCAATTTTTGTTATTTTTTCACCTTTTCTAACTATTATCTTATTTTCTGTTATTTCAGGAAAAGCATACACAAAATTTTCTCCTGTTAAAACATTCCTTACAGATTTTATATTAATGACCCAATTACCTCCTTTTAAAATAGTATTTTGCATTTCTTCAATATGATTTTTTCTTAATAACAATAAATTTATAACTTCTTTATTTTTTGGTTTAACTATCTTAAGAGTATATCTATTGGCATTGATAATAATTTTTTCTATTTTAGATTTAATATCTTTCAGGTTAGAAGAACTTATCTCTGAAATAATTAAAGATTGCCCACTTCTTATTACAAATTTCCCACTTCTTAATGCAATTATATTCCTTTCTAATTGCTTAAATTCAGTCTCTTTAGCTTTTATTTTATTTTCTAGTTTTTCTCTTTCTTTTTCTAAAGGTATCAAAACTTGTTTACTTTCTTGAAGTTTTTTCTGTAAATCTCCTAACCTAAATAACCCTACTCTCAACTGTCTATTTACTAATATCATTAAGAACAAAGATGAAGCACTTATCAGGCTGCCTGTCAAAATTGTAATTAAAATTGCAGTTTTTTTTGGTCTTAACTTTAAAATGCTAAATCTAGCCTTTCCTATCTTTGAACCTAATAAGTCACCTAACGTTGAAATTAAACCTCCAAGCAGTAATAAGAAAATAATGAAAAGCCAACCAGACACAATATATCTAAATATTTACTTACTCTTCATAATAGAGAATGAATTGATTAAATATCAATTAAATCTTTTTGAAAGTGCTATTGGATCAAAAACTGTAATCTTCTTTCTTTCAATAGTTAGTAATCCTGAATCTTTCAAATCTCCTAATAATCTTGTAATGGTTACTCTTGTAGAACCTATTGCCTCTGCTATAGCTTGATGAGAAAGTCTCAAATCAATAGTAATACCCTTTTCACTTGCCACTCCAAAATCTCGACACAAAACCATCAAAAAACTTACTAGGCGAGATGACATGTCTCTATGAGTAAGAGTTTCTATCATTGTTTCTGTTTGTAGAATCCTGCTTGAAAGGCCTTGCAAGAGTAAAAGACCAACGGATGCATCTGCTTCAATTGCTCTCAAAACAGAATTTGCAGGAGCTGTAATCATTTCAACTCTTGTAAAAGCAATCGAATGATAAAAACGATCAGACCTATGTCCTGTTAGGAGAGATAAAACTCCAAAAAGGCTATTTTCCCTTAATAATGCAACAGTAATTTCTTCTCCTGATTCATAAACTCTTGATAACCTTACTGCTCCTCTTCTTATTAAATAAACTCTTTCAGCAGGATCTCCAGGGAAAAATATTGTTTTCGATCTCTCAACCATTTCTGTACTAGCACCTTCAAGACCTTTTATAACTTCCATTAACGTTCTATTAATCGGGAAACGTTCACCAATAGTATTAATAGTATTTTGTCCGGAAGGTTTCGGAGTTAAGCGGCTGAATCCTCTAGAAGCAGGTGACATAAATATCTTTACTATTAAAAAACTTAAGAAAACAGCAAGAAATAACTTGTATCAACAGTAACATTTTTCAATTCTTATATTTTCTTTTAAAATAATTATAAAAAACAATTCTTTATTCTAAGAAGCTACTTTAAGGAAAATTACACTATATGCAGTGTTATAAAATTCTAACTATACTGAATGTAGAAAAGTAAATTCAAAATAATGGTAGCCAGTTCGTCAAATAGTTATCTCACAAGCAATCATGAAGTTGTAAACATAAATAAAAATAAAGAATTTAAATTAAGAAAGATAAATCAAAATGGTCAGATTCAGATTTATCAATCTTCATATCGAGGAAGTTATTCATCCATTATCAGAGATTCACTAAGAAATGCAGCTTTAGGAAGAAAAGTACTTTTAGTTCAACTAATGAAGGGAGGTGTAAAACAAGGAATTTTCAATGCTCAAAAGCTTTGCGGTAATCTTACCTGGATAAGATCTACTAATTCTTATGATCAATATGAGTCAGAAAATATAAACAATAATATTTCTAAATCTATTAATAATTCAATAATAGAATTATGGGATTTTTGCAAAAAAGAATTACTTTCTGGAGAATATGATCAAATTATTCTTGATGAAGTTTTTCTAGCTGTCGAGATGGATATTATCAGTAAAGATGATTTGATTTCAACACTTGAAAACCGATTTATATCAGGAGATGTAATCCTTACTGGTACATCCATTCCAAAAAATTTCTTATTAATGGCTGACCAAATTACAGAACTTCGCTCATAGACATTATGCTCAAAAATGATCTCTGGATAAACCAAAAAGCTTCTGAAGGAATGATAAATCCTTTTCAATCAAATTTAGTCAGACATCTAGACCCCAATAATAAAAAAAATGCAGTTTTAAGTTATGGATGTTCTTCATATGGCTATGATTTAAGACTATCTTCTAAAGAGTTTTTAATATTTAAGCATGTCCCGGGAACCGTTATGAATCCAAAGAAATTTAATCCTGATAATTTAGAAAAAACGATTCTTCACGAAGATAAAGATGGTGAATTTTTTATTTTACCTGCTCATTCTTACGGCCTAGGAGTTGCTCTAGAGAAAATGAAAGTACCAGAAAATATTACTGTAATTTGTATTGGTAAAAGTACTTATGCTCGTCTCGGAATTATAGTAAATACAACTCCAGCCGAGGCCGGTTGGGAGGGGCATCTTACATTAGAATTCAGCAACAGTTCAGGTGCAGATTGTAGGATTTATGCAAATGAAGGTATTTGTCAACTATTATTTTTTGAGGGTGATCCTTGCTCTACAACATATGAAGATAGAAAAGGTAAATATCAAAATCAACCAGAACAGGTTACTTTAGCCAAAATTTAATATGAGTAAAGTTGAGCTAATTTCATTAACTCCAGAGGCAGAAAAAACAATGGCTTACATAGCCAGAGTCTCTAATCCTTCGAATCAGGCTAATGATAAATTCGCCGGATTATTAAGATATTGCATACAACATGAGCACTGGTCAGTTTTTGAACAATCATGCATGACATTGAAAATAGAAACTAATAGAGGTATAGCGGCTCAAATTCTTAGACATAGATCATTTACTTTTCAAGAATTCTCACAAAGATATGCTGAAACTAGTTTACTAGGAAATGAAATTCCTATCCCAAACTTAAGAAGGCAAGATAAAAAGAATCGTCAAAATAGCATTGATGATATAACGGATGAACTTAAAATAAAATTTTCAGAAAAAATTTCAAAACACTTTCAAGAGGCAAATAAACTATACGAAGAAATGCTAGATGAAGGGATTGCAAAGGAATGCGCTAGATTTATTATGCCCTTAGCTACCCCAACAAGAATCTATATGACTGGTTCCTGCAGGTCTTGGATTCACTATATACAGCTAAGATCAAAAGAAGGAACACAAAAAGAACATATGGAAATAGCTGAAGATTGTAAGAAAGTATTTATCAAATATTTTCCATCTGTATCTGAAGCATTGAATTGGAAATAAATTTATCCGTGACTTCTAGGAGAGGATTGATAATTTTTATTGTCTTTGATTATTGAGAATTCTGAATTTAGAATTAGTGAATCACCTCTAAATTTATCGTATAAATTATCGAGAGATTCTTTTATAGTTTCTTCTTCCTGTTTCCCAATAAACGTGAGTTCTAATTTGGAATCTTTATCAAAAATATTTATTTGTGGAATTCCATTAACATTGAAATTTCTTATGTATTTTTCCCATTTTGGATTATCTACATTTAAAAAAACAAAATTAATATCTTTTTCGTATTTTTTTTTGATATCATCAACTCCTGGAGCCATTTCCTTACAAACTTCGCACCAATCTGCATAAAACTCAAGAAAAGTAGGTTTATTATTTGTAAAAGCTATTTCAGGATCAATAGATGATTGCCCAAATTGCTTAAGAAGAAAAGTGGGTTGAAATATAAAATTTTTTAATACAAGTACAGAACATATAATTAAAGCAAAAAATAATATCAATATCGATCTTTGGGAGGAATTTAAAAAGGATTCTTTATTGCCAGATTGCATTATCTAATCATTTACTTTTAATATTTTATATGGATTATATAATTTAAGAGAACATTTTTCTTTTTACTTTTAATCAACTGATAATATAAATACAAATGGCAAAGTACTAATACTTGTAGAAATAATAATATGCAATCTATATTTGGGACTGATGGAATTAGGGGAATATTTGATAAAGAATTAACATATTCTCTAGCATACAAGGTTGGATATGCATTAGGCGTTTTAACGAAAACCAATAATCCAATACTACTCGGAAGAGATACAAGAGTAAGTGGATATATTCTTCTAGAGGCTATATCAAGAGGGATTAATGCAGCAGGAAAAGAATTTATATACTTAGGAATCTGTCCTACACCAGCTATCCCTTTCTTAATAAAAAAAGAAAAATTTAGTAGTGGGATTATGATATCGGCAAGCCATAATCCTCCTGAATATAATGGTATTAAAATTTTTGATAATAATGGAGAAAAAATTAAAAGGAAATTTGAAAATCAAATAGAACTGATTTTAAAGACAGCAAACAACCATAAATTATCTACTTATAAAAAAACATCTATAAAGGAAAATAAAAACCTTTTTAATATCTATACAGAAGGACTTATTAATACCATGGGGGATGGAAATTTAGATGGAATGAAAATAATTTTAGACACATGTTACGGATCTGCGACTAGCTGCGCAAAAAGTATTTTTAAGAAACTAGGAGCTAATGTCAAAGTCATTAATAATGAGAAAGATGGTTTTAAAATAAATTTAAATTGTGGTTCTACATGCTTGGATCCAATAATTAAAGCTATAAAAGAGAACAATGCTGATATGGGATTTAGCTTCGATGGAGATGCCGATAGAGTTATTGGGGTTGATTCAGAAGGCAATATACTTGATGGGGATCACATACTCTTTCTATGGGGAAGGGAACTTTTAGAAGAAAAATTGCTTTCAAATAACACAATCATCTCAACAAAAATGGCCAATTTAGGTTTTGAAAATACTTGGAATAAAATTGGGGGGATTTTACATAGAACTGAAGTTGGAGATAAATTCATATTTGAAGCAATAAAGAAAAAAAAGGCTTTATTAGGTGGGGAACAATCAGGACATATACTTTCAAAAATTAATAACTTTTGTGGGGATGGAATATTAACTGCAATTCAAATCTCAAAATACTGCAAGAAAAAAAATATCAGTCTAAGATCATGGCTAAATAGTAGCTTCTCACCATATCCTCAAAAACTAACTAATATTTTTTTAAATTTTCAATTTAAAAATATTGATAAATCATATGAGGAATTCATAAATGAAACTATAGAAAGTTTTTCAAATATTAAAAAGGATAATTGTAGAGTTTACATACGTCCTAGTGGTACGGAACCTGTTTTACGTATATTAGTTGAAGCACGAAATCAGAAAGAAGTAGATTCATTATCAACAAAAATCACGACCGAACTTAGTACAAAAATCTATAAAATATCTAAAACTTTTTGAATTAAATTTTCTTATAAATACTTTCATAAATTTTAAGTTGATTTAATATTACATATTTTTCTCTATTAGTTTGAATTCTATTTGGATTAAAACTTTCATAAAATTTAACATCTTGATATGGTATTTTTTTGAACTTTATACTTTCAGATATTGTGAGTTCCATATGATCAAAAAGATCTCTTACATCTGTTTTAATAAAGATTAAAGATCCTCTTTTCATTGAATTTGAGAGTGAATTTATTAATTCAGGTTGAATTACACGTCTTTTATGATGTTTCTTTTTAAACCATGGATCAGGAAAATTAAAAGAAATGCTAGTTATAAAATTAATAATTGATTTATTATTAGATTGGTTAAAAATATTATTAGCATTGCCAAATGAAAAATATAAATTTTTATTTTCTCTACTTTTCATTTTCAAATTAGCATTTAAAACTAATTTTTCTCTAATTTCAATTCCTATATAATTCCAGTTTTTATTTTTAAGTGATAATTCGAATAAAAAATCACCTGAAGCGCAACCGATATCTAAATGCAGAGGCAATTTTGGGTTTTCAAAAACTTGATTCAACGGAGGTATTGGATCTATTTCAAAGAAATTTTTACTGAGTGGATTTACATGCTGTCTCATAAAAATTATTTAATTATTTCGTAGTAGAAATTAATATGGTGCGTATTATTCATAACTATGACAATAATAAGTTAAGAAGCAGGTGGGTAAGGTTTAATATTTATGTGTGTTAAAAAGAAAAAGTTTTGAACAGTCTTAATCAGCTTTCCATTTGGCTATCTTTTCAACTTTCATTAGTCTTTATAGTTGGTCTTCCTTTAACTCTATTTTGTTGGTCTATAAAAAACAAAAGTAAAGCCATCTCAAAACTTTTATCTAATTATTGGAAAATATCAATTCTATTCTTCATAAGTCTTATCCTCCTAATTGGAGAGTACAATTTTGCTCTCTTAATTACAAATATTTCGACATTAATAATGACAATCTCCATATGGTTTTGGAATGATATTAATGACGAGTTAAATGAATATAGGATATCTCATGCATTAACTACAACTACGAAAATTTGGCGATGGTCTATAACTTTTATATCTTTAATTTTTTTAATTCAAAGTTTAAATAATATTAATTGTATTTCTTTTATTAATTCTGCGGAATGTGAAATTTGGTTGAAACCCTCAACAAATTTCTACTTGATTTTAAAAAATTTATTTAATTTTTTATTTGGAGCTAGCTTTTCTCAACCAGTTGCAAAATTTTTAGGATTATTTGCCTTATTAATATATACATTAGGTTTATTACAATGGGCAATAATTAAATTCCCAAAAAGTGGCAGGAATTCTGGTTTTTCTAATTATGGCAGGGATTGAATTTATCAAAAAATTAGAACATATAGGTTTTAATATTCCAAATAGTATTTAAAAATACGATGGTAGTTATAAATGGAATATTCTAAAGAATTTTTAGAAATAATAATTTATAGAGGGTTCAGTAGATCTAAAACTCACCATACTGAAATTAACTTAAATTAACTATTTATAAATTAATAATATTTGCACATCTCTCACATAATTTAGTATTTTCAATCCCTTTAACTGTAATTTTTTGATAATGCCAACATCTATCACATTTCAAACCTTTAGCTTTAAGAATCTGAATCTTTCCAAGTTCATTATTTTCGATACTTAAACAATCCTTAGATAAATTAGTAACTATATTAAAATCAGAAACTATCAACCAATCACGGTATAAATCCACTTCTTTATTTCCCAATTTATCAAGCCAAGAAAGAGAATTTTTAAACAACTCATTTTCAGGGAGGTAATTAACCTCAGTCTCAAGAGCAGCTCCAATCATTTGTTGAGTTCTACAACCTTCTATTGCTTTATTAATTTCTACTCGCAATATTCTTAAATTAGAAATATGTTCATTAAGTTCGGGATTAAGCCATGACTTAGGCAATTTTGGCCATCCTCTCTCAAATACTGATTTTTCAATAGTCGAATATGGGATATTTTGCCAAATATCTTCGGCCATATGACAAAGTACTGGAGAAATAATAACAGCTAAATTTTCTACAATTTTGGACATCACAAACTGACAAGATCTTCTCCTAAATTGGGTTTTAGCACTTACATATAATCTATCTTTTGCGATATCTAAATAAAAATTAGATAAATCCACAACACAAAAACTTTGCAATATTTGAAAAAACTTTGAAAATTCGTAATTTTCATATGCAATTGTTACTTGATCTGAGACTTCAACAAGTCTATTTAACATCCATTGATCTAATAACGGCAACTGATCAATATCAATTTCCTCTAACGCAGGATCATAATCATGAATATTACCTAAAAGATATCTAGCTGTATTTCTTACTTTTCTATAAACATCTGAAAGTTGTTTTAGAATATTAGATCCAATTGGGACGTCAACTGAGTAATCAACAGAACTAACCCAAAGCCTAAGGACATCTGCTCCATAGGCAGGTTGGATTTTTTGGTTAGGACCACCATTAATAATAATATTAGGATCAACAACGTTACCTAAGGATTTACTCATTTTTCTTCCATTCTCATCTAAAGCAAATCCATGAGTTAGAACTTTCTTATAAGGTGGCTTATTATTTACTGCTACTGAAGTTAGCAAAGATGATTGAAACCAACCTCGATGTTGATCAGATCCCTCTAAATACAAATCAGCTGGATATTGCAATTCTTCCCTTTGCTCACAAACTGCGGCCCAACTAGAACCTGAATCAAACCAGACATCCATAGTATCTAAACCTTTTTCCCAACGATCAGATTCATTTCTATATTTTTCTGGCAATAGTTTCTTCTCATCCCATTCCCACCATACATCTGCTCCATGCTCCTCAAATAAACTTTTTATATGGTTGATAGTTTCAGTATTAATTAGTATTTCTTTCCCTTTTTTTTCATAGAAAACAGGTATTGGGACTCCCCACGACCTTTGTCTAGAAATACACCAATCACCTCTCCCAACAACCATCGAATAAATTCTCTTTTTACCTGTTTTTGGCATCCATTCAACATCTTCTATTGATTTCAAAGCTGAAGATCTAAATCCCTCTACTGATGCAAACCATTGTTCAGTAGCTCTAAAAATTGTAGGTTTTTTAGTTCTCCAATCATAAGGATATCTGTGTTTATATTTTTCTTTTAAAAGGAGTAGGTTATTTTTCTCCAGATCTTCAATGATCAAATCATTAGCATCTTTCAAAACATTTAATCCACAAAACTTTTCAGCATGCTCATTTAAATTACCTTTTTCATCGACAATGCAAGTTATGGGTAATTGATATTTTTGCCCAACATTAAAATCATCCATACCATGACCTGGGGCGGTATGTACAATGCCCGTCCCAGAATCAGTAGTTATATAATCACCTCCAATTACAATCTTGCAAACCTTATTTTTTGTAGGATGCTGATACTCAATACCCTCTAACAATGAGCCTTTTACATCTAATAAAACATTAAATTCTCTATCTAGCTTTTCACAAATTTCAGAAATTAAATCTCTTGCAAAAAGATGAATATTACCGTATTGATCGGAGGCAAAAACATAATTTATTCTAGGATTAATAGCTACTGCTTCATTAGCAGGAATTGTCCATGGAGTAGTAGTCCATATAGCTATAAATAATTTATTTAAATTAGAAAGTAATTTATTTCTCAGATCTTTTTCTTCAAATTTGAGAAGAACTGCATCTGATAATTTTTTAATATTTAAAGAAACATAAATACTTTTTGAAAAATGCTCCTCAGGATACTCTAATTCTGCTTCTGCAAGTGCTGTTCTAGAACTTGGACTCCAGTGAACAGGTTTTAAACCTCTATATATGTAGTCATTTAAGAACATCTTTCCAAAAACACCAATCTGAGCAGACTCATAATTTTTTTTAAGGGTCAAATAGGGATTATCCCAGTCTCCCCAAATACCCCATCTCTTAAAACCTTCTAGTTGATTATTAATTTGAATCTTTGCGTAATCTGTTGCTTTTTTTCTTAAACCTAAAGAATCTAAATTTCTTCTTTCATTGGATTTTAAATTTTGTAGAACCTTTAACTCAATTGGCAGCCCATGGCAATCCCAACCAGGTACAAAATGTACTTTGAAACCTTTTAAGGTTTTGTATTTATTGATAATATCCTTTAAAACTTTATTCAAAGCATGTCCCATATGAAGGGATCCATTTGCGTAAGGAGGTCCATCATGCAAAGTGAAATTTTTACCTGAGTTAGATGAACCCAACTCCAAATCAATTTTATTTCTTGACCAGAATTCATGAATCTCTGGTTCCCTAATTACTGAATTAGCTCGCATCGAAAAATCAGTCTGCAGCAAATTCAAAGTTTGTTTATAGGAATAGCCAGATTTTTTTTCTTTGTTATTTTGTGATTTCATTCGAAGTATAGAATTTATTTATAATTAATTAATTTTTTTATTTAACCTCATTGATTGTATCTTTTGTAGATTGATTTGTTGCTTTTTTTTGCATCTCTAAAGTCAGTAAATTATTTTTATTTGAATTAACTATATTATCATTTTCATCATTCCTAACCCACTTTTTTTTATTTAAATTTTCATTTTTTCTTCCAAATTTTAAAATATTATTTGAATTTAAAAAATCTTGTCTTGCAAGAGAGATGGCCTTTAAAAAAATTGAGAGATTTTTTTTCAATTCATCTAAAGTTTTTAATTTATTTTTCTCTTGATTAGTTAATTGATTCCACCTTATACAAAATATTTCTACTACATAAAAAATGAGTAATGTAGTTATTACAGTAAAAATTGAAGAATATAAAGTATTAACACTATTTTGTTTAAAAATTAACAACATACCAATAACTAGGTTTAAACCACCTTTCATAAAATCTCTTGGTCTGCCTAATTCGATATATATTAAAGGCATTAACAAAAATATAATTCCAAAAAATAAATATAAAAAGCCTAAATAAAATGTCAAAAAATTTTTTATTGATATCCAAATTATAGTAAATAAGCAAATAGTTAACTAATTTAATTGTTCAATATTAATTTTCCCTTGGAATGCGGTCGGGGAGACTTGAACTCCCACACCCGAAGATACGAGTACCTAAAACTCGCGCGTCTACCAATTCCGCCACGACCGCTTAATTAAATTTTAGTTTAGCGAGGTATGTTTTAAAAATATTTTTTACTTAAGATCCTTAATTTGACACATAATACTAGGCTCAATAATTTTAGAAAAATTTAAAAATGTTTGATATTGTTATGCAATCACTATGAATTATTGGTTATATTACTTATAGATTAAAAGAAACAATTTCAAACTTAACTAGTAAAAATAAAAATATCCAAACTAATTCCTCCAAGACATTTAAATGGAACAGGGAGATCAAAAATTATGTCGATCCTCCTAGTTTTTGGAACCCCACATTAGCCCTGTTTTTTGGTGGTTATTTTCTTGCTTTCCTTAGTATATGGCAATGGTACCGAGGGGTTTGGCCTCTGCCTCTACTAGTAGCTACTGCATTTCTTGCTCTTCATATTGAAGGAACCGTGATACATGATGCATGTCATAAGGCTGCCCATCCTGTGCCCTGGATAAACCAAGCAATGGGACATGGGTCAGCTATACTTTTAGGCTTCAGTTTTCCAGTTTTCACTAGAGTTCACCTACAACATCACATTCATGTAAATGATCCCAAAAATGATCCAGACCATATTGTGAGTACTTTTGGGCCTATTTGGCTTATTGCTCCAAGATTTTTTTATCATGAAATATTTTTCTTTCAGAGAAAACTATGGAGAAAATATGAATTACTACAGTGGGGAATAGAGAGATCCATATTTATAACAATTATTTTAGCTGGCTTAAAATTTGACTTTATGAACTTAATTTATAATTTATGGTTTGGTCCTGCATTAATGGTTGGAGTCACTTTAGGTATTTTCTTTGATTATCTCCCTCATAGGCCATTTCGCTCAAAAAATAAATGGATAAACTCAAGAGTTTATCCAGGCAAATTTTTGAATATTCTCATAATGGGTCAAAATTATCATTTAATCCACCACCTATGGCCTTCCATTCCCTGGTTTGAATACAAAATAGCTTACGAAAAAACCAAACCTTTACTAGACATCAAAGGTTCACCTCAAAGAGTAGGGATTTTTGAAACTAAAGGTGATACTTTCAATTTTATCTATGACTTACTTATAGGGATAAGAAGCCACAAAAGTGAAAAAGGAAAACTTAGAAAAATAATAAATTCATTCCCAAGTTTTAAAATAAGAAAAATTCTACTAAAGATTGTTAATAAGACTTATATCGGCGGTAACTAGCTATTAATTAATAATTTTCGGGACTTTAAAAAATTTATTTTCTCTTGAAGGTGCCAAATCTAAAATTTCCTCTGAATTTTCATAATTTTTCTTTTCATCCTTTCTCAATACATTTACCACTTCTATGGCTCTAGTGGTACATGGAACATTTTCGGTATTGATTTTCTCTAGTTGTTTAATATATTCCAAAATTTTTTCTAACTGTTCTGCATGCTGATGAATCTCACTTTCATTTAATTCTAATCTTGCTAATTGTGCTACTTTTTTAACTTCATGACTACTAATTCGTTTCATCTGCTTTCGATTATAAAAAAATTCAATTTCATTATAGATATTAGATGATTTTCACAAACATTACTTGTGCATTTAATGAATTAAATAAAATTGATAACAATATATTTATAGAATCTCATAACAAGAAGAAAAAATTTTTTTATGCTTCAAAAGCTAGACTTAATTGTATTTCATCGTTAAAAATAAACTTAGATAAGTATTTAAAAATAGATCAACAATCTTTAAAAAAAAATTTTTTTTGCAGGCACTCCAAGCTTGTAGCACCTGACTTAATTGGATGTTACCTGATTAGAAATAGAATTAATAAAGGCATTATAAAAGGAATGATAGTTGAGACTGAAGCTTATTCACAAGAAGAAGAGGCTTGCCATGGATATAATAAAAAGACTCCTTCTAATGAAGTATTGTTTGGTGAGCCTGGAAGATTTTATATTTACAGATCTTACGGAATTCATCATTGTTTAAACATTGTTACTGATAAAGATAATTTTGCGAGCGGTGTTTTAATAAGGGCGGTTTTTATATCAAATAAAAATGAAAGGTCAGCATCTGGCCCAGGATTAGTAACCAAAACATTTGAAGTAGATAATAAATTAAATTCCCTCGAAATTCTTAAAAATAAATGTTTGTGGATCAGCGAAGGGAAGTCATCCTTAGAGAAAAAAGATTTAATTCAAACAACAAGAATTGGCATTTCTAAAGCAAAAAATATAAAATGGCGTTGGTATCTTAAAAGGAGCAGAAGTATTAGTAAAAGGGAAAAAGGTGATAAAAATCCTAATTTAAAAAATTCAACTAATAATTTGTCTGGTATAACATAATGGGAAATTGGCCTCACAAACATATCCTCACACTTTCAAATTTCTCAATAGATGATTACAAATCAGTTTTTGAGTTAACTGAAAGATTTAAATCTCTTAATAATGCTGGGACAAAAAAAATACCCGCTTTACAAGGAAAGTTAATAACATCAATATTTTTTGAGGCTAGTACTAGAACTCGCAATAGTTTTGAGCTTGCTGCCAAAAGGCTTTCTGCTGATGTACAAAGCTTTTCTCCTTCTTCAAGTTCTTTAAGTAAAGGAGAAACGCTTATAGATACTGCACTAACATATGCTGCCATGGGGTCTGACATTTTGGTAATTAGACACTCATCGAGCCATGTCCCTTTAGAAATTTCTAAAAAACTCGATGCATCTAAATCAAAAACTTCAGTTCTTAATGCTGGTGATGGTTTACATAGCCACCCTAGCCAAGGATTACTAGATCTTTATACATTAATAAAATTCTTTTCTCCAAAACTACTGAAACCAGAAATATTAAATTCCAAAAAAATATTAATAGTTGGTGATGTAATTCACTCTAGAGTTGCTAGATCAAATCTTTGGGCATTGACCGCATTTGGTGCAAACATAATCTTATGTGGGCCACCAACACTTATTCCTGAAGAATTTACTGATTTTGTAAATAGTTCTCCACCAAATCAATTAGGAGACCCAATTTCTTCAAGAGGTTCTATCACAATTTCGAGGTCATTAGAAGAATCCATTAAATGTGCAGATGCAGTAATTGTTTTAAGATTACAGAAAGAAAGAATGATAGAGAATTTATTAAGCAGTATCAAATCGTATAGTGAAAATTATTGTTTAACTCCAGAGAAACTATCCTTAAATTGTAAGGATATTCCTATTTTGCACCCAGGTCCTATTAATCGTGGTATTGAAATCAGCAGCAGAATAGTTGATGAATATCCAAATTGCCTAATAAATGATCAAGTTTCAAACGGTATTCCTACAAGAATGGCATTACTTTATCTATTAAGTAAGTTCAATAATTAAATTTAAAGCAATTTTAGACTTTCAGTAAAAAAACCGTAAAATAAACCTAATCTTAAAGAATCAAGTAACAGTACTAATAGTTTTTTTCTTTTATCAAAACGTAATCTTCGTCTAAATTTAATCAGAATTTCAATAAACAAAACTGATAAAAAAGCACCTACCGGATCAATTAATTCAACAACTGCACTTATCATTCCTAATGAACTTCCAAAAAAGTAACCAATCAAAACAATAGTTAAAGCCAAAGAATATCTACGCCATGGATTTACTGCCCATTGGCTTAAACTATTAAAAGTTTCAATAACTAAAAGTTGAAATTTAGTCTTTTGGGGTTTAAAAAACATTCTGAACCATATAACTAAGTGCTAAATATATTCATAATTTTATTTAACTTTAGGATTACCTTCAATTAATTCAAGTAAAGCCTCCATTTGGGCAAGAATTCCTCTTAGTTCTCCTGGTTCAGGAAATAGTCCATCATCTTGAATTCCTAAATGCATTTCTCTTAATTCCTGCCTTAAATAACGCAAATGACTTACTATTTGCTCTTTTTTTGTTTGTGACATAATTAATATTTCGTCATTCTTAGTTTAAATAATTTTTTTCTTAAGGAGGATTAAAAATTTAATTATAAAATTATAATATTTAAAAATTTAATAGATTTATTAATTTTATTATTTTTAAAAAATTCTAAGTGAGCAATATTTAGTGAATATGAATTTCCTTGAGGTTATATTATTAAAAATACATGGACCAGGATAAAAATGTTATTCACATCCAATAAAAAGATATTTGACAAGCTTTTATGTTCATCTTATGAAGAAGGAACTTTTGAGCTTGCCAAAACTTTAGGAGAGAAAAATTACGTTAAACCATTTAATTTATTCAAAAATTGGAATTTTGTAGGGACTTTTGCAACTAATAGAAATAAATTAACATCCGATTATATTCATCTTCTTGAACAGGATCAATTTGATGAGCACTAAATCTAAAGAGTTAAAAGTTAAGGTTCTTTTATTAATTACTGGAAGTATTGCTGCGGTAAGAATCCCCTTACTAGTAAGTCAATTAGTAAAGGATAATTATGAGATAAAGTGCGTTGTTTCTGAAAATGCTGAAAAACTAATTCAGCCGCTTTCACTTTCTATCTTAAGTAGGAATACTTGCATATTAGATAAGGACCAATGGTCATATCTTCATTCAAGACCTTTACATATAGATTTATGCGATTGGGCTGATGTTTTGATAATAGCTCCTTTGACTGCAACAACTCTTTCAAAGTGGGTTACAGGTAATGCTGATGGATTGATATCAAGTATTTTAATTGCGAATAATAAGCCTATTATTGTTGCTCCAGCAATGAATTCTAAGATGTGGAGTAATAAAGCTGTTCAAAGAAATTATGTATATTTGAAAGATTATCCAAATGTTTTAATCCTTAAGCCAAGCAAAGGGATCCTAGCTTGTGACGAAATTGGAGTTGGTAAAATACCCCCAAATGATTTAATACAACTAGCTCTTAAGTTTTTACTCCTTCAAAACAAAAAGCCCTATTACAGAGACTTATTAAATAAAGAGTTTTTAATTACAGGAGGTTGTACTTCAGAAAAAATAGATGCAGCAAGAAAGATAACTAACAATAGTTCGGGAACTATGGGATTAATGCTTGCTCAAGTAGCAAGATTTAGGGGTGCAAAAGTCAAATATATTCATGGTCCTTTAAAAAATAAACTAGATATAACAGAAGGAATTAATACGTACGAAATAGATAATAGTAATGATTTAATTCAGGAAATTGAAAAAGAAATTTCGAAATGTGATTATTTCATTATGAATGCTGCAGTAGCAGATTTCAAAATATCAGGAGATACTTCAAAAAAAATTCCAAAAAGCAAATTTGAGGATTTTTTAAATAAAAATATCGAATATGTTCCAGATATCTTAAAAGAGATAAGTAAAGTAAAAAAAGAAAATCAAATTTTTGTAGGATTTTGTGCATTTACAGGTTCTTTTAAAAGTGCAAAAAAAACCATTAAAGAAAAAATAATGCTTAAGGGTTGTGATTTACTATTTGCAAATCCTATAGATATCGAAGACCAAGGATTTGGTCCACTAGCAAAAAATGAAGGATGGCTTTTTGATAAAAAAAATATGGAAAATTATCTAGAAAAAACATCAAAAATTGAGTTAGCTAATAATTTAATAGATGAAATTATTTCAACTAATAGATGATCTCTAACATTTATATTTGTATTTTTTTGTAATCTTAATCATTAAAAATAGTCTGATATCTTAAAATATTTCAAGTTTTAAAAATTAAAAAGCTACGAGTTGTTTCGAGGATCTAAAAAACTTTCTTTTTGTGGTTCTTTACCTTGTATTATCCTTACTGAACATTTTTAAGTAATCCTTTACCAGCAGTCACAGAACTTTATTAAAATTTTATTATGAGAATTCGTTCTTTATTAGCTTTAGTTATTTCTTTTTGTTTAACTTTTGCTTTTATCACAGATAAAACATATGCCTTCTCCGAGAGAGGAAATGCCCAATTTACAGATGTTGTAAACACAGGTAAAGCTAACGATTGTCCTTCCTTAGATTCATCTCTAGTCGGATCAATATCTTTAGGCAATGGTGATTCCTTAAAAGGGATATGCATGCATCCAACAGAAGTTTATGTAAAAGTTCCGGGATCAAAAAGAAAAGAAGCAGAATTTGTTGCAACAAAAATTATTAGCCCTAGGAATAACACTACAGTTACAGAAGTATATGGAGATATAGACTCCGGTACATTTACTGAAAAAGGTGGTATTGATTTTCAATTAATTACTGTTTTAACTCCTGGAGGTTTAGAGGTTCCATTCGCATTTTCTGCAAAAGATTTAACAGCTGATCTACCTTCCTCAATCGAGCCTGGGACAGAAGTCAGTGGTGCTACATTCACACCTAATTACAGAACAGGAGATTTTTTAGATCCTAAAGCCAGAGCCAAAAATACTGGAGTTGAATACGCTCAAGGTTTAGTTGCCCTAGGTGGAGATGATGAAGAACTTGCTAAAGAAAATATCAAAGTTGATGTAAATGGTACTGGAGTAGTAACACTATCAATTGAAAATGTAGATTCTGATACAGATGAATTTGCAGGTACATTTGTTGCGATCCAACCTTCCGATACAGATATGGGCTCAAAAGAACCTCTTGATGTAAAAATAATTGGTGAGCTTTACGGAAGAAAAGCTTAATTGTAAATAAATTTTAAAAAAGAGGGTTTAAACAAGCCCTCTTTTTTTTAATTTATCTTATACAAATAATAAAATGAATTCACAACAAGAATCTAAAAGAGATTCAAAAGGTTTAATACCTGCTTATGGAGGTGAACTAAAAGAATTAATTATTAAGGATGAAGAACTAAAATTAAAGCTTCTTTCTCAAGTTTCGTATGAGCACGAATGTAGTGATAGAAATGCTTGTGATATAGAACTCTTAATGGTTGGCGGATTTTCTCCTCTAGAAGGATTTATGGATAAAGAAGAGTATAAATCTGTAATTAAAAGCCATAGAGATACAAAGGGTTTACTCTTTGGTTTGCCGATTGTATTTGATACTAATAATGCACAAATCAAGGAGGGTGAAACAATATTACTCACTTATAAAAAACAAAAATTAGCGATTTTAAAAGTAAGTTCAAAATGGGAGCCAGATAAGGCCGAAGAGGCAGAATTTTGTTATGGGACTAATTCCTTAGATCATCCTGCAGTAAAGATGATTTTCAATGAAAGAGGCAGATACTACATAGGGGGTAAAGTTTATGGATTAGAGCTCCCAAATAGAGATTTTCCATGTAAAACACCAAAAGAAGTAAGAGATATATTACCTCCTAATTTTGATGTAGTTGCTTTTCAATGTAGAAATCCAATTCATAGAGCTCATTATGAATTATTTACTAACGCCTTACAATCGGAAAATGTTTCCTCAAATTCAGTTGTTTTGGTTCATCCAACTTGCGGGCCAACACAACAGGATGATATTCCAGGGAAAGTCCGATATTTGACCTATAAAAAATTAGAAGAAGAAATTTCTAATAAGAAAATAAAATGGGCTTTTTTGCCATACTCAATGCATATGGCAGGACCTAGAGAAGCTCTTCAACACATGATTATAAGAAGGAATTATGGATGTACTCATTTTATAATTGGTAGGGATATGGCTGGATGTAAATCATCATCAACTGGGGAAGATTTTTATGGACCTTATGATGCCCAGAATTTTGCCAATGAATGCGCAGAAGAGTTATTGATGAAAACTGTACCTTCAAAAAATTTGGTATACACAATAGAAAAAGGTTACATTACTGCCGAAGAAGCAAAAGAGAAAAAATATCAGATAATGAAACTAAGCGGTACAGAATTCAGAAAAAAGCTGAGGAATGGAGATTCAATTCCAGAATGGTTCGCATTTAAAAGTGTAGTAGATGTACTTAGAAAGTCTTAATATTGTTTTATTATTAGTATTATAGTTTTAATATAGATTTTTTATCGTGAACAAACGTTGGAGAAACGTAGGACTTTACGTTCTAGCAGTAATTACAGTGATTTTTATAGGTACTTCTGTTTTTGATAAACCTAAGACTGAGAATGCCACCAAAACTCTTAGATATAGCGATTTTATAGAAGCTGTTCAAGATAAAGAAGTTAGCAGGGTTTTATTATCCCCGGATAGTGGAACTGCACAAGTTGTTGAAAACGATGGCAGTAGATCTGAAGTTAATCTGGCTCCAGATAAAGATTTACTAAAAATCCTAACCGAGAATGATGTAGATATAGCCGTTACACCCACAAAATTAGCTAATCCTTGGCAGCAAGCTATAAGTAGTTTAATTTTCCCAGTTTTATTAATAGGAGGTTTATTCTTCCTATTTAGAAGATCACAAAATGGAAGTGGTGGTGGTGGTGGTGGTAATCCAGCAATGAGTTTTGGAAAAAGCAAAGCTAGACTTCAAATGGAACCTTCTACTCAAGTAACTTTTTCAGATGTTGCTGGTGTTGAAGGGGCAAAATTAGAGTTAACGGAGGTTGTAGATTTTCTTAAAAGTCCTGACAGATTTACTGCAGTTGGAGCAAAAATTCCTAAAGGTGTTCTTTTAGTAGGACCACCTGGAACAGGAAAGACTCTTTTAGCTAAGGCAGTCGCGGGAGAAGCAGGTGTTCCTTTTTTCTCGATCTCTGGATCTGAATTTGTTGAAATGTTTGTTGGAGTTGGTGCAAGTAGGGTTAGAGATTTATTTGAACAAGCCAAGAAAAATGCCCCATGTATTGTTTTTATTGATGAAATAGATGCTGTTGGAAGACAAAGAGGTGCTGGTATGGGCGGTGGAAATGATGAAAGAGAACAAACTTTAAATCAACTTTTAACTGAAATGGATGGTTTTGAGGGTAATTCTGGCATTATTATTGTTGCGGCAACTAACAGACCAGATGTTTTGGACTCAGCATTAATGAGGCCAGGTAGATTTGATAGACAAGTAACTGTAGACAGACCTGATTACGCCGGAAGATTGCAAATTTTAAATGTTCATGCCAAGGATAAAACTCTCTCAAAAGATGTAGACCTTGATAAGGTTGCAAGGAGAACCCCTGGGTTTACAGGTGCTGATTTAGCTAATCTTTTAAACGAAGCAGCTATCCTTGCCGCAAGAAAAGATCTCGATACGGTTAGTAATGATGAAGTAGGGGATGCTATCGAGAGAGTAATGGCAGGACCAGAAAAGAAAGACCGAGTTATAAGCGATAAAAAGAAAGAACTTGTTGCCTATCACGAGGCAGGTCATGCTTTAGTTGGCGCTTGCATGCCTGATTATGACGCTGTAGCAAAAGTTTCCATAATTCCTAGGGGTCAAGCAGGAGGATTAACCTTCTTTACTCCTAGTGAAGAAAGAATGGAGTCCGGTCTTTACTCACGTTCTTACCTACAAAATCAAATGGCTGTAGCCTTAGGTGGAAGAGTTGCTGAGGAAATAGTATATGGTGAAGAAGAAGTTACTACAGGAGCTTCTAACGATTTACAGCAAGTGGCTAATGTTGCAAGACAAATGATTACTAAGTTTGGAATGAGTGATAAAATAGGACCAGTGGCTTTGGGTCAATCACAAGGGGGGATGTTCCTTGGGAGAGACATGAGCGCGACAAGAGATTTCTCTGAAGATACAGCAGCAACAATTGACGTAGAAGTTTCAGAGCTTGTTGATACAGCATACAAAAGAGCGACAAAAGTCCTTTCGGATAACAGAAGTGTTCTTGATGAAATGGCTTCAATGCTCATTGAGAGAGAAACAATTGATACTGAAGATATCCAAGACTTACTTAATCGCTCTAAGGTTAAAGTTGCTAACTATATCTGATTTGAAAAAATTTGATATCTCCATTAAAAAAGAAAGATTCTTTCTCTGAAAGACTTAATTCAGAACCTTTTTTTTTATTAGTAAAACCTACTCAAAGTATTTATACAAATTCTTTTGAAAGAGATTTAGTTGAACAAGAAATAGAGCTTTTAATAAAAGCAGGTTTTTTAAATATAGAAATTAGTTGGTCTAATAATGAAAACTGGGTAAATTATGTTTCAAATTTAAGATTAAAGTTCCCAAAGCTTAATTTAGGCTCTGCTTCAATAATAAATAAGAAATCGATAGATGACTCTATAAAAATAGGTTTAAATTATTCAATGATGAAAGGTTGGAATAGAGACCTTTTAAATTATTCAAATTCAAAAAATCATTTATTAATTCCTGGAATCAAACATTTAAAAGATCTTAAACAAGCAATAGATTTAAATTGTAAAATTATCAAAATTTACCCAGTAAAAGATAATATTGAATTAATAAATATATCTCAATATGAAAATATAGATTTTATCGCAGCTGGAGGTCTATCTATATCAGATATTCCGCTATATAAATCTTTAGGATATAAAGCTATCGTAATTGGGGATATGGGTTTTAAAAATAATAAAATAGATCCAAATATATATAAATGGCTCAGAAGAAGATCAAATTAAATAATTATTCCTATTTAATAATTGAACATTGTGCTTGATGGAGAAGCAAATGGTCTGCCAGTACGAGAGCTACCATTGAATCAACCATTGGAACTGCTCTTGGCAAAACACAAGGATCATGTCGGCCTTTAGCCTTCATTAGTACTTCTTTCCCATCAGCATTAACAGTTTTCTGCTCCTTTCCAATAGTTGCTGTTGGTTTAAAAGCTATTTTCATCTCAATATTCTCTCCATTACTTATTCCTCCCTGTATGCCACCTGAATTATTTGATATTGTTTTAAGCTTACTAATATCATCAGACTCAATAAACGAATCATTATGTTCACTTCCTCGTAAATAAGTTCCCAAAAAGCCTGAACCTATTTCAAACCCCTTAGTAGCAGGTAATGACATCAAAGCCTTTGCAAGATCAGCTTCTAATTTATCAAAGACAGGCATACCTAATCCTGATGGAACATTTTTCACTAAACATTCAATAACACCTCCACAAGAATCACCATCTTGCTGCAATTCTTTTATTCTATTAATCATTTTTGCAGCCACCTTATCATCTGGACATCTAACAATATTTGAATCTATTTTACTTAGGGTAAGTTTATTTTTATTTACCTGAGAGTCAATATCATGTATACGTTTTACCCAAGAAAGAATTTCAGTATTAAACAAGTTTTTTAATAATTGTTTTGCGATAGAGCCTGCAGCAACTCTTCCTATGGTTTCTCTAGCTGAGGCTCTACCTCCTCCAGAACCAGCCTGAATTCCATACTTCAAATGATATGTGCCATCTGCATGAGATGGCCTGAATACTTGCTCTAAATTACTATAATCTCCTGGTCTTTGATCTTTATTGCGAACCAACAATGCAATAGGGGTTCCGAGTGTTATTCCTTCCTTTAAACCACTTAATATCTCTAATTTATCATCTTCATTTCTTGGAGTTGTAATTTTACTCTGACCAGGTCTTCGCCTATCTAATTCATTTTGTATGAGATCAATATTTATTTTTAACTTTGGAGGACATCCATCAAGAATAACTCCAACAGCGCCTCCATGAGATTCTCCAAAAGTAGTGACACGAAAAATTTTACCAAAACTGCTACCCATTGAAATATCAAATTATT
>QBXG01000008.1:0-45116 GCA_003283445.1 Prochlorococcus sp. AG-321-D23 | reverse complement strand
AAAAAATAAGATTTAACGAAAATGAGACTTCATATAGAGATTTATAAAATACATACACCTTGCGCGGGGGTTGATCTCTACAAAAGTTTCTGTAATAATAAAAGTCCCCATCACTTAGGCTCGGCATTATTTACTGAAGCCTTTTTTTTTGCTTATTAACAACTAATATCGTAAAAAACAAATAATTAAATTAAGTCTTATCAAAATCTATCAACATATATACACATAATTAAATTCATTAATAAATCAATGAAACTCAAAAGAATATTCTATCTATTCACAGTTAAGAATTAAATGTAACATAATAGGTTTACATATAGTAACAATTAGATGAAAAGAATCTTTCCATACATAGCCTTTTTATGTTTGACTGGCTTCACAGCTACAAATGGTTTACCAGTTATAGCGGGCGGTTGCAACAGTCACATGAACAAGAAAGCAGAAATCAAATGCGCTGAAGATGACACTGAGTGTCAAACTGAAAAAGCTGAAAAGTTTGAATTAAACAAAACCATAAGGTCATAAAAATTGTCTCAACTTAGTTTAATTATTAACTCTTATCCAAGAGATTCATTTAAATTTATCTTCTGTTTAACTATCGGTTATACAGCGTAGACACTAAGTTTTATTGAACAAATAACAACATGACTACAACATTATTTTTTTTAATATTTTCAAGCTCACTTTTAACTTACGTAATGGCTTGTTTGTGGAGAGACCTTATAAATCAAAAAGTAAATATATAGCCATCAATTAGTTCAACAACAATAAAATAAAGTAAAGTTAAGCAATCATACGCGAAAAATACCTTACTTGTCACAAGAAAATAAATTTGCCGAGACTTTTCCATGGGATTATAAATTTGGAGATGAGAATTTTCAAAAAGAGCCTTGGATTCTAAATAAAGGGAAGCAAAACATAACTATTGAGAAAAATTTAGATAATAAAGGTTTTTTTTATGTCCAAAAGAATGATGAAAGACGTCTATCTCTAAACCATTTACAAATTAAATCTACGTATAACCAATTGATTCAATTTGGTTATAAGCTACAAAAATAAAGTTTACAGAATTTTATTTTATGTTTTTTTCTTTAGAATTTAATTTGAATTATTAAATAAGAGTCCTAAAAAAACAATAGAAATTATATGAAGCTTGATATAAAATGATCGAAACATTCTTCCGTTATTTTTTGACTGATATTAAAGATTTAAAGATAAAGTTAAAACTGTGTACAAACTTTATAGTTAAAGAAGTTATCGCCCTCGATCCTGTAATAAGGAGACAATGGCTTTATACATATAAAGGAATTGTTGATTATGTTGATTCAAATTCAAGAGACCTTTCTCAAGAACAAATTATAGGAGCTTCAATTTATAAAGATCTTATTAAGCAAGTAGAAGAATTTATAAACTCAGAAAAATATGAAGGACAAAATTATAATAAATACAAAAGTCGTGATCCCTCCGATTCTAAGTATGAGGTTATTTACCATAAACGTTTAAAACAAATTAAAGAAGATTTCTCAGATCCAGAAGTATTTATAGAAAAGTAGGCAAATAATAATTTAATAGAAATTTAGTAATAAAAACAAGTTAAAATTAATAACCCATAACGAATGGAAAATTATCTTTAAGAAAAATTAAATTGAAATCAAGAAATAATAGAAAGAAATAACTTAGATTAGTGATGATCAATTCGTAAAAATTAAAAATAATCTAATAACGATAAACACTAATTTTAAATATTTAATTAATAGAAAAATTAATTTTTACCTTTCCTTTAATAAAACTTACATTAAAGATTTGTTCGGCGGAATACATCCAAAAAATATTTAAAAACTTTGCTTAGATAAAAATCAGTTAAAAATATCCCACAAATGAGATTTATTAAAAAAATTTTCAGGAAGTTACGATTTTTGATAGGAGCTTAGAATTCCTTTAATCTTTAATATCATATTGCTATTAATTATTAATGAAAGACAATTATCACAAAGGTAATTTAGAGAACAAGATAAGTATGGTATTGTTTTGGTCTTATCTTTTCGCGGTTGCAATTATCTTTACTCGTGGACTAATTTTATTTGTAAGTAAATGAATGGTAATTTATAAATATTGAACCTAAATAAATTAAAAAATCAACTTGGTAAAATAGTATTAAAAATTAAGAGTTAAAAGATATCATTAAAATAAAAATTGAGACTTAACTTGCCACTTAAATATTCCTTTGCTAAAAAGATAGAGCGGACTAAAGTCCAATTCTCCACGAGGATTTAGTCCGCTTTCAATAAATAAATCTACAAATATTTTTTATTTGATTAGTTTATAAACAATTTATTTATAGTCCAATCACTTTTTAAAGTTATTTAATCTATTTACTGAATACCTTTGAAGAAAAAATTAATAAAAATGATCTTAAAATACCTTATTGTTTAAATTGTATTTTTTCTATTTAAACTCGTAAGTTGGAAATAACCATTTTTGTTCAAAGAATATTTATCAAACCATAGGTTTAATAAGTTATCAAGTCCAATCCCTTTTAAATTCTTTTTATTCAAAATCTTATAGTCTGATAAGGCTAATAATAAATAAGGGAAAATCATATCAGAAACTTCGGATGGTAAATTTTTTAAAGGAACACAATGACCCTTTTCCCAAAGAATGGACATATCTTGAGTAAATAAAGAGCTCCAATAATTAAAATCACAATATAGCTTATCTGGAGGCAGAAGGTTAAGCTTTAATTCCTGAGTATAAAAATTCATAGTAAAAGTTAAAGAAAAAGGAATAAGAACTTAAAATAACTGAATTCATTTTCTATTCTCAGAAAATAAATATTCGACAACGACTTAAAAATTCAAAATATATACTCTTAAATAGTACCTTACTGTACAGAACAGTGCAACACTTATTATATTAATTCCTTTTTTTCATTTCTTCTTGAAATTGAAGGAACATTAAAAATTTTTCATAAATTTCCTTATCAATAAATTCATTACTCGTTGCTTTAAGATGTTGATTTTCATAATTATTAATTTCATTAGAGATATCATTGTCATCATTTTTTATCTTTATTGAATTTCCATTGTCAAATTTCATTTTTACTTCATAATTTAAAACTTTACCATTTTTTATATTGAATATACCTCTTTTATAAAGTGCCTCCTCTACTAAAATATTAATTATTTTTGAAATACTTAAATTGCTTTCAAAACTTAATTTATTTATTAGATCCAAGACATCTCTTCTAGGGATAAAACCAACTCTTCTTTTCTTTGTGGGCATATAAAAGTTCGGCACTTGACTTAAGTAAGTGTTGCACTATATTCAAAACAAGTCAATAATTATTGTTATGATCATACCTTTCACTCTTTTGTTCGGGGCTATTGGATATCTTTATTACAAGTCTAAAGATGAAGTGTCATTAGTAGAAGTAGAGGAACTAGATTCTCCAAGTAATCAATTAGATCAAGATGATTTATATAAGGACTTGGAAGACCTGTTTATATGATTAAACTTTTTTAAAACTTCGTTTACTATTATTTAACAAATCCCATATAATAAGAATGCAAGCTTAGTAATAATAATATTGAAGATCCAAAATACCATACAAGGAACCATGTAACGAAAGCTCTTCCACTAGATTTCTTCTTTTTAAATTTATCTAATATGTTTGGTAAATAAATATTAGTCTCTCTAAATAACCTTAATGACTTCATAATTAATGTCTTTTATTTAAATCAAACATAAAAAAACATCCATGCAAGTGAATTATCAAATTTCTTGTCATTTCATATAAAAATTAAGATGAATGAATGAAAAAGATAAAGTTCTTAAACTAAACAACTTCGTTTCATAACCGAACGCATAAATAAATAAAAGAGTAATTAATATTGTTATTAATTAACATATACAGTAATGACTGTACATCAAGATTACGAAATAAAAATCAACATAAATGAGTTGATTGAAAAAAGAATTCCTTGTTGTGATTTATTACATCCGGATCATTGTCTAACTGAACAACAAGTTTCAGAAATTGCTCATGACATTCGGATGGATTTAAACCTTCATGATTTATATAAGCAAGTTGATCAACACATTATGAATTATGTTAACGCAGCAGGTATAGATAATAAAGAACACTGGGTAGAACCAAATCTTCCTGATTTAGATAGAGATGCTAAAGAAGAAGTTGGCATAGAATTTGATTAAATTCGTTAATAAGTAAAAATATTCTTCAATTATTAAATAACACTACCAATTAGAAGTTTGAAGAAATCTAATAGATATATTTTTTTTCTAAATCATCAATTAATTTATAAATACTTTCTGCACTTCTTTTTTTACTTTTAAGAAAGATTTTAGTAAATGAGAAAATTATCATTAATGTTAAAATCGATGCAATAAAAAAGGTTAATGAATTAAACGGCATTAAAAATTAAACTCTTCATATAAGTTATTTAAATAATATAACTTTTTAAATAGGTACTTTATACAAAATATTAAATTAAATTTAGCCATAATTAGTAATATAAATTTCATAAACATAAATTATTATTCCAATATTAATTTATCAACTATTGCTAGTAAGGAAATTAGTAATACAATCGAAAAATGATTAAAATTTTTGCTTTAACATTATCTGAAATTGGAATTGGAAAATTAGAAATATTTGTAATCGGAATAGTGTCTTTATTATTTCCAATATTATTCATAATTGCCTCTAGAAATCTTGATGCGAAAGGCGTTTTTGACTGGATGATGGAGAAACCAAATGATTGGATAGGAAAAAAATAAAACTATATTTTAGGAAATATTTAAAATTTAGTTTTTAAATGCCACTTTGTCTAATTCATATTCAGGGAAGTCGAATATCTTGCAATTATTTTTTAGGCTTAGAAGAATATTTTTATTAAGAAATTCATAGTCAATAAATTTGTTTAATTTACTATTAGAAAATTCTTTATTTGTCTCCCCTATTGAAAATCTCAACGCCCCATCCTTGGAAATACCAAATTTTATCGAGTTACAATAAGTATTTGCAAACTTATTGGAAATCTTTAAAGAATATTTTTCAATAGCCTTTTGTGAAGAGTCAATAGGATAAGCAGGTGTATCGTATATCAAGAAAAGAAATAATAAAAGAATATTAAAAATATTTTTAATCATTGAAAACCAAATATTATTGATTGAAATTACATTAACAAGAATTATTAAACAATCGCATTCATTAAAACTTGATAATTCATTGCTACAGAAAAAATTATTTAAATTAGATAATATTTATAGATAATATATTTGACAAAATTTTGAAAAATCTACAAAATTATTTGAAAAACATAAGAATAGAATAAAATTTACTTTTCAAACGAATAAAAGATACATTATTAGTTAAGGGGATGATAATCTAATATTTCTTCTCCAAATATTGCTACAAATGATAGAGAATTTTTTTTATAACAGAAATTGATTATTTACTTGAGTTATAGTTCCCAAAGATAACTGGTCATTTAAAAAAAGATATTAGTTTATGGAAAATAAGCAAATTAATTTTTTTAAAACTAAAAATATTAATACGGTTTTAAAGCCTTTTAAAAAAGGAACTGTAGTTAATATAGATAATCTGGAGGTAAGAGAAAAACAAAAAGAATTAAAATTAGGTTTACATGGTTGGTATGCAATTTGTCCTTCAACAGAGCTTAAAAAAAACAAAATTCATTATTTTTCATTGTTTGATGAACCTCTTCTTCTTTTTAGAGACAAGAACAATAATGCTAGATGTATCAAAAATATTTGCCCTCATAGAGGTTCCTCCTTTTATGGCGGTTCAATTTCTAATGGTGAATTAACATGCCCATATCATGGGGCAAGATTCAGTTCTCAAGGTAACTGTCAAAATATAGATAGGATAACCTGTAGTCATATTGTAGATAATAATTATGATAATTATGCAAAGAGAATTCACTTATCTCAATACAAAGTAGTAGAGAAAGATAGTTATGTTTTTATTTATTTTACTGACAAGTCAGAGACAGATTTAAATAATTTTAACGATGATTCATTAATTAGTAATTATGAGTTAACTGCTAATGGATTTTCAGTTAAAGATTCTGTATCTGAAGAAGTTTTAGTTGATTTTAAATGTGATTGGTCAAGAATTATCGAAAATCATTTGGATATACTTCATATATTTTGGGTTCATGGTGATACAATTCCAGACAAAGATGTAAATAAAAATGTACTAGTAAGTTTTAATCAAAAAATAAATATCAAACCAAATTATATTGAAAGTATATATTTCTACAAAAATAATCCTACAAAAGAATTTATAAGAATAAAGTATATTCCGCCAGGAAGGATTTTAATATATAAAGGAGATCCAGCCGCTTCACGATATGTGCAAGTGCTTGATCACATTCCCCTAGGAGATAATAAAGCGAGAGTAATAGTTAGACATTATAGGAAATTCCTTAAAAACAAATTTCTTAATAATTTAATATTATTCAAAGAGATTCAAAAAAAGATTTTTTACAAAATCTTTGATGAGGATTATATGATTCTTAAAACCCAAACTTATAATCAAAAATTAGGCTTAATAAAAAATGACGAGATAAAATTACTAGGTGAAGATAGAATAATTAATTATTTCTGGAATTGGTATAAAAAATCTGAAGAAAAGGATAATCCTTGGAAACACATAAATAAAAATAAGGAACTAAATGTTTATGATGAGATAATTTTGAAATATCCCCCAGAAATTAAGAAATTGGAAGTAATTAATAATATAAATATAATAAGAAAAACATTTATAAGATATGCAGCACCACTCGTGTTTTTGTTGCTCATAATATAATTTCAATGAAAAAAGTTAATCGACCAGCATGGCTAAATTGGCTTTATCTTTTAATATTCGTTCTTAGTTCAATACAGTTATACATTTTCTGGAGTAACAAATTTTAGTGACTAATGATTATTGGCTTGAAGCAAAAAATGTTAGTTGCTTTAAAAATGAATACGAGGTAGTGAAGGATTTAAATTTAAAACTAAAATATAGTGAAAATGTAATTTTGATTGGACCTAATGGCTCTGGAAAGTCATCTTTATTAGAATTAATAAATAGAAATATTTATCCAGTTTTAAAGAAAGATACTGTTTTTAAAATATTTAATAAAGAACTTATTAGTATTTGGGAACTTAGAAAAAAGATTGGTACAGTAAATCAGGATGTTAAGGCAAGAGTAAATACAAATATAACGGTATTTGATTTAATTATTAGTGGTTTATATGGTAAGTATTGCAAAATCTCAAATAAATCTGAAAAGGATGTTTTATTAGCGGAAAATCTTATTAACAAGATGTTAATAACAAAGTTATCCCAAAGATATTTTTCACATTTATCTGAGGGTGAAAAACAAATTGTTCTAATTGCTAGAGCTTTAGTTAAAAATCCAGAGATATTAATTCTAGATGAGCCAATTGCTAATTTAGATTTAAAATCAAAATTTTATGTAATAGATCAAATTAATGAATTAACAAGATTAAAAACGAAAATAATTTGCGTAACTCATGATATATCAATGATTACAGAAATATACAACAGGGTCATAATGATGAAAGACAGAATACTAATTGCAGAAGGAACGCAAAGCGAAACAATAAATGGCAAAAATTTAAGTATTTTATTTGATATTAATATCGAGGTTAATAAACATAAAGGCTATTGGCATGTTTACAGAAAACCTAAAGAACCACAATCAATAGAATAACCAAGGCAATTAATAAATAAATAATCTTTTTGTTTTGAATGCGCGAAAAAGACTTATTTTTAATTGAAGAGGAACCACATTTAAAGCAGACCATCCTACCTCCTAATGATCTGTCAGAGACAAGATCCGAACTACCACAATTTAAACAGATTTTATTAGAGCTCATATCTAATTCTAAAATTAATTCCACCCATTTAAATTATATTCGAATTAATAATGTAAAGATAAAATTCAAAATGAATAATGATAATGAGAATCTATTGCAATAAAGGATTATTTGATACATAATTGATAATAATTCTCATTATCAAAGTATAAATAATATGAATTTCCATAATTATGGAGAATATTCATCAAAAACTGTTCGAATAGTAACTGGACAGTCAGTTCTTATAGATCCCTCCTCGAGGCCAATGGGGACCTGTCTTGAAGTTGAGAGCGGCATTGCAAGGGTATATTGCCCATGTGAAGAAACAGAAGGAATGACTCTTGCTTTCTTGCAATCAGGAGATCAATTAAGAACTGATTTATTATGCAGTGAAGGTGTTTGTGTTGAAGCGTTAACTGATTTGTCCTTCCATAGTAACGTTAATATTGCTGAAAATTCTGGATTTGATGCTGTTAATGAATGGACTCTTCAACTCTTGAGAATAAGACATCTTGGAAATGCAGAGCAAAGACTACAAGCTCTATTTTCAATATTAGTTAACCGTCTCGGAAGAAGATGCGGTCAATGGTGCGAATTACCTTTTAGGCTTACTCATGAAAGGATAGGAGAATTAATAGGTTCAACACGGGTAACATCTACAAGATTAATTTCAAAACTCCGTTCATCTGAGTTATTAATAGCTCCTATTGGAACACAGACAGTAAGTGTGGCTCCATCATTTATTGAATCCTCACCCTTATAAACGAAACATGTATAAATCTGAATCTATAATCAATAACTTGTTAATAGAAGTTGACTCATTAAGTTACAGGATAACGAATATTCATCAAGCTTATTTCAACACTTCACATGTAGGCTTGAGAGATAGATTATTTTATGAAAATAAAAATATCTCGCAAAGATTAAATGAGATATTTTCAATAGCAAAAGTATTAAAAAATAGAAATAATGAAAATATTAGTTTTTCTAGTTTATTAGTTGAGAAATGTAAAAGAACTATTGATCAAAAAAGAATAGAAAAGAATTTATTTTTTCTTTAAATCGCTATCAATTAAAAGTATTGCAGAAGGCTGATTCGCTGCAAATTTAACTTTTCCTAATATATGAGCAAATTCATCTTCAGATTTTGTTTGAGCGTCCACAATTGGATCTAAGAAAACACTAGTTCTTGTATCTGAAATTCTCTCTGAAATTGAATATAACTGTTGTAATGAAGAAGTTAAATCAGCTTCCATATTGAATGAATAACATATTATATCCTCAATAGAATCCCATGTCTGAATTGGAGCAGGTAATTCCTTCAATTTTACAGTTTGTCCACGAGCAATAAAATAATTAGCAAATTTATAGGCATGTTCCATTTCTCCTTGAGATTCACTTAGAAAATGTGAAGCAAAGCCATCTAAATCTCTTTCTTGGAACCATAAATAAATAGAAAAATATTGAACATTTGCATATCTTTCCATTGTTAAATGTTCATAAAAGTTATCCAATAAGCCAATATCCATTGGCTGAGCAACAGCTCTACCAGAAGGACCTAAACTAACTAATTTTTTTGTTTGTAAATTATTCATAGTTATTATCAAGCAAAATTTATATTTAAATAATACAACATTTTGTATAAATTGGTAACTTAAAAAAGATTAAAAATATATGAGTGAATATGATAATGAATATCAATAGCAATATCAATAAAATGAATTTAGGAAAAGATTATACTGAATTTCTACTAATTAATAAATTATATGCAAATAAAAAAAAGAAATGTAAAAAGAAAAAATGTTCAAACTGGAAAGGGGGCAAGTGTAATTGCTTATAAAATTTAATTAAATAAAGATCTTATGTGCTCCAGGATATAAATAACAGAAACAATCTTTATCTATACTTAAAAAACAATTATCTCCAACATTAAGGTCATCCTTAATGTTAGTTCTGACCCTTAATGTTTCTTCTTTAAGCGATAGTTTATAAATAAAATATTCACCCATAAATTCTTTTGAAACTATTTTTGCATCGCCATCTACAGAACTTTTAATAGAAATAAATTTCTGGGGAATAGAAATAAATTTGATATTATTTTTACCCACCAAAGAAGAAGTATTTATTTCACCTAGACAACATGAATAAGAGTTTTCTTCTTTTTTGAGATTAAGAATATTATTGCCAAGAATAAAACTACTTACAAAAATTGTTTTAGGGTTTTCTAAAAGTTTTATAGGTGAATCAACTTGATGTATTTTTCCTTCATTCATCACAGCAACCCTGTCGCATATAGACATGGCCTCTTCAGGATCATGAGTAACCATTAATCCACTTGCATTGCAGCTTCTAAGGATATTTGGAAGTTCACTTCTTAATTTTAATTTTACGTGTATATCCAAACTACAAAATGGTTCATCCAATAATATAAAATTTGTTCCCGGAGCTAATGCTCTAGCAATAGCAAGTCTCTGTTTTTGTCCTCCTGATAATTCATGTGGATATCTATTTATAAATTTATCGAGACCTACAATATTTATTAGAAAATTAACTCTAGATTTATTCTTTTTATCTTTCAAACCAAACATTGCATTTTCTAAAACAGTTAGATGAGGGAAAAGCGCATAATCCTGGAAAACCATTCCTATTTTTCTTTTTTCTGGAGTTAGTATTCTATTTTTATTTGAAATTTCCTGATCATTTAGAATAATTTTTCCTTTTAAAGGATATTCAAATCCAGCGATTAATCTTAAAAGAGTAGTTTTACCGCAACCAGAAGGTCCAAGAAGTCCTAATAATTGACCCTTTTCTATTTTTAAGTTAATTGCATTTAATATCCAATTGGAAATTTTTTGATTATCGTATTTATGATGTAAATCATCAATTATTAACGCCTCTTTTTCCACTAAAACATTAAAGTCTTATAATAGTAAAGCTAACAGAAAACATTTACCATAAATAACACTTGTATAATTTTATACATCACTTAAAAACTTAAATAAATGAAAAAGAGTGAAAGAGCAGAAATTATACTTAAAGAACTTAAAGAATTATATCCATCTCCTCCAATCCCCCTTAATCACACAAATGCTTTCACGTTACTTGTGGCAGTAGTATTAAGTGCTCAGTCTACAGATAAGAAAGTTAATGAACTAACTAAGGAATTATATAAAGTCGCAGATACTCCAGAAAAAATGAAAGAACTCGGCGTTTCCAGAATTTATGAATACATTAAACAATTAGGTCTTTCTAACCAAAAATCTAAAAATATTTACCTCTTATCAAAATTAATAATCGAAGAATTTCATGGTCAAGTTCCCAATTCATTCGAAGAGCTTGAATCACTACCTGGAGTTGGTCATAAAACAGCTTCAGTTATAATGTCACAAGTATTTAATATTCCATCTTTCCCTGTTGATACACACATACATCGTTTATCACAAAGATGGGGGCTTACAAATGGAGATAATGTAAAGCAGACCGAAAAAGATCTTAAAAATATTTTTCCAATCTCAGAATGGAACACTTTACATTTGCAAATAATTTTCTATGGAAGGGAATATTGTACGGCAAGAGGCTGTGATGGTACAAAATGCTTAATGTGTAGAACTTTATATCCCAAGAGGAAAAAAAAATTTATATGTAAAAAGCCTTAAAAACCTCATATAATTATAAAATTAAATAAATAATCATGAAAATTGCGATTACTGGAGCTTCAGGTAAAACAGGATATAGAATAACCGAAGAAGCAGTGAAGAAAGGAATAAAAGTAAAGCAGATAGTTAGGAAAAATTCAAAGCTTCCAGAGAAACTTAAAAATACCGAAACCTTTAGAATCTCATTAGATAACAAAGGTGAATTAGATAAGGCTTTAGAAAATGTGGATGCATTAATAATTGCAACTGGAGCAAGAGCTTCATTAGATTTAACTGGACCTGCAAAAGTAGATGCACTTGGAGTATATAGACAATTACAAAGTTGTAAAAGAGTCGGAATAAAGAGAGTTATCTTAGTTAGTTCTTTATGTACTGGTAAAATCTTTCACCCATTAAACTTATTTGGTTTTATTCTAATCTGGAAAAAAATTGGTGAGAACTTTCTAAAAAATCAAAATTTTGATTGGACTATAATAAGACCTGGAGGATTAAAAGAAATTGAAAAAATAAAAGATGAGAACATAGATTATACAAAAGAAGATACACAATTTAAAGGTTCTATTCCAAGAAGACTTGTAGCAAAATGTTGTATAGATTCCTTAAGTAATAAACAGTCTTTTAATAAAATAATAGAAGTAACAAGTTCAAGTGAGAATAAAAGAGTATCTTTTAAAAAAGCTATGCAAAATATTTAAAAGATGCAAAAATAAATAAAAACCATGAAGATAAACCCAAAAATTGATGCATTACAGTTGATGCTTACTGATTTAAGAACAAGAAATGAACCTATCAGGCATAAAGCAGCATTTAAAGGATGTCAGCCGGAATTTCAAATACTTGTTTCAAGATTAATTAAACAGTTAGAGGATGAATTAAATTCTGAAAAAATTATAAATCGGGACGATTAAGCTAAATATGATTATTTAAAAGACTTTAAATAATCATATTTAGCTTGCTTTGAGAGTTCGTCATAACCTCCAAAAAATACATCATCTAAAAATATTTGAGGAAAAGTATTGTGGTTACTTAGTGAATTTACCTTTTGAAAATCCTTGTCATTCTCTATTAAAATCGAATCATATGGAACAGATAAAGAATCAAGCAATCTAATGCTTCTCTTTGACCAAGGACAATTTTTAAGGATATATGCTTTTACTCGTGATTGACTGTTAGTTAAATTTTGATTAGAGATATCAATAATCTCATTTTCAAAAGAAACTAATAAAATGTCCGTCCCTTTTTTAACAATAGAGCCTTCTTCTAAATGTCCTCCAAAAACATTACATCCTTCATCAGCGAAACTCATATGAAGATGAACATCGCCATTATTGAAATGCCCATTAAGAGATACTATTTCTAAGTTACCTTCAAATATACTAATTTCTTGGTTACCTGGGCACTGAATACTAGCCTTCCTAAGATTGCCTACTACACCAGAAACATAACCATTTAAATTATTTGAAAAAGAATATTTCTTAATACAAATAATTAAATCAGAATCTGAAGATAGCTTTAAGCTATGGGGCTGCATTTCAGTAACTATTATGTATTAATAATATAAAATAGATTGATTCTTATATTGAAGAAGTGTTTATAATCTTTAGAATTTTGTCAAAACCTAAAACATTATAAAAGTGTAAAATAAAATTTATCTATAAAAATATTTTGTTAAACAAAAATAAAAGCGTTAAGAATTTAATAGCAAATATTCCAAATATATTAACAATATCTCGATTGTTTCTAACATTTCCACTAATAATATTTTTAGAAATAAACAAAACGAAATTTGTTTTCGCTTTAATTATTCTCGGAGGTATAACTGATTATTTTGATGGGTATTTTGCCAGGAAATTAAATCTTAAAACAAAGTTTGGAGCTATTATTGACCCACTAGCAGACAAAATATTTTTGTTAATTCCTTTATTGTGGCTGAGTAAAATGGAAATAATTCCTTTTTGGTCATTAGCATTAATATTATTTAGAGAATTAATAATATCTGCATTAAGAACTACTATGAAAGATGGATTACCTGCTTCTCAACTAGGGAAGTATAAGACCTTCTCCTTTTTTATTGCATTAGTTATATTTTTTCAACCATTTTCTAAAGATTTATTATTTAATTTAGGAATAACATGTTATTGGCTTGGATTTATTTTGACACTTCTAACTTTTATAGATTATCTAAGAGTTAAAAAGAACACTATCTGAAGTTCTATCAAATTTAATGTCCTTTTTAAATTGATAATCTTTGATAAAACTATCTTTCAAACCACTAAGTAAATCAAATTTTGGTTCCCAATGTAAATCATTTTTGATTTTGGAAATATCAGTTTGATAGTGATTTAATCTAATTGGGAATCCTTTTCTTGATTTAGGATCTAATTTTTCAAAATCAAATTTATTTAAAGATATATCGTTTTTCTTTAAACCACAAACTTCTGCACACATATAAATCAAACCTTTTATGGTTATTCCTTTTTCTCCCGAACAGTTATAGATACTATTTTTAGATTTCTCAAAATCTAAACACTTAATCATTACATCACTTAAATCTGAGACATGACCTAACTGAGTTATCAGTGAACCATCGCCAGGAATTGGGATTTTTTTCAGTTGAATTAACCTTTCAAAGAACCAATTTTCAATTTTATTATAATTTCCCGGTCCATAAATATAAGTAGGTCTAAAACTTGTAAAAGGGATCTTTTGTTCAATTAGCCAATTTTCAGTTTCGAACTTTCCTTTATGCCTACTTTGAGGATCAAGTAAAGAGTCCTCTGATAAAGGTAATTCATAATTATCCGAATAAACACCTGCTGAACTAACGTAAATATATCGTTGAAAAGAATCAGCTACATTATCGATTAGAAGTTTTGTTTGTTCTACTTCACGACCAGAGATATCGTAAATTACATCATATTTATTATTTTGTAGTTTAAGAATAGATTCAATATCATTTCTATCACCTTTTATTAAATTTGTATTTGCAGGATTAGATTTATTGCCCCTTGTAAAGATATCAATATCATGATTTTGATTTAGCAACTTACCCACTAAAGACTTGCCAACAAATCTTGTTCCACCCATTACAAGAATTTTCATATTCCAAAAATATTAAACTAAAGTAGTAATCTAAGTTAGAACTACATTTATGAATAGTACTACTAAGAAGTAATTAATGAAAAGGATAAATCCATGAAACTAATTCCCGCAATAGATTTGATGAATGGTAAATGTGTAAGACTTTTTAAAGGCGACTTTAACAAGAGAAAAGACTTCTCTAGAGAGCCTTATGAGCAAGCAAAATACTGGGAAAAAGAGGGGGCGAGATGTATTCATATCGTTGATTTGGATGCTGCTAAAACCGGTATTCCAAAAAATGATCAATCAATTAAAAAGATTGTCAAATCAGTCAATATTCCTATTCAAATTGGAGGGGGTATAAGATCACAAGAAAGGATTGAACAATTATTTTCCTACGGAGTAGATAAGGTTATAATGGGAACCTCAGCTATTGAAAATAAAGAACTAGTTAAAAATCTATCAAGTAAATTCCCAAAAAGAATTATTGTTGGAATTGATGCAAAGGAGGGAAAAGTAAGCACAAGAGGATGGCTAGAACAATCAGATGTTTTAGCCACAGATTTAGTAAAGGAATTTTCCTCTTTTAAAATTGCCAGTTTTATTATTACAGACATTAATACCGATGGGACCTTAGAAGGGACAAATGAAGTTTTTATAAAAGAGATTATTGAAATTACTGATATTCCGGTTATTGCTTCAGGCGGTGTAGGTTCAATTTCTGACTTGTTATCATTAACCAAATTTGAAGATTGTGGACTATATGGAGTAATAGTAGGAAAAGCTCTTTATGAAAATAAATTTACAATAAGTGAAGCTAGTAATATTTTATCGACAGAAAGAATAAATGATATTCCAATTAATAAAGACTATTACGCCTGAAAACCCAGTAAATATTTATAAAGCACTGGTTTTTAACGAATTTGTTAGTTAATTTTGTATAAGAGGTAGACTTTTAAAATTGGAATTAATTAAGAAAAAATCGATCCTAATTATTGCTCCAAGCTTAATTGCAGAATCTTTATCATTAAAGTTGACTTCATTAGACAATAATTTAAATATCACACTAGATAGCGGTAGTAAAAATTTAAATCCAGATTTAATAATATGGAATATTCTTAATTACCAATCTGAAGATCTCATAAGATTGGAATTATTAAAATTAAAAGAGAGGTGGAATGAATCAAATATTCTTGTAATTTTTTCTGGTGAACTTTTAAATAAAACAAAAGTAACTCCCTCTTTAAATAGTGAAGGTTTACTTTTAAATCCAAGTGTTGATAAAGTTTTAGAGTCTATAAATATCATCTCAGAGGGAGGAAGAGTATTCGACCTGGAAAATAATCCTTCTGTAGTTGTTAAAAAAGAAAAAGAACTTACTTTTAATCAGAAATTATTATCATCTGGTCTCAAACAAATTGATAATGAAATAAATTATATTTTCAAATATGTTAATTCTGACTCAACACCTGAATTTTACAAATTCATTTTAAAGGGAAGATTAAGAGAACTTATAACTGCCAAATCCTTCCTAATATTCCTATGGGGTAATTCATTAGACCTTTATTCAGAAGCTATTTACACTGAAAACAAAATCAATATAGAAAATAAAAATACTAATACTATTTTTATAAAAGATAAAAATACATTAGAAATTTGGGATTTAATACTTGAACGTCTTAGTAAGAGATATGCTTCAACCAATTTCGATGTTGAATTTAATAATTCATCTATCATTTTGTCAGGTATAAAAAAAGAGTTTATTTCACGACTAATTTGCACAATGCTTAATGAACTTGATAATTTAATAAAAAATATAAAAGAAAATTATAAAGAAAAAGACTATAAAGAGGACTTTAATTCTCTTATCGAAGAACTAAAGCTTAATACCATATCAAATATAACTGAAAGCTATTTCAGAGTTAAAAAAAATGGCGAATCGATCTCAATAAATGAATATATCTATAAAGAAGTAACATGCAATGAAAAAGATAGAGAGTCACATGAATCAATAATGTTTATAGATCCAATAATAAAAGATGAACCCATAGATTTTGATGGCAAACTATTACCTCTATACGAGACAGAGTCATTTATTATTCTAGAAAATATAATATCTAATTGGATAATAAGAAATTGTAATTTATTAGCCTCTGAAGTATTTAATATTTGTTCAAGCTGGCCGGAATTAAGAACAATACTGATAAATCCACAATTGCAATCTACAAGATCTTTTGAAAGATTTAGAAATAATATTAATAACTATAATAGATGGCATGAAAATATTTATATGCCAATCTATTTATATGAAAGTAAACGCGAATATATCGATATCATTGATTCTAAATTTACAAGATACTATAAAAATGAGAATAGAGAAAAAGAACTAGAAAATTTAGAGTGGTTTCAAAAACAAGTTACTTTATTAGTTGAAATTAGAGATGCAATAGCTCCTCAATTAGAAATTGCTGTAAAATATATTGGTAACCTTTTCGTGAATTTCTTAACAAAAGTAGTAGGCAAAGCTATTGGTTTGGTTGGGAAAGGAATCCTACAAGGTTTAGGTAGATCTAGCACTAAATAAATTTCCTTCCATTAATGAAGTTATTTCAATCAATACTTATCTTATTAATATTTTTTACTTCTTCCCCCGCTAATGCAAGTAGAGATACAAATAGCTATGACGGAAATATTTTTCCAATATATGCAGGTAATGGAGCTATAGTTCCTCCTCAAACTACTCTTGAAGAATCATTAAAAAACGGAAGGGTATCTGTTTTATTTTTTTATCTTGACGACAGCTCTGACAGTAAAGCTATGGCTCCAATAATTTCTGGATTAGATCTGATCTGGAGAAATAATATTGACTTAATTGCTCTTACTACAGATGAATTACAAAGTGACTCTTCTAAAACAGAATCGAATCTACCTAATTATTATTGGAATGGTTTAATTCCTCAGACTATAATTTTGGATAGCACTGGAGAAGTTAAATTTGATAAGAATGGATTGGTTAATATTGATGATTTGAATAAGATTATTGGAGAATTAAAAGGGATAGACATTAATGAGACATCATTCTCAGTTGAAAGCTTTAACGAATATAACAGTATTATCTCAGAAAAAAAAAATGATCTCTAATGAGTTTTTGAAATAACAAACATATGATTATTCTAAAAATTATTTTCTTATTTTTATTTTTAAAAATATTTCTAGATTTTTATTTTAATAAATCCCTCAAATCAAATTTAGTTTTAGTACCTCTAGATTATAAGTATAGAAGTAAAGATAAAAATAGTGAAGTAATTATTAATTTAAAAATAATCAATAAAAGTAAAAATAAAGAAACTATGGTTTCTAATCTAAATCTAGATTTAGATTTTTTTGAATCTAAAAATAATCAATATCTTAAAGATTTAGATTATGAGGAAAGTATTTATATTTATTCTGGATCTATAAAAAAAAATATACATAATTATTGGCCAACAACAATTATAAAAGCAAATTCAGAACTATTAATACAAGTAATTTTAAAATTTAATAATAGTGATTTAAAAAACAAAATCAAATATATATGGTTAAAGATTTTTTGGGAAAATTACGGTCATTTTGGCATTACAAAAAAACAAGATAGTTTATTAGTAAATTTAAATCGTCATAATAACAAAGAATTAATTGAAATTCCTTTAAAACTTGGTTATAAAGCTATAGCTGTTAAAACTGATTTGCTTGGCTCATTTGATAATCCAATTGAAACTGTTATGGATTACTGCAAAAATGTCGCAAGAGAGAAAGATATTTTAACTATAGGTGAGACGCCACTAGCAATTATGCAAGGAAGATATATCGCACCTCAAAATTTAGAATACAATATTTTTTCAAAAATATTATGTTATTTTTTTCACCCCACAAGTAGCCTTGCCACCGCTTGTGGTATGCAATTACTTATCGATAAAATAGGTGTTATGAGGATAACCTTTTCATTAATTTTAGGTTTTTTATTTAAATGTATTGGGATTAAAGGGATATTTTATAGATTAACTGGTTTTGAATCCTCACTAATTGATGACATAAGTGGAACAGTTGTTCCATATGATAAAAGCATAGTTATGGGTCCTATAAATACGAAATTGTTTTGTGATAAGTTATCAAAACAGCTTGAAGTAGATGTAGCCGTAGTTGATGTAAATGATCTTGGTGGTGTAAAAATATTAGCCAGTTCAAATAATTCAGTAAATAATATACTCAAAGAAATCCTAAAGGTAAATCCTGCAGGCAATTCTGACGAAAAAACACCTATAGTATTAATAAGGAATAATAAATAAATGAAACAAGATTCAAATCATATTTTGAATTCTGATAAGTATAGAAAAGTATCCTTTGAGGAGCTTCATATTCGTCATTTAAATCTATTAATGGATTTTAGAAGTGAGAAGTTAAATAATTGGTTTTTAAAAATGGCAATTATAAACACTTTTGAAGACTTAAAAATTTTTTTAAATAATTTAAAAAAAAATAAACATAAATGTATTATTGCAATAGAAGAAAAAAAAATTATAGGTTATTTGAATATATTTCCTTTAAACTTCAAGGGTTCTTGTTTAAGGATATCGAAGCCTAATTTAACAACTACAAAGTCTTCTATAACTGAAAAAGATTTGATACTAGGATTGATAAAGAAATCAATCTCTATTACAGATATAAAAACTGCAAGCTGGGTAATTAATTCAGATATAAACAATAATCACCTTATTTCAAGTGCAAGAGAATTAGGGTTCCAACCATTACAAAAGGTGAAACTGTGGAGTAAAAATAATATTAATAAGTCCATTAAAAGTAAAAATGAAAATTATTATTTTATTGATGAATTTCAAGCAATAACCAAATTAAATTTAGTAAATGTACTTAATTTTATTCGTTCAAATCAATCTCCATTAATAAGGACGATATTGGATCTTGATCAAAAAGATATTTCAAATAGAAATGATCCAAATAGCGGGGCAATAATTCACAACAATGCTGTTTTATGCACAATTTTAAAAGATATAAATTTTCAAGATAATAAAATTTATACATTAACGATTGGTAAAAGTTGGGATGCTAGATTAAGTTCTATTTTAAAAAATATCCTGAATAAATTTTTTGAAAAATCTCCTAATTCTATAATTAAGACTTATGAAGAAAGTGCTGAATTAAATTCATATTTAGAGAATTCTGGTTTTAGAGATAATTACCAAGAAATTATCCTTGTTAGAAACACTATTGTTAGGAACGAATCTAAGCAAACTAATAAAATAAACCAATCATTAGAATCAATTTTTGAAAAATTAAATCCACAAGGTAACGCTTACCCATCTCCTTTTCCTCTGAAGTCTAAGTGAAATATTGCAAGCCCAAATCTAAGTCAATATTAAGTTTAGATGTTGGGATAAAAAGAATAGGATTAGCATATTGTGATTCACTTTTTATTACGATAAACATTCTTCCTGCAGTTAAGAGAGAGCGAAACAATAACGAATTAAATACTATTAAAAAGCACATAAAAAAGCATAATTTAACCGGGTTTATAGTTGGGTTACCTCTTGATGATGCAGGGAATATGACATCTCAAGCTATTGATTGCAAAACTTATGGTGAATTTCTTTTTAATGAATTAAAACTTCCTTTTTCCTTCGTCAATGAGCATAGCTCAACGTGGGAATCATCCAATAGATTTGGTGTAAAGAAAGATAAATCTGGACTTATCGATAGTTTATCTGCCAAAGTAATTCTTGAACAATGGATTCAAGAAGGTCCTGAGTTAAAAGAATTAGTGGGGAATAAACCAATATAATATTAATATAAATATATATAGTAAATTCAAAAATGAACGATCATAAATCCCAAGATAATTATGAGGCTAAGACTCTTATATTAAATGATTCAAATGGGAATGAACTATTTTGTTATCTTGAACAAATAGTTAAAGTTGAAGAAAAAGAATATGCATTATTAACACCAGTTGATACACCAGTAAGTTTATTTAAAATTAATGAAAAAGATGAGCCAGAATTAATTGAAAAGATTGAGAAAAACGAACAAGTTTTAAAAAATGCTGATGCAGTACTACAAGAACATGATCTAAAACTTATAAGATCGGCGGTTACATTAACTGTATCTGGGGAACTCGAAGAGCCAATTTATGATGAGTTAGAAGAAGATGGTATAGATGAGGAAAGTGAAACATACGAATTACTTGTTAGTTTTAATCTGCTCGAACAAGAATATGGATTATATATTCCTCTTGATCCTTTTTTTATCGTTGGAAAACTTCTAGATCAAGGGGCATTATTAATTGAGGATGATGAATTTGATAAAGTTCAACCTTTAATTGAATCCGAGTTAGAAAAGAGTAGTTTATAAAATAATGAGTTCTCTTGTAAATGTCCATTGGGACTCTAAACTTCCTATATACGAAATATCTCACTTGAAACTACAAAATGAAGGAATTAAAAGCTTATTAATAGATGTTGATGGTACATTATTAAGTCGTCAATCAAACATAATCCCAACAAATGTAAAAAATTGGATTAAAGAATCTAAAAAATTATTCTCTTTATATTTAATTAGTAATAACCCCTCTAATGAACGCATTAGAAAAATTGCTAAAGAATTAGATATCAGATATAAATCAAACGCACTAAAACCAAGAAAAAAAATTACTTTGGGTGTAATTTCAGAAATGAATGAGGACTCAAAAAATATTGCTATAATCGGGGATAGAATTTTTACGGATATTATTGTAGGAAATAGATGTAATATTCAGACAATCTTAGTAAAACGTTTAAGTAGAGAGGGCTTACCGATAAAGTTGAATTTAACATTAATCCTAGAAAAAATGATTTCTATATTCTTAAAATGAAAACATGGGTCGTAAAAATTGGTACTAGTATTCTTAGAGGAAATGAGGATCAATCTACAGAACAAGTAATAGAGACCTTATGCAAATCTTTAACAAGTTTTATTCTAAAGGGCAATAAAGTCATTCTTGTAACAAGTGGTGCAGTTGGATTAGGATGTAAAAAATTAAATTTAAATACAAGACCAAAGGAACTTAGTACACTTCAAGCTGTGGCTGCAGTGGGACAAGTTAATTTAATGACTTTATATGAAAAGACAATGAAAAAGCTAGGTCATAATATAGCTCAAATACTAATAACAAAAACTGATTTTGATACTCGTGAATCCTTCAATAATGCTTCAAAAACATTTAAAAAGTTAATTGATCTGAATGTCGTACCTATAGTTAACGAGAATGATTCTATTTCTAATGAAGAACTAAAATATGGAGACAACGATACTCTTTCTGCTTTAGTTGCTTTAGCAATAAATGCTAATAAGCTAATTTTATTAACTGATATAGAAAATTTATATTCTAAAGATCCAAGAAATAATAAAGATGCTCATCCAATAAAAGAAGTTAATATTAATGAATTAAAAATTATCAAAGATAAAAACACAAATAATTACAATAACGAATGGGGGACAGGTGGTATTACAACAAAATTAATCGCTGCCGAAATCGCTACAAAAGGAGGCGTAGAAGTTCAATTAGCCGATGGCAGAAATGAAAAAAATTTAATAAATATTTTCGATGATCATAAAATAGGTACAATATTTCATCCTTTAGATAAACCAGTTGGTAATAAAAAAAGTTGGTTATCTCATGCTATTAAAACAGTTGGACAAATAACATTAGATGAAGGCGCTTGTTTAGCAATTGAGAAAAAAGGTGCATCTCTTTTAGTGGTAGGAGTTAAAGATGTAGAGGGAGATTTTACTATTAATCAGGCTGTTAGAATTGTAAATACTAATAAGAAAGAAGTTGCAAAAGGTATAACATCAATGAGTAGTGATTCTCTAAAAAGAATTTTAAATAAAAAAGAAACTATTAATTCGTCAATGATCGTTGTTCATAGAGATGTTCTTGCTCTTACCTAAAAAATAAACGAAAAATGTTATTAAGTAAGTTAGTTGATCTCATAAAAAGTGGAGATTCAAAATTTATCAAAGCAAACATATTCGAAAATATAGATATAGAAAATGCTGCTTCTTTAGATATTGCATTAAAAAATCAAATATCCTTTTTAGAAGAAAATAATATATTGAAAGATAATTTAGAAAAAACTTCTGCTTCAGCAATTATTACATCTAATAATAATGAAATATTAGGCTTACTAGAATCACTAAATATTTCAAATATAGTTGTAGAGAATCCTAGAATAGCATTTGCGGAAGTATTAAATTTTCTATATGAAGAAATTAATTTCAACCCAGGTATTGACGATTCAGCTGTTATCAGAAGTTCTGCAAAAGTAGGAGAAAATTGTTATGTAGGACCTAATGTTTATATTGGCGAAAATTCAATAATTGGCGATAACAACAAAATTTTTCCTGGTACAACTATTTTAGGAAACGTAAGATTAGGGAATAATAATGTAATTTATCCTAATTGTGTAATTTATGAAAACACAAGCATTGAAAATAATTGTATAGTTAATTCAAGTACTGTCATAGGTTCTGAAGGGTTTGGTTTTATTCCCCAAGACGGTAAGTGGATTAAGATGCCTCAAAAAGGTTGTGTAATAATAAAGAGCTTTGTAGAAATTGGGACAAACTGTTGTATTGATAGGCCATCTGTCGGTAATACATTTATAGATGAAGGAACTAAGATGGATAACTTAGTTCAAATAGGTCATGGAGTTAAAATAGGAAAAAATTGTGCATTTGCTGCACAAGTTGGGATAGCAGGAGGAGCTGTGATTGGAAATAGCGTAATCCTAGCTGGACAAGTAGGAGTTAATAACAGAGTGAAAGTTGGGAACAATGTCATAGCTAGTTCAAAATGTGGGATCCATTGTGATATTGAAGATGGAGAAGTTGTTAGCGGCTTCCCAGCTATGAAAAATAAATCTTGGTTAAGGAGTTCAAGTGTTTTTAAAAAACTACCTGAATTAGCAAAAAAGCTTAGACAACTAGACAAGAAATAAATTATTCTTTTAATAAATTAAAAACTAAATGAAAAGATATAAAGTTGTTCTACTTTCTGGAGATGGTATAGGCCCAGAAATATCAGAAATTTCAATAACCATTTTAAAAAAACTGTCTAAGAAGTATGGTTTTAATATTGATATTAAGGAAGAATATTTTGGTGGTATAGCTTATGAGAAACACAATAATCCAGCGCCAAAAAAGACATTAGATCAATGTAAAGCTTGTGATGCAGTACTTTTGGCTTGTGTAGGTGATGTGAAATATGATACTTTACCAAGAGAATTAAGGCCAGAAAGTGGTTTACTCAAATTAAGAGAAGCATTAAATTTATTCGCTAATATAAGACCCGTAAAGATAAGAAAATCCTTACTGGATTCAAGTTCTTTAAAAAAAGAAGTTATTGAAAATGTAGATTTAATTGTAGTAAGAGAGCTAATAGGTGGAATCTATTTTGGACAGCCTAGAGGACAAGTCACGAACACTAAAATTAAAAAAGCTTTCAATACAATGGTTTATGATTCAAAGGAAATAGAAAGAATTACAGAAGTTGCAATTAAAATAGCAAATCAAAGAAGTAAAAAAATATGTTCGGTAGATAAATCAAACGTTTTAGAAGTAAGCCAATTATGGAGAGATACAGTTTCATTAGTCGCTTCAAAAGAAAACGATTTAGCTTTAAGTAATATGTATGTTGATAATGCCGCCATGCAACTCGTAAAGGATCCTGGCCAATTTGATGTAATTTTAACTAGCAATTTATTTGGAGATATTTTAAGTGACCTAGCCGCAATGATAACTGGCTCGATTGGAATGCTTCCATCAGCATCATTAAGCAATTCAGGACCTGGAGTCTTTGAACCTGTTCATGGTTCCGCTCCTGATATAGCAGGAAAAAATATAGCTAATCCTATAGCAATGGCTTTGTCTACTTCAATGATGCTTAAAATTGGTTTAAATGAGATAGAAGCAGCTGAGGATATAGAAATAGCAATTGATAATGTTTTATCGAAAGGATATAGAACTTCAGATCTAGATAATGGTAATTGCCAAGTTCTTTCTTGTAGTGAAATTGGAGAAAAAATAATCCAAGAAATTTGAATAAAAAATTAATAAATTAAAAAATATCTTTAACTTGAACAAAAAGTTGGCATATGACCTGTCAGAATCAATGCATATTGTTTTAATTAAATGTCTAAACGTCATCCAGTAGTTGCTGTAACAGGATCATCAGGTGCAGGAACAAGTACAGTAAAAAGAGCATTTGAACATATTTTTGCAAGAGAAGATATAGTTCCAGCTGTTGTGGAAGGAGATAGTTATCACAGATTTGAAAGAATGCCTATGAAAAAAGCAATGGCAGAAGCACTTTCAAAAGGGGAGAATTTTTCTCACTTCGGGCCAGAAGCAAATCTTTTTGACAAATTAGAAGAACTTTTTAAAATTTATGGTGAATCAGGTGGAGGAAAAAAAAGATATTACCTTCACAGCACTGAAGAAGCACAGGAACATAATGCAAGACTTGGAACATCCTTAGAACCAGGTCAATTCACCCCATGGGAAGATATTCCAAATGGAACAGATGTTCTTTTCTACGAAGGTTTACATGGTGGTGTTGAGGGAGAAGGATACAATGTTTCCTCCTATGCAGACTTACTGGTTGGAGTTGTACCTATTACAAACTTAGAGTGGATACAAAAAATACATCGGGATAATGCCGAAAGAGGATATTCAGCAGAAACCATAGTTGATACTATTTTGAGAAGAATGCCAGACTACATTAATCATATTTGTCCACAATTTAGTAAAACGGATATAAATTTCCAGAGAATACCTACTATTGATACATCGAATCCCTTTATATGTAGAAACATTCCTACACCAGATGAAAGTTTTGTAATAATACATTTCAGAAAAGGGGCAAGAGAAAAATGGGGGATTGACTTTCAATATCTTTTGGGAATGATTCATGATTCATTCATGTCAAGCCCAACGAGCATAGTTGTTAATGGAGGGAAAATGGGTTTTGCCATGGAATTGATCCTCACTCCTATAATCCATAAAATGATTGAAGAAAAGAAACATTCATAGATAGTTTAAATAAGTATTTATTAAGAGCACTAAAATAGAATTAATTTCTGAAAGCAAAATCATCGAAGTAAAACTATTTAATGATTAATTTCAAATTTTATATATCTTCCTTGATAAAAGGGCCTCGTTTAGACTTAAATAGAAAAAAACAGAGAGTATTGTGTCTTTAATCGACTGGTTTGCTGCGAGGAGAAAAGATCAATTTGTTGGGAAGGTTTCCCAAGATCCAGATGAAAGTGATGGTCTTTGGGTTAAATGTTCAGAATGTGGGCAAGTTGCTTATAGAAAAGATTTAATTTCGAATTTTAATGTATGCAGTAATTGCGATCACCATAATAGGATTAATAGCGATGAAAGAATTAAAATAATTTCTGACAAAGATTCATTTAAAGAGTTTGATAATTCATTAAGTCCTACTGACCCATTAAAATTTAAGGATAGAAGGTCTTATTCAGACCGAATAAAGGAAAATCAAGATGGGACTGGCCTTAAAGATGGAGTAATAACAGGTTTATGTACCATTAATGCAATGCCTTTGGCTTTAGCTGTCATGGATTTTAGATTTATGGGTGGCTCAATGGGTTCCGTTGTTGGAGAAAAGATTACTAGAATTATTGAGAGGGCAACAATTGAAAACTATCCAATTTTAATCGTTTGTGCCTCTGGTGGAGCAAGAATGCAAGAGGGAATGTTAAGCCTTATGCAGATGGCAAAAATATCAGGTGCGCTAAAAAAACATAGAGCTAAAAATCTTCTTTACATGCCATTATTAACTCATCCAACTACTGGAGGAGTTACTGCTAGTTTTGCAATGTTGGGGGATCTAATATTGGCAGAGCCAAAAGCTCTTATAGGATTTGCAGGTAGAAGAGTAATTGAACAAACTTTAAGAGAAAAATTACCTGATAATTTTCAAACAGCCGAATATCTTTTAGAACATGGATTCGTTGATGTAATCGTAAAAAGGAATGAAATCAAAAGCACTCTGACAAAAATTTTAAAAATTCATGGTGTAAAAGAACTCATTGAGGCAAATTAAAAAGATGGGTATTATTCCTAATTTTTTTTCTTTATGCTTTATCTTATTAATTCTAATTTTAAATAACTCTGAATTTGCATACGGGGTAGGTAATGTAGATTGGCTACTTTTAAAAGAAAATAATGATGGTAAAGAATGGATTGATATGGGCAGCATTAAGGAAATAAAATCTGGAGAAATAACAGTTTTAACAAAGTTCCTTAAAAATCCTAAAGAACCAAGCGATAAAAAAGAATTAAATCTTTATGTTATGAGAATTAATTGTAATGATAAAACATATAAAGATACTTCAATTAATGGGATCCCGCAGTTCGGTTCAAAGTGGCAAAGTTCAAATAATGATGAGCTTATTGATGTTGTTATTGAAAAAAGTTGTTCAGAAAAAATAGATTAATGACTAACATTAATATTTCACAAAAATTAAGAATCGCAATTGCTGGCTTAGGATTTGGAAAAAAAATTCATTTAGAAGCTTTAAAAGAATCAGATTACTTAATTCCAACTGCAATTTATCACTATAAAAAAGAAAAAGGACCATCATTAAAGAAAGAAACCGGTTTAAATTTTTACCATGATTGGGAAAAATTAGTTAAATCTAAAGATATCGACGGTATAATAATCGCAACATCTCCTGAATCAAGATTTAAATTAGCAAAGCAAGCACTAGAGAATAATAAACATCTCTTGTTAGAAAAACCTGTTGCCTTAACTTCTGAAGAAATTGAAGAACTCCAAAGAATATCCTTAATAAATAATTTAAGTGTTTGCGTAGATTTTGAATATAGAGCAGTGCCTCTTTTTCTACAAACCAAGAAAATAATTGACGAGAATATTTTAGGTAAAATTTATTTAATTAAATTAGATTGGTTAATGGGCAGCAGATCAGATCCAAAAAGGGCTTGGAACTGGTATTCATTAAAAGAAAAAGGCGGAGGAGTAATTGGAGCTTTAGGGACTCACGCATTTGATATGTTGAACTGGTTTTTTGGAGAATCGATCAAGGCATCTGCAAAATTATCAACATCAATCAAGGAAAGATCATTGCCTAATAAATCCAAGTTATTGGAAGTAACAAGTGAAGATATTTGTATAGCAAACCTTGAAATTAATAATTTCGGTGGCTCACCCATACCATGTCAGGTTTCATTATCCTCGATTTCAAAAAATGGAAGAGGATTTAGTTTAGAAGTTTATGGAAGCGAAGGTTCACTTTTCCTTAGGAGTGAGAATCAAAAAGACTATGTGCATGGTTTTAGTTTAAAATTCTCAAACATAGAAGATTATATTTGTAATCTACCTGCTGATCCTCATTTTAATTTTAAAAAAACCTGGACTGATGGAAGAATTGCTCCGGTGAAGAGAATTCATGATTTATGGGCAAAGAGTATTAATAATCAAACACCAGTAATCCCTGGATTATCTGAGGGACTAAGAAGTCAAAGAGTTTGCGAAGCGATAAGAAAATCATCAGAAACTGATATAAGTATGAAAATTTAGTGCTTTTAAAAACTTAGTAGTGTTTGCTACTTGACAATGTGTCGAATTTATTTTATTTTTTCTTCATATTCTGGAAAAATCAATTATCCCAAATTTAAAAGAATGGCATTAAATTACTACAAAAATGAGCTTAAAGAAAATGCTCAACTTTTAGCTTCCAAAGGTAAAGGAATATTAGCTGTAGACGAATCAACTAAAACAGTAGGAAAACGATTAGCTGGTATTGGAGTTGAAAATACTGAGGAGAATAGAAAAGCATACAGAGGGATGCTTTTCACAACAGAAGGTCTTGGGAAATATATAAGTGGTGCAATCCTTTTTGAGGAGACACTTTTTCAAGATCACCAAGATGGTGAACCAATGGTGAAAAAACTAAATGATTTGGGAATTATCCCTGGTATTAAGGTTGATAAAGGGCTGAATCCACTTCCCGGAGGAGGAGACGTAGAAACCTTTTGTTCTGGTTTAGATGGATTAGTCGGAAGAGCCGCTAAATATTATGAACAAGGAGCCAGATTTGCAAAATGGAGAGCAGTTCTACAAATAACAAACGATGGTTGCCCTTCAAAATTATCTATTCAAGAGAATGCATGGGGATTAGCTAGATATGCAAGATCTGTACAAGAATCAGGATTAGTCCCAATTATTGAGCCTGAAATCTTAATGGATGGTAATCACACTATTGAAAAAACTGCTCAGGTACAAGAAGAAGTCATTAAACAGGTTTACATAGCTTGTCAGGCTAATGGGGTTTTCCTTGAAGGAACACTCTTAAAACCTTCAATGACAGTAAATGGTGCAGAGTGTGCAACTAAGGCTGATCCTATGAAAGTTGCTGAAATGACAATAAGGACAATGGAAAGATGTGTTCCTGCATCCGTTCCAGGGATTGTTTTCTTATCCGGAGGTTTAAGTGAAGAAGCTGCATCAGTTTATTTAAACAATATGAATACTCTTTATAGAAAAGCTTTGTGGAACGTTTCATTCTCTTACGGAAGAGCTTTACAACACTCTTGCTTAAAAGCATGGAAAGGTAGTGATATAGAAGCTGGTCAGAAAGCTTTAATAGCTAGAGCGCAAGCAAATTCTGAGGCTTCAAAAGGTTCATATGTTGCTGGATCTCAACCTTCATCTGACGAACAGCTATTTGTTGCTGGATACACTTATTAAAGGATTAACTCTTAAATACAAGTACAATAAAAAAGACCACAAATATGTGGTCTTTTTTATTGAGTAATTAAAGACTTCAAAGTATAGAGACCATCTATTCCGCCAATAGATTCATCACAAGCTCTTTCAGGATGAGGCATTAATCCTAAAACATTTCCTTTTTCATTAGTTATGCCTGCTATGTCAGAGGTAGAACCATTAGGGTTAGTTTTGTATTTCAATACAATTAAATCATTATCAGTAAGTTTTTTAAGTGTATCTTTATCGCAATGATAACGACCTTCTCCATGAGCTATTGGTAATTTTATATTTTGTTTTTCGTTTAACTTTTGAAACCAACCGCCTTTCGAAGTGATCACATTCAAGTCAACATCATCACAAATGAAATTGAGATTTTTATTAGCAACAAGTGCTCCAGGAAGAAAACCTGATTCAGTTAAAATCTGAAACCCATTACATATGCCTAATACACGTCTTCCGCTTTTAACAAAGTCATGTAAAGAATTTATTAATGGAGAGAATCTTGCTATTGCTCCACATCTTAAATAATCACCATAACTAAATCCTCCTGGCAAAACAATTGAATCAACATCATTCAAATCAGATGATTCATGCCATAAGAATTTTGTTTTAATGTCTAAACAACCTTCTAAAGCCCAGGAAACATCACGATCACAATTAGAACCAGGGAAAACTACAATACCAACAGTAAAACTAGCCATTTATAATTTATTTATTGAATATTCATAGTCTTCAATGACTGTATTAGCAAATAATCGATCACATAATAATTCAATTTTTTCTTTAATATCTTCTTCATTACTTTGGATTTTAACTTCAATCATTTTTCCTACTCTTAAAGATTTAATTCCTGCGACTCCAAGTTTGCTGGAAGCAGACTTTATTGCCTCTCCTGCTGGATCAAGAACGGAAGGTCTTAACCTTATAAAAACTTTAACTTCAAATTGATCCAATTAAAAAATTATTTCTAATAGAAGAATAGTTTAAATTTTAATAAAAATGTACTCTTAATTAATAAACAAATATTTTTATCATTAAAAACAAAAAAATTTAATTAAACGTTTATATAACCCTTACCAAAACATTCTAAACAAGTTCTTCTTGAGTTTTCAGGAGTTTTAAAGTTACCTGACCCAGCACATTTAGAACAAATAACTTTAAAACAAGGAATTGAATCTTCAGTAAGGATACTAGGTTTAAAAGCAATTTTTGAATCTTCCATTTTCAATTTAGAAATCAGGCAAATTTTCCAAAAGCAACTATAAAATTAAATGCCTATTTTAGGACGTTTAAAACCTTAAATTTCTCTTTAATTTTTTTAATAAATTTATTAATCGATTCACTATCAAAGGAAATTATGACTAATTCAAGTCCACCACAATCAATTGGCCTCCAACAATTAAGAGGTGCTTCTTCATACCAAGTATTTATTTTTTTCCCAACTATTTGTATTTGCAAAGGCAATGATTTATTTGGAATCCATATACGTCCTTTTATTCGAAGAATATTAATTTCACTTAAAACGTTTGCTATCTCTTTCTCAAATTCTTTTTTGTCAAGAAAATAATTTAACTTTACTGAATCAGAGACAAGTTCAACATGATTATGATCATGTTCTTCAGAAATAAATTTTTTATAATTATTCTTTTTTAAATCAATATCAAATATATACTTTAAATCAATTTTGCCATTAAAAGATTTAAGAATGGGAACAGTTGAATTAAACTTATCTTTGATTATATTTTTGATAGATTTAAATTCTTTTTCATTTAAAACATCTGCTCTAGATATTAGAACGATATCAGAAACCTCCAACTGTTCTTCAAAGAGTTCGTCAATGGATGTATTATGGTCAATCTTATTTAACTCATCGTACTGATTAGTTATTTCATTTAAATCATTTATTGGAGAGCCCTTAAGCATTGACTCTCCATTGACTATGCCAATGACGAGATCAAGATATATTAATGTCCTTATCTCAGGCCAATTGAGTGCTTGTATCAATGGTAAGGGTAAGGCAAGTCCACTCGTCTCAATGATTATTGCCTCTATGTCAGGATTAAAATTTAAAAGTGATTTTATCGAGGGAATAAAATCATCTTGAACGGTGCAACATAAACAACCATTATTTAATTCAATAATACAGCCTTCATCTGAATCATCACAGCCATTACAACTTTTAACCAAGTCTCCATCAATCCCAACATCACCAAATTCGTTAATTATTAACCCAAATTTTTTATTGCTCTCTCTAAGTAAATATCTTAAAAAAGTAGTCTTACCTGAACCAAGAAATCCAGAAATTACAATTACAGGTATTCTTTTATTCATATTTGTTTTTTAACAACCAAGACTATATTCTGTACTTTCTCCTGTCGAACTATTAGTACCATTTGCTATTTCACATAATTCTTTTTGTTGTATACGGCTAAGAACTGCATTAGTAAAATCTGCACCATCAATCTTAGCCCCTTCAAAATTACTTTCCATTAATAAAGCATTTGTGAAATTCACATCTGAAAGATCTGCGTCTGTAAAATCTGTTGCATATGCTAAAGCGTCACTAAGGTTAGCTCCAGTCATAGTTGCGTTTTGCAATTTACTATTATTAAAAACTGCGCCCTCCAAGTTACTTTGACTAAAATCAAATCCATTTAAATTGAACTTTACAAATTCATTACCACTAAGATCTTGACCATGCATATCTTCCTCTAAATCAAGGTCTTGCTGGTTTCTTATTTCTGGAGGTCGTTTAGCCCAAGCAGAGTTTACAAAATTAAAAAATAGGATTCCAATAAAAAATATAGTTATTAAAGCATTCTTGAGGGAAGGGAAATTAATTGATTTAATCATAATAAAAATGTATTTTAGATCTAGGGTTTTAAAGTTTGTATCACCATCTTAAAGGAAAATATATGGCAATGTCACTAAAGGTTATTGTTCCTCCTCATCCATTAATAAAACATTGGCTTTCAATTTTAAGAGAGAAAAACACTCCTAATATTTTATATTCAACAGGCTATGAACAATTAGGAAAATGGCTAACTTATGAAGCGTTAAGAGATTGGCTTCCATATAAAAAAGAGTCGATAAAAACAGATAATGGAGAGGCAGAAGGTGTGTTTATAAATAATGATTATCCAATAAAAGTAATAGCGATAATGCCTGAAGGATTATCCCTATGGTACGGAGCAAAAGAAGTGATCCCAAATTCAACTCTTTTGTTAGGAGAATTACCAACAAAAATCGAAGAAAATGTTGGTGTTATGGTTTATTCAGATCAAATAAAGATGAAATCAAATCCAATTGAAACTCTTATTAACTTAAAAAGATTAGGGGTTGAATCTAATAGGATTTTATTAATATCATCCATTTGCAGCAATAAAGGTCTAAATGAAATTGCAAAGATATTTCCTCAACAAGTTATATATACATCTTGTATCGATGAAGAAGACGAAAGTTCAAATTTGTTGAAGCCCGGAATTGGAAACCCTTTATTGCGTTTGAGTACTATATTTTCAGATAAGAACTAAGATATAATATAAATAGAAATTAATTACCAATGTCTGAATATAGAGATTCGTCTTCAAATAATTTTTTATCTTTAATAAGTGGGGCTTTTATCGGAGCAGCAGGTTTGGCATGGTGGTTAATCACCGAAGCGGATAAAAGAAAAGAAGAAAAGAAACAAAAAGCAATGATGTATTCATCTAGAATTCAAGATGGTTCAGAGGCTATTGACACTAACGAAAACATTAAAGACGTTGAAGGGGATAAATTAGAGCAGAAAGTTGAAGAGCTTAATTCTGCAATTGCTGATGTAAGGAGGCAACTTGAGGAGTTAGGACAATAAAATAAAAAAGGTTCTCAAATCATATGAATAAATTAAGATCATCTGCAATAACTCAAGGTGTCCAAAGATCTCCCAACAGATCAATGTTAAGAGCTGTTGGTTTTAGTGATGAAGATTTTACTAAACCTATTATTGGAGTTGCTAACGGATTTAGTACTATCACACCATGCAATATGGGGTTAAACAAGTTAGCTCTAAAAGCTGAAGAGTCAATAAGAGAAGCCGGAGGAATGCCTCAGATGTTCGGAACCATCACCGTAAGTGATGGAATCTCTATGGGAACAGAGGGAATGAAATATTCTCTAGTTTCGAGAGAGGTTATAGCTGATTCAATCGAAACAGCATGCAATGCGCAAAGTATGGACGGGGTTTTAGCTATTGGAGGTTGTGATAAAAATATGCCCGGAGCAATGATTGCAATTGCAAGAATGAATATCCCATCCATATTTATTTATGGAGGAACAATAAAACCTGGTAAATTAAACGGTGAAGATCTTACAGTTGTCAGTGCATTTGAAGCTGTTGGGCAATTAACTTCTGGGAAAATAAATGAGAAGAGATTAATTGAAGTTGAAAAAAATTGTATCCCAGGAGCTGGAAGTTGTGGAGGAATGTTTACAGCTAATACCATGTCTGCCGTTATAGAAGTCTTGGGTTTAAGTCTTCCTTATAGTTCAACAATGGCAGCTGAAGATTATGAGAAAGAAGTTAGCGCTGAAAAAAGTGCTGAAATATTAGTTGATGCAATTAGAAAAGACATTCGACCTTTAACTCTCATGACTAAAGAATCATTTGAGAATGCAATATCTGTCATTATGGCAATTGGAGGTTCAACTAATGCCGTTCTCCATATATTAGCAATAGCAAATACAGCAGGTATAGATATCAATATTGATGATTTCGAAAGAATAAGACAAAAAGTACCTGTAATTTGCGACTTAAAACCCAGCGGTAAATACGTAACAGTCGATCTTCATAAGGCAGGTGGAATACCACAAGTTATGAAAATACTTCTAAACGCAGGTTTGATACATGGCAATTGTAGAAACATAGAGGGTAAAACAATAGTTGACTCCTTAAAAGATATTCCAGATAAACCTCCAGAGAATCAAGATGTCATTCGAGATATTGATAATCCGCTTTATAAAAAAGGTCACTTAGCGATTCTAAAAGGTAACTTAGCCTCGGAAGGTTGTGTAGCCAAAATTAGTGGAATAAAGAATCCTGTATTAAAAGGACCTGCTCGCATTTTTGAGAGTGAGGAGGATTGTCTCAAATCAATTTTGAATAATGATATTAAAGCTGGTAATGTTGTTGTTATAAGAAATGAAGGTCCTGTGGGCGGACCAGGGATGAGAGAAATGTTGGCGCCAACATCCGCAATTGTTGGGCAAGGACTTGGAGAAAAAGTAGCTCTAATAACTGATGGTAGATTTAGTGGAGGCACCTATGGCCTAGTTGTTGGCCATATTGCACCTGAGGCAGCAATTGGAGGAAATATAGCGTTAATAAAAGAAGGCGATTTAATAACTGTTGATGCGAAAAACCAATTAATCGAAGTTGAACTATCTGATGAGGAATTAGAAATGAGAAGAATTAAATGGGAAAAGCCAAGTAAAAAATATAAAAAAGGAGTTCTTTCTAAATATTCAAGAATTGTTAGCACCTCAAGCCTAGGAGCCGTTACAGATTTGGAAGAATAATCTCCTAATAAACTGTTCTAAGTAATAAAATTTTTTATCCTCGTAGAAAGGTTCTCCAATCTTGAACTATATTTTGGTGGAGAGCATTTTTTGCCATCACTACTATTCATCCATATTGTTTTTACACCACTCCATAAAATAGGTTCATCAGGAAAGTTCAGCTTTGAAATAACTAAAACTAATTCACTATTTGATTTAAAAAGTTCCAACTCAAGATCATAAATATCCAATCTTTTCCCTTCATTATCTCTACATAAAATATTTACAGTTAAATCAATATCCACATTATCTCTTTCATATTCCCCATTTATCTTTACGACTGAGTGCAGAAAAGGTTTATTTGATAAATCTGCAGACTTAGCAATTAAAGTATTAAATTTTTCATCAAAATCTTCAAAGAACACTGATTGATTTTATAAAAATTTTTATTGGACCCGATTTGAATCCATCATTAAGTAGACCATCATCTCCAAATTTTGAATGTAGCAGTTGTAATCTCTTAATTTTTGATGGTTTGAATTTGAAAGGGAAACGGACCTTATTAGCTCTTACTGATGGATTAAGAGAATTAAAAGGAATTTCTATCTTAGTTGTTCCAAATTTTTTAGTAGGAAATGATTTTATCCATCTCAGACCGCCAGGAATAAATTCTGTTAGGCCAAGGATGTCATCTTCGCATGCGACTGCAAATTTAAAGGTTCTTCCTTGACCATCTATTTTTAACTCAAAAGATTGATACTCGTTAATATCTAATGAAGGTTTATATATTGATGATCTACAACTAACAAAGCCTCCAGCTTTCTCTATGATATTTCCCTTTAATAGCAACCCAGAATTTGTATTTTCGCAATAAGCTGAACTTGAACCACCCATAACAGTATCATTTAAGGTTTTCCATCCTTCAAACTCTTTTTTCTGGAATAAAACTTTTTTATTACTCATTAATTAGTTTAGAACTAATATAGACTTTAACTAAAATGATAATTCTTTTGAAGATTCTACATCGCAAAATATTGATATCTGGTTACTTGATTTAATTAGTTTAGAAGGAGTCCTTTCTTGAGATTCATCTTTATCCAATAACCTCTGGAGTGCTAATTGTTTAGAAGCTCCACTAACTAAAAATATAATATTTGAAGAAGAAGAGAGTACTTTAGGTGTTAGAGAAATTCTTTTAAGACCCTTACCCTCATTAAAAATCACTAAATCATCAGCATTATTATCTTTCTGATATGGAAATAGTGAAGCGGTATGACCATCATCTCCAAGGCCTAATAAAGTTAAATCAAAAGATGGAGGTTTACCATTACATTTTTCATTTAATTTAGAAATTAATAAATTTTTAGAGATATTATCGTCAACTTTTTTATCACTAAAAATCTCATAAAAGAAGGCTTTAGATCCATATTTAGTTAGCAAGGAATTTTTTAACATCAGAGAGTTACTCAATTCAGATTTAGGATCAACACACCTCTCATCACCTAAAAAAATATCAACTTTCTCCCATTCAATATCTCTTTCTGATAGTAATTGATATACAGATTTAGGAGTTGAACCACCACTTACACAAAATTGAAATCTGTCTTTAATTTTTAACGTTTGAACAATTTGATTTTCTATAAAATTAGAGACATTTGATGAGAGTTCAAGTTTATCTTTATATATGTAAAGTTTGTATCTACCATAAGATTGTTCAATCATTTCATCCATTCAGTATGAAAACTTCCCTCCTTATCAACTCTTTCGTAAGTATGTGAGCCAAAACAATCTCTCATGGCTTGAACTAAATTCTGAGGGAGTCTTTTTGTTCTGTAACTATTTAAATAATCTAAAGTGCTTGATAAACAAGGCACTGGAATACCAGCCTTAGTTGAAGAAGAAACGACACTTGCTAAATTATCAATTCTTGTAGAAATTTCGTTGTTGAACCAATCATCAAAAATTAGATTCTTCAAATTTGGATCTTTTTGATATGCATCTTGAATCTTTTTTAATAATTTTGATCTAATAATGCAACCACCTTTCCATATTTGCGCAATAGATGGCATATTTAGCTCATAATCATAAACTGATGAAGCTTCACTTAATATATCCATCCCTTGAGCGTAACTGGCAATAGTAGCAAGAACGACGGCATCAAACAAAGGTTTCATACCATTAGAAATTTCTCCTAAATCAAAATCTTCAATAGCTTCCATCGGAATTGTTTTCTCGATTTCACTACGTTGAACCTTAAGGGAACTCATAACCCTTGCATTTAATGAAGCATAAATAGTGGGAACTGATATACCAAGTTCTAAGGCACTAACAACAGTCCACAATCCAGTACCTTTTTGGCCAGCTTTATCCAATATTTTTTCCACAACATCTTCGCCTGTTAGTTCATCTTTGGTGTTTAAACATATTTGCGTTATTTCTACAAGATAAGACGCCAATTCATCAGTATTATTCCAAAGACCAAAAACCTCAGCCATTTGTGATCCATTCATATTTTTGACTCTTTTCATAAGGTCATAAGCTTCTGCAAGAATTTGCTCAATGCCATATTCAATACCATTATGAACAGTTTTAACGAAATGGCCTGAACCACCGGGTCCAACATAAGCTACACACGGACCGTCTTCTACTTTCGCAGCCATTTTAGTCAATAAACTTTCTATAGCGTCATAAGAGGCTTTAGTTCCGCCAGGCATCATGCTTGGCCCCTCCAAAGCTCCTTTAGCCCCTCCAGAGACACCCATTCCTATATATCCAAAGCTTTTACTTTCAAGAGTCGCAACTCTTCTTTCAGTATCTTTAAACTGAGAATTACCTCCATCAATTAATAAATCACCTTCTTCAAGATATTCAGAAATATTATCAATAACAGCATCTGTAGCTGCCCCGGCTTTAACCATCATTAAAATTCTTCTTGGTCTCTCAAGCTTATTCACAAATTCTTGAAGTGTTTTAGCTCCTTCTACATTCTTTCCTAAACCTCTACCTTCTAAGAATTCTTGAGTTTTTGAATAGGTTCTATTAAAAACTACACTAGAAAATCCGTTCCGTTCTGCATTGAGGACTAAATTCTCCCCCATAACTCCAAGACCGATTAAACCAAAATGTGCCTTGGGCATAAAAATTAAAAAACGCAATAAATATATATTGCATGCAACTTAGAGAAATTGCTTAAAAAACATTACTTATGTCAGCGAAAAATGATCGAAAAACTAAATTAAATAATTGTTCCGTTTGCAATAGATGCATTTTTAACTACAACAACAATTCCATTTCTTATATAAAATCCTAAATCTGGTTTATCTGCTTCTTCTACCCTATCCTTATTTACTATCACAACATTATCTCCAATTCTTGCATTCTTATCAAGAATTGCCCGTTTGATAGTTGAACCTTCACCTACTCCAAGAGGAGTACCACCACCTTTTCTTAATTCAATCCTCTCTTCTAGCGATTCAAAAAAATCAGATCCCATTACAAGAGTATCTTCAATAACAGAATCACTTTCAATTCTACTTCTCACCCCTAAAACACAATGCAAGATGCTACAAGATTTCAAAATGGTTCCTTCACATACTATTGAATCAGTAATTTGAGCATCTACAAGTTTTGATGGAGGAAGATATCTAGGCCTAGTATATATAGGAAATTTTTCATCATAAAAACTAAACGGAGGTTTTGGTTGTTGTGTTAATGCTAAGTTTGATTCAAAAAATGCTCCTATAGTTCCTATATCTTCCCAGTAATCATCAAAAACATAACTCTTTAGTGTATCCCCTCTACTTAATGCCTCAGGGATTATATCTTTACCAAAATCTGTATAACTAGGGAACTTATTTAAGAGATCGAAAAGTGTCTTTCTACTGAAAACATAAATGCCCATCGAGGCAAGATACGGTTTCTCTGATGCTGATTCCTTGGTTAATCCGAACTTAGAGGTATCAACTGCCATTGATTTTAATTTCTCACCGGTTGGCTTTTCACTAAATTCTTTAATATTACCCAAATCATCTGTTCTCATAAGCCCAAAACCTTCAGCCTGAGATTCATCCACAGGTAACGCAGCTACTGTTAAATCAGCTTTATTATCTCTATGGTGTTGAACAAATAAACTATAGTCCATTCTATAGAGCTGATCACCAGACAATATTAAATATTCGTCCACATCCCACTCTTGAAACAACCATTGATATTTTCTTACTGCATCAGCAGTACCTTCAAACCACTTTGGACTATCAGGAGTTTGCTGAGCAGCTAGTACCTCCACAAATCCTTGCCCAAAAGGAGCACTTAAATTGTAGGTTCTACCAATATGTCTGTTAAGAGAAGCACTATTAAACTGAGTTAAAACGTACATTTTATTAATCCCAGAATTAATACAATTACTAATTGGGATATCAATTAAACGATATTTACCTGCTAAAGGAACTGCAGGTTTAGCCCTCATTTTTGTTAAGGGATAAAGCCTAGAACCTTTTCCTCCTCCGAGGATGATTGCCAACACACGCTTCATTCAATTTAATGGAGGTATACTCAACTATTAAAATTAACTGATTATGTGCAAATTTAAAAATGGTAATGGCCACTTTACATAGGTATTAAGAAAAATCTAATGAAAAACTTAATATAAAGTCAGTTATTTTTAAAATTTTATTCATCATCTACCAAAGAAAACAATTTTTCAACGATTTTTAATGATGCTTGTCTTTCATCTCTTGACTGGGGACTTCTCAATTTAGTGACTGGTGTGTGAAGAATCTTATTAATAATCCCCTTAGTTAAAGCCTCTACAACTTTCCTTTCTCGAGCAGAAAAATCAGGTCCCATTCTACTTAGTGCTTTTTGTAACTCTTCTTTTCTTATTAACTCCAAATCAGATCTTAGTTTATTTATTACTGGAACTGCTTCCAAACTAGCCCACCACTCCAAAAAAACGATTCTTTCATCTTTAACTAGAGATTCAGCCTCTTTTGCTATTTTTTGTCTAAATTCTTGATTTCTAGAAACAACTTCTTCCAAGTCATCTACATCAAAAGACTCTATAGAAGCATGATGTTTAACATCATTTGATATATTTCTTGGAACACCTATATCAATAAATTTAAGTTTGTTATTTAAACTAATATTTTCAACTCTTGCTAAATCAATAAAAGGTTTTTCAGAGGCAGTACTAGTAAAGACAAGAGAGGATAAAGATATATTTTCATCCAATTCATCTAAACTCTTGCAATTTATTTCAAGATCTGGAAAATCTCCTGCAAGATTAACGGCTCTATCAATATTTCTATTTAAAAGAGTGAGCTTATGACATCCTTTGGATTTCAAATGAGTTATTAAAAGTCTACTCATCCTTCCAGCGCCAACGACTAGAACTTTTTCAGATTTCAAACTAACGAGCCCATCAACACCATGATCCTGTCCAATTTTTAATTGAGCTAGTTCTACAGCGGCTGAGCTAATTGATACAGCACCAGTTCCTAAATTAGTTTCAGATCTAACTTTCTTCCCGGCACTAACTGATTGACTTAATAACCTATTAAGAATTGGCCCGGTAGATTGATTCTCCTGACCTAATCTCATCATTTTTTTAACTTGCGAAAGTATTTGACCTTCGCCCAAAACGAGGCTATCTAATCCAGCTGAGACTTTCATTAAATGTAAAACAGCTTCTTCTTGTCTGAAATCAAAAAGATGAGGATTTAGATCTTCAAAATTTACGCTCGAGTAATCTGTTAAAAATTCTTTAATGGATGAAATACCAATATTTATCTCTTTAACAAGAGCGTATATTTCTAACCTATTACAAGTACTTAAAATAGAAACTTCTAAAATATCAGAATTGATACTCAGTGTTTTTAATGATTCTGAAATCGATTGATCAGGAATACTTAACTTCTCGCGCACTTCGACAGGTGCCGTGCGATGACTTAGTCCGACGACAACAATATGCATAAAATTAAATTGAAATATTAAAGGCTAATACTTTTAGCACCATCTTTCATGTGTATTGTATTTGTAAATCTACAAGTACTATCTAATGTACTTATTACAAGGCTACTGGTTCTAGTGCAGTCTTTTTCAAATTTGACTCCGTCAAATAATAATCCATCAGTAATTCCACTTCCCGCAAAGATCACATTTTCTCCTGATGCAAGTTCGTTGGCCTCATAGATTTTGTCAATATCAGTAATTCCCATTTCATTTAAACGTTTGATATTTCCTTCTTTCGTATAGTCGGCCCATTCAGAAGTCTGCGCAATTGCAGGGTCATAAACTAACTGTCCTTGAAAATGTCCACCAAGAGCTCTCATGGCAGCGGCAGATATAACACCTTCTGGAGCTGCTCCAATACCCATTAAGCAATGAGTCCCTGTTCCTGCAAATCCACATGCAATTGCAGCTTGAACGTCTCCATCAGAAATTGGTTGAATTTTTGCTCCACATTCTCGAATCTCCTTGATCAAACCTTTATGTCTTGCTCTGTCCATAACTACTACAGTAAGTTCATCAATCGCTAGATCTAAGCAATTACTTAAAATCTTTAAATTCTCAGTAGCTGATTTCCTAATATCTACCTTTCCTTTTGCCGCTGGAGGAGCTGCTAATTTATTCATATAAAAATCAGGTGCATTGAAAAGACCCCCAGTGTCAGAAGCAGCTAATACTGCCATTGATCCTCTTTGGTTGTTAGCACATAGATTAGTTCCTTCACAAGGGTCTACAGCAAAGTCAACCCCTGGACCGTTTCCACTACCTACCTCTTCCCCGATATATAACATTGGTGCTTCGTCACGTTCACCTTCACCTATTACAATTTTTCCTTTCATCTCAATTTTGCCCATACGCAACCTCATTGCTTCAACAGCAGCTGCGTCAGCTTCATCTTTCTGACCTAAACCTGTAAGTTTCGCTGATGCGATTGCGGCTTGCTCGACTACTTCGAGAATTTCTTGAATTAAAGTTTGATTCACAATTAAATTTTAAAAGATTTTCTAAGAGGTTTAAAACATATTCTCATAAAAAAGGCATTTTTTATGAGAATTAATTTGCTAATTAGCTTATTTTAACTCTTTGCAGGTGTTACTTTATCAGGCCGTGACTTGAAATTAGGAATAAGCAACCAAATATAGTATCTTTATTAAATATTTTAAAAATAAAATGCCAGAAACTAACTCTAAAAATTCAGTAGGTGTTAATCGACCAATTCAAATAATTCCTTCCGTACTACCAGCAGACTGGGCAAATATGGGGGCATGTGTTAAAGATCTTGAAGAAGCAGGTGTTGACCGTATTCAATTTGATGTCATGGATGGAAATTTCGTACCAAATCTAACATTTGGTCCTGAAATGATTGCTGCATGTAGAAAATATTGCGAAGTTCCTTTCGAGACTCAATTAATGGTAAGCCAATATAATTGCGAGACCATGCTTGAGGCATATGTAAAAGCCACTAAAGGTTCCAAGGGAGAGCCTGGAGTTGTCATAGCTCATGCGGAAGCTAATGTTCACCTTCACAGAGTTCTTGGAAAGATAAGAGATCTTGGTGGATCACCATCGGTTGCATTAAATCCTCATACCCCATTTGAAATGATTGAAAACATTATGGATATGGTTGATCATGTCTTGGTGATGACAGTTAATCCAGGCTTTGGTGGCCAAGCCTACATACCAACAATGTTAAATAAAATAAGAAAAATAAGACAATACGTAATTGAAAAGAATTTGAATATAGATATTGAAGTTGATGGTGGAATAAAAGCAAATTGGACGATTTCGCAATGTGCAGAAGCCGGTGCAAATTGTTTCATTGCGGGAAGTGGGATGTTTGCTTATCCAACTTTAAAAGAGGGTTGTGAGGAATTAAGGTCGGTTGCTCAAGATGCTCAAAATGGAAAGATAATTTCAGAGCCTTAATTCATTAATAACTGGAACTTAAAATAAATTTATTATACCAAATATCCAACCATAACTATGTAAACCTACACCTAAAAAATTTACTCCTATGTAACATATGAGTACGACAAAAAAACCAGAAGTAGCAAGTAATGCAGGTCTTCTACCTTGCCAACCCCTACTTATTCTCATATGTAAATAGGCAGCATAAAACAACCAAGAGATAAAAGCCCAGGTTTCCTTAGGATCCCAACTCCACCAAGTGCCCCATGCTTCATTAGCCCAAATAGCGCCAGTAATTAATCCAAGAGTAAGAAGAACAAATCCTACTAATATAGATCGATAACTAAGAGTGTCTAGTTCCTCAGAATGAGAAAAATTTATAGGCTCAATGACATTATTAATCGAGTAAGAATTAGATATTTTGAAACCGCCTACACCTGTAGAACTACTTCTTAGTTGAAGAGGTTGACTATTGTTAATAAACAGTACAGATGCTGAAAGTAAAGAGCCAATTATAAGGGCAGCATAACTAAGCATGACTACGCTTACATGCATAATTAACCAACTTGATCTTAATGCTGGGACAAGATTAGATGATAGCTTTAAATCTTCAGGCAAAACAAAGCAAGCAAAAGCTATAGTTAAAAGTTCAATAGGTATTGCTATTGCTGGGATTATCGGAGTCGAGTATTCTTCCTCAATTATTAATTGACCTAAAGTTATACCCCAAACTAAGAAATAAAGAGATTCATATAAATTACTTATTGGGAAATGTCCAGAGATTATCCATCTTGAGATAAGCTGTAATGCTATGAAGAGATTAATTAAGATTGTAATTAGACGCACATAAGAAGAGGATTTTTTATTAAATAAGGCTATTAGAGAAATAGGCAAATTAATTAATAAAAAATAAAAAATTAAAATGCCTATAGAAGATACTGGATCGTAAATTAAATTTTTGATAAAACCATCAAATATCATTAGTAAAATATAAAACTGTACAAGTTTACTTAATTATAAAATAATAAAAAAAATAAAAAATTCATGATTTTATCAATTATTTTAATTTAAATTTATTTCTTAATTAAGTACTTAAAGCTGAAAATCATCCCCCAAATAAAACTTTTTCACTATTTGATTATTTGAAAGTTCATCAGATGATCCATGAGCAAGTATCTTTCCTTCACTTAAAACATATGATTTGCTTGTAATTAATAGAGTCTCTCTTACATTATGGTCTGTTATGAGAATTCCCATTCCGTTCTCACTAAGTTTAATAATAAGTTTTTTTAAATCATTTACAGCTAAGGGGTCGATCCCTGCGAAAGGTTCATCCAAAAGTAAATATTTAGGCCCTTGTCTACCAACTGATAGAGCTCTTGCTATTTCACACCGTCTTCTCTCCCCTCCTGATAATTGATAACCATAATTATCAACAACTTTATTCAAATTAAATTCATTAATTATTTTTTCTCTCTTATTTCTTACTATTGCGCTACTAGAAAATGAATTGTGTAATGCTAAGTCAATATTTTCTTTAACTGTTAGATCTCTAAAGATACTTGCTTCTTGAGTTAAGTATGCTAAACCAAGTTTTGCTCTACTAGGCAAAGGTAAATGTTTTATAGATTTGCTATTCATTAATATATCTCCCTTGTCAGGTTTTAAATTGCCAACCGCAAGATTAAAAGTAGATGTTTTGCCTGCACCATTTGGTCCCATTAAACCAACAATTTCGCCTGGGCAAACCTTTATTGAAACATCATTTACTATTATTTTTCCTTCAATAGAAAGAAAGACGTTCTTTATTTCTAAATTCATTTTTCTATTTTCTCACTAGGTAAGGCTTTTCATCCTCATTTAATGCCTCTTTATATTGAAGTTTTCTTAATAATTCTTCAAGACATTTACAAAAAGATTCGAGATCTATCCCTAAATCAATATAAGTTCTTTTTTTTATCCTACCTAAGCCTTCTCCCATTAATATAGTCGCTCCATTTAGATTCCCTTTACTTAAATGGAATTGAGAGACTGATACTTGAAGTATTCCTTGTACAATTTGTCTCTCGTCTCCTTCAAGAGTATTCCATATATCTTCAAAAGCATCATGAGCTTCATACCATTGTTGATTATTAAAAAGATTTAAAGCATCTAAAAAATTATCCTCG
>QBXG01000007.1:0-45205 GCA_003283445.1 Prochlorococcus sp. AG-321-D23 | reverse complement strand
TAAATTTTCTGATGCAATATTAGACAACTCAGATGATAAAAAAGTATGGATGAATTCAATACAAAAACTTATCTAGAAATTAACTATTTAGTTTTTCAGAAATGAGTTTATTAGCAAGTTTGGGATCTGCTTTACCTTTAGTTTTTTTCATAAGCTGTCCTACGAAAAAACCAAGTAGTTTAGTTTTCCCCTCTTTAAAAGATTTAACTTCTTTAGGATATTCAATAATAAGTTCTTCAATAATTACCAAAATACTTGCAGAATCAGATATCATAGCCAAGCCTTTTTCTTCAACTATCTTTTTTGGAGAAATATTATCTTGAATTAATTCTGGTAAGATTTCTTTTGCTATTTTTCCACTAATAACTTTCTTAGAAATCATATTAATCATCTCTGCAAGGTTAATAGGGCTAAGCTTTAAGTCAGCAAAACTTTGTTTATTTGATTTCAAATAACCAACAATATCACTTGTAATCCAATTTGATGCAAGTTTTGGATCGGCACCATTTGCTACGGTCTCTTCAAAGAAGTTTGCCATAAAAACTTCATCAGAAATAACTCTTGAATCATATGGTGACAAGCCTAATTCTTTGACATATTTTTGTCTTTTCTTAGACGGTAATTCAGGCAATTCATTAAGCCATTGATCTTTTTGTTCTTTTGATATTTCAATTGGGCCAAGATCAGGGTCTGGAAAATATCTATAATCACTACTACCCTCCTTTAATCTCATACTTTTTGTTAATTGCTTAGCTTCATCCCACAGCCTAGTTTCTTGATAAATTTCTCCTCCATTCTCATAGACATCAATTTGTCTTTCTATTTCATACTCACAAGCCTTTTGAATAGCAGAGAAAGAATTCATATTCTTTATTTCAACTTTGGTCCCGAAAGGGGCGTTAGGGCCTCTCCTAACTGAAATATTTACATCGCACCTTAGAGAGCCCTCTTGCATATTTCCGTCTGAAACACCAAGGTATCTAACGGTTCTTCTTATTTCTGAAGCATATTCTGATGCCTCTCTACCTGTCCTAATGTCTGGTTTACTTACGATCTCAACGAGTGCTATACCTGCGCGGTTGTAATCAACTAATGAATACTTAGAGCCAGCCAATCGATCGCTTCCTACATGAACTAACTTACCAGCATCTTCTTCCATATGAAGTCTTTCTATACCGATTTTTTTTAAGTACGTTTCTTTATCTTTTTCTGCTATTTCAACTTCTAGCCAGCCATTTTCTGCTAAAGGTTCATCGAATTGAGAGATTTGATAGTTTTTAGGCAAATCAGGGTAAAAGTATTGTTTTCTATCAAATTTACAATGTTCTGCCACATTTAAATTTAAAGCTAAAGAAGTTTTTACTGCATACTCTAAAACAGTCTTATTTAAAACAGGGAGAGTTCCTGGTAAACCACAAACAACAGGATCAATATGAGTATTAGGTTCATCACCAAAAGCTGTTGATGCAGATGTAAATATTTTGCTTTTAGTATTAAGCTGGACATGGGTTTCTAAACCGATCACAGCTTCCCAAGGTTCTAAATTTTTCATTATTAAATATTCCTCTCTTAATCTTATTGGATATAAGGTAAAAGAGGATCAAAAAATATCTAAATTATAAAAATAATTAAATGGAATCAGAAACTAAAAATACAATTTTAATTATTGGTGGAGGATTAATAGGTTTATCTATTGCTTATGAATTTGCACGAAATAAATTTAAAGTTGAAGTTTTAAGCAAAAACAGAAGCGAATCTGCTGGATTCGTTGCGGCGGGAATGTTGGCCACCCATGCTGAGGGACTTGAAGATGAATTATTCATATTTGGACAACAAAGTCAAAATTTAATTCCAGAATGGATTAAAAATATCGAACAAGATAGTGGCATTGATTGTGGTTTGAAAAAATGTGGAATAGTAGTACCGTTTGAAAATTTAAAAAAATTGAAGAAATTCAAAACTTATAAATATGGGAAATATTTAAATCAGAAAAACCTACAGAAAGAAATCAGTGGAATAAATAAAAATTGGGAGCATGGATTACTTTTTGAACAAGACGGCCAAATAGATAATAGAAGGAGGCTTATGCGTGCTCTTGAGCGTGCATGTTCTTTGCATGGGGTCAAGTTCCAAGAAGGAGCAGATGTAAAAGAATTAATCTTAGAAAAGAATAAAATTCTTGGTGCAAAAGTTTTAAACGCTACTGGAGAAATAAAAAATATTTTTGGGGAAAAAGTAATTTTATGCTGCGGTGCTTGGAGTAAAAAAGTTTTAAATAACTTACCTATCTTTCCTGTAAAGGGACAAATGCTTTCAATACAAGGTCCAGAAAATTCTATTAAAAGAGTTCTTTTTGGTCCTAATACTTACTTAGTTCCTAGAGACGATGGTCTTATAGTTGTTGGAGCAACAGTTGAAGATAAGGCCGAATTTAATCAAGGAAATACACCAAAGGGCATAAATCAACTTCAGGAGGGTATTAAAGCTTTATTACCAGAAGCATTAAACTGGCCACAAATGGAACATTGGTGGGGGTTCAGGCCTTGTACACCTGACTTCAAGCCTATAATTGGAAAAACTCAAATCGTCAATCTTTATGTAGCTACCGGACATTACAGGAATGGAGTGCTCTTTTCAGCAATTACAAGCGATATTATGTTCAAATTAATTCAAGAAAAAACTCTCAACAATATTGAAACTACTTTCCTTAAAAAATTTAGTTTTAACAGATTTTAAATATAAATTTCTTTAATTTTCTGCTCGCCATTCAGAATCAGAAGTCTCCCAATCACATATTTCATCTTGAGCAAACCATAAATTTATCTCAAATTTTGCAGTTTCTTCTCCATCTGAACCATGAATTATATTTCTACCTATATCAATAGCTAAATCTCCTCTTATAGTGCCAGGTTCAGCCTCAAGTGGTTTTGTAGCCCCAATTAATTTTCTTGCGCTTAAGATTACCCCTTCTCCTTCCCAAATCATCGCAACCACAGGACCACTTGATATAAAGTCGACTAAATCCCTAAAAAAAGGTCTCTCTCTATGTACCCCATAATGGTCTTGAGCAAGTTGCTTTGATGGAATTAATTGTTTTAAACCTACCAATTTAAAGCCTTTTTTTTCAAACCTTCCAATAATCTCTGAAACATATCCTCTCTGAACTCCATCTGGTTTAATTGCAAGAAACGTTCTTTCTTTGATCATTTAATTAGTAATCTCTCTATGTATATTCTTCTTTTAGGTGGTAAGTTGGCAAGTAATCATTAAAATAAAAGATATTGTTTTGAGTAATTTTCAAAAACTTATATAAATCACAAAACTAAAATTGACCGATTTTGATACAAAAAAATTAAATAAAAATTGGACTATAGAAGATAGTATTTCTACTTATGGTATTGATAAATGGGGAGAAAAATATTTTTCAATTAATTCAGATGGCAATATATCGATAAGCCCAAATAGAAAATCCAAAAAAAAAGTCGATCTTTTTAAACTTGTTAAGGAATTTAAAAGTAGAGAAATCAATACTCCCTTAATAATAAGATTCAACGACATTTTAAAAGACCGAATTACGGAATTAAATAATGCCTTCTGCCAAGCTATAGAAACTTATAACTACAAAAATATTTATCAAGGAGTTTTTCCTATTAAATGTAATCAGCAAAAAAATGTCTTGGAAAAAATCATTGAATATGGTGATCCTTGGAATTTTGGTTTAGAAGTAGGAAGTAAATCAGAATTATTAATTGGATTATCTATCCTAGAAAATCAAAAATCACTTTTAATTTGTAATGGATACAAAGATAACAAGTATATTGAAAGTGCAATATTAGCCAGAAAACTTGGTAAAAAGCCAATTATAGTTATTGAACAAAGAGATGAAGTTAAAAGAATTATAGAGGCTGTAGAAAATCTCAAAGCAACCCCCATACTTGGAATTAGATCAAAATTATCAAGTAAGAGTAGTGGTAGGTGGGGTCAATCAGTGGGAGATAATTCCAAATTTGGATTATCAATTCCAGAAATAATGCTAACAATAAAAGAGCTCAAAGAAGCAAATCTAATAAATGAAATGAAGTTGCTGCATTTCCATGTTGGAAGCCAAATTAGTGATATATCAGTTATAAAAGATGCATTACAAGAAGCTAGTCAAATATTTGTTGAATTATCTAAGTTAGGAGCACCAATGAAATATATAGATGTTGGAGGCGGCTTAGGAATAGACTTCGATGGAACTAAAACGTCTTCCAATACTTCGACAAATTATTCTCTTCAAAACTACGCAAACGACGTTATTGCAACAATAAAAGATTCATGTGAAGTAAATAATATTCAACATCCAATCATTATCTCAGAAAGTGGTAGAGCGATAATCAGTCATTGTTCAGTTTTAATTTTTAATATTTTAGGGACAAGCCATGTCAACTCCCAAGTCAAAGTATCCGATAACAAAAAACAATCATTAATCATCACAAATCTGATAGAAACCCTTAATCAGCTAAACAATCTTAGAGATAAAAGAGAAGATTTATCTGAAATAATAGAATTATGGAATGACGCTAAAAAATTTAAAGAGGATTGCTTAGTCGCTTTTAGATTAGGATTTATTTGTTTGGAAGAACGTGCGTATGCGGAAGAACTTACATGGGCTTGTGCAAAAGAGATTGCAAATCAATTGGAGAGTGATGAAATTAACCATCCAGATTTATCTGAAATAACCGACACGCTTGCATCAACATATTACGCAAATTTATCAGTTTTTAAATCTATTCCTGATACCTGGGCAATTAATCAAGTTTTTCCAATTATTCCAATTCATAGACACTTAGAAGAGCCCTTTTGTAAGGGAAACTTTGCGGATTTAACTTGTGATTCTGATGGCAAGCTGAATAGTTTTATTGACAATGGAAAGATTAAATCACTTTTAAATTTACATCCTCCAGAAAAAAATAATGATTATCTAATAGGAATCTTCATGGCAGGAGCATATCAAGAAGCATTAGGGAATTTCCATAATTTATTTGGAAATACAAATGTTATTCATATTGATATAAATGAAGATAATTCTTATAAAATTAAAAACATTATTAAAGAAAATAGCAAATCAGAAATTTTAGAGTTATTAGATTACAGTTCAGATAATTTAGTTGAATCAATAAGAATCAATACTGAATCTGCTATCAACAATAAAACTTTGACTATTCAAGAAGCACGAAAGTTAATTGACCAAATAGAAACCAGTTTAAGAAAAAGTAGTTACTTATCAGAATAATTAAGGAGTTTTGTCCTCAAATCTTTTCTTGCATATTCCAAAGCATCATTTAATTTATCAACATCTTTAGCACCTGCCTGTGCAAAGTTAGGTTTACCTCCCCCTCCCCCAGAGCAAATACGTGAAATATCATTAATTAATTTCCCTGCATGCATACCTCTTTTAACTAAGTCTTCCCCAAAAGAGACAACAAATAACAATTTTCTATTTTCCTTATCTGGTATTCCTCCAAGAATCACAACCGACTTATCTCCCAATTTAGAAGTTAAATCTAATGCTGCAGATTGTAGAGAATTTCCATCTAGTCCATCAAGTTGACTAATAATCAACGAAAATGATCCAATTTTATTTGCAGAAGAACTTAGCGAAGAGTATTTAAAATAAGCAATTTCATCCTTCATTTTTTGTATTTCTTTATTTTTATTAATCAACTCTGACTGCAAAGAACTAACCCTTTCAAAAAGCTTCGATGGACTTGCTTTTAATAAATCACTAAGTTTATCTACCGTCTCATCTCTTTCTTTAAAATAATCTAAAACCAACTGTCCAGATAATGCTTCTATCCTTCTAATTCCTGAAGATATTCCTAATTCATTTATAATTTTAAAGCTACCCACCTCAGATGTCTTGCGAACATGTGTCCCTCCACAAAGCTCCATAGAAACACCTGGAACATCAACTACCCTAACAATATCTCCATATTTCTCTCCAAACATAGCTAAAGCTCCCGCTTTAAGAGCATCATCTTTCTCCATATGTTTCACTTGAATAGGATGATTTTCAAAGATCCAAGAATTAACTAAGGACTCAATTTGTAAAATTTGTTCTTTAGATAAAGGGTGAGGAGAATTAAAATCAAACCGTAATTTATTAAAAGCTACTAATGAACCTCGTTGGCTAACGCTCTTATCAATAACTATTTTGAGAGCTGATTGCAGTAAATGAGTAGCAGTATGATTTGATTCGGCTTTTGCTCTATTGGAGTTATCAACTCTTGTTTCAACTAACTGATTCCTGAAAATTTCTCCTTTTATTACCGTTCCGCAATGCAAAAATATATTTTTTTTTCTTATAACTTTATCTATATAAATTTCAGTACCATCACCAGAAATAGTTCCTGTATCACCAACTTGACCTCCTGATTCTCCATAAAAAGAAGTTTGATCAAGAATAATTTGAACAGCTTGTCCTTTAATAGCTTTTTCTACAGAGTTTGACTCAAAAAATATACCCTTTACTACCCCATTAGAATTTAGAGAATTATATCCTTCAAAAATAGTTTGATCAAATAAATCTATTTCTCTTTCAATTGATCCTTTTAAAGTTAAATCAATTTTTTGAGATGCTGCTTTCGCTCTTTCTTTTTGAGCCTCCATTTCTCTTTCAAAACCCTCTAAATCAACATTTATATTTTTTTCTTCAAGTATCTCTTTAGTTAATTCTAAAGGAAATCCATAAGTATCATATAGTTCAAAAGCTTTAGATCCAGAGATTAATTTTTCGCCAGAACATATAAAATCATTTAATAATTTTTCACCTCTATCTAAAGTTTCAAGAAATCTTTTTTCCTCAATATTAATTTCTCTTAAAATTTGTTCTTTATTATTTTTTAAATCCGGATAAGTATTCTGCATCAGGCTAATACCAAGAGATGCAAGCTTTGAAAGAAAATAGTCCTTTATACCTAATAATCTTCCATGCCTAATCATCCTTCTTAACAATCTTCTCAAGATGTATCCCCTACCGAGATTACTAGCAACTACACCATCGGAAATTAAATGAATAATCGCCCTAGTATGATCACCAAGTATTTTTAGTGAGATCTTAGTACGATCTTCAGAAGAAAAATAATCAATATTAGCAATAACAGAAGCCTCTTTAACAATTGGAAAAATTAAATCAGTTTCATAATTATTTGTCTTTTTTTGAAGAATTTGAGCCATACGCTCAAGACCCATCCCAGTATCAATATTTTTAAATTCAAGATCTGATAATATCCCATTTGAATCCCGGTTATACTGCATAAATACAAGATTATAAAATTCAATAAAACGATCTCCATCCTCTAGGTCAATATTTTTGAGTCCTTTTTCAGGGTTAAAATCATAATAAAGTTCGGAACAAGGTCCACATGGACCTGTCGCGCCAGAAGACCAAAAATTATCCTTTTCGTCTAAGTGGATTATCCTTTTTGGATTAATCCCAATATCATCTCTCCAAATTTTTTCTGATTCATGATCTTCATGAAAAACACTAACAATAATATTTTCAGGCTTAAGATGATATACATCAGTAATTAATTCCCAAGCCCACTGAATTGCATCTTTTTTAAAATAATCTCCAAAAGAAAAATTACCTAACATTTCAAAAAAAGTATGGTGTCTGGCTGTAACCCCTACGTTTTCAATATCATTAGTTCTTATACACTTTTGACTAGAAGAGGCTCTAGCAGATGGTCTATTTCTTAAACCCAAAAAAACAGGTTTAAAGGGAAGCATCCCAGCAATTGTTAACATCACTGTAGGATCATCTGGGATTAAAGAGGAACTGGGGATAATCAGATGTGATTTGCTTTCATAAAATTCTAAAAAGGTTTTCCTTATTTCATCACCTGTAATTGGAGTGTTTTTAGTTTGGGATTTCATTTATAACAGAATCAATAATAAAGTAATTAAAAAACAAATTCGGTAATTCCACACTTAGATTCACGCGGATTTATATTGTACTTAACTAATGTCATAATACAAAAGAATCATAGTATGATAACTTCTGCAAAAACAAGTACTTCAGAGATGATTAAAGTTGAGCAAAAATTATCTGTGCAATATAAATTTTTTGCAGATGACTCAAGTGCAATTAGATCTCTTGATTGGGATCGAAGTAGGTTTGATATTGAATTTGGATTGAGAAATGGAACAACTTATAATAGTTTTATTATTAAGGGACAAAAACTAGCAATTATTGATACAAGCCATGCTAAATTTGAAAAATTATGGTTTGAGCAATTACTTAGAGAAGTAGATCCGAAAGAAATTGATTATTTAATTACTAGTCATACAGAACCTGACCACTCAGGTTTAATTGGAAACCTCTTAACTCTTAATCCAAACATAACAGTTGTTGGTTCTAAATTAGCGCTTAAATTTATTGAAGACCAAATACATATTCCATTTAAAAGTTTAGAAGTAAAAAGCGGACAATATTTAGATCTTGGAGCTAACCCCACAAGTGGCGTAAATCATAATATTGAATTTATAAGTGCGCCAAATTTACATTGGCCAGATACCATTTTCTCCTACGATCACGGTACGAATGTTTTATATACATGCGACGCTTTTGGATTACATTATTGCTCTAATGAATTCTTTGATAGTAATCAAAAGGAAATATATGAAGATTTTCGTTTTTATTACGATTGCCTAATGGGCCCCAATGCAAGAAGTGTTTTACAAGCAATTAAGCGAATAGATAAGTTACCTGAACTTAAAACCATAGCTGTTGGTCATGGCCCATTGCTTCATAATCAAGTTAATTTTTGGAAAGAAAAGTATTCAGAGTGGAGCAGCAATAAGAGTAAAGGTAATGAATTTGTATCTGTATGCTACATAAGCGATTACGGATATTGTGATCGACTTAGCCAGGCTATATCTCATGGAATAAGTAAAGCTGATGCACAAGTTCAGTTAATTGACTTAAGATCTTCAGATCCTCAGGAACTAACGGGTTTAATATCAGAATCTAAAGCTATAGTTATCCCTACATGGCCAGTTAATTCAGATAATGAGTTAAAAGAGTCACTTGGCACCCTTTTTGCTGCATTAAAGCCTAAACAATTTACAGCTGTTTACGATGCATTTGGAGGAAATGATGAGCCGATAGATTCATTAGCAAATAAGTTGAGAGAATTAGGACAAAAAGAAGCCTTTTCACCACTAAGAGTTAAAAATATTCCAGATCCGATTATCTATCAACAGTTTGAAGAAGCTGGAACTGACTTGGGACAATTAATAAATAAGAAGAAAAATATTGCTTCAATGAAAAGTATCGATTCAAATCTGGATAAAGCTTTAGGAAGATTAAGCGGAGGTTTATATGTAGTTACAGCTAGCCAAGGAGAAGGTTTGACTTTTAGACAAAGCGCAATGGTAGCAAGCTGGGTAAGTCAGGCAAGTTTCAGCCCACCCGGTATTACAGTTGCAGTAGCAAAAGATAGAGCTATTGAATCTTTTATGCAAGTTGGAGAAGGTTTTGTAGTTAATATCTTGAGAGAGGATAACTATCAAAAAATGTTTAGACATTTTTTAAAAAGATTCGCACCTGGAGCCGATAGATTTGCTGATGTAGATGTAGTGAATAATATCGCAACTGGTGGTCCAGTCCTTTCTGATTCTCTCGCTTTTTTAGATTGTAAAGTGAGTTCTCGATTAGAGACTCCAGATCATTGGATTATATACGGTGTAGTTGAAAATGGGAGTGTCTCAGATTTATCCTGTAAGACAGCTGTTCATCATAGGAAGGTTGCTAATCATTACTAAAAAAAAGATCCTTAAAGATGTCAGTAAATAATACAAGTTTAATTTTAGAAAATAAGAACTTATCAACATTTGAAATAACTGAAAATTTTACTTGCATCAGATTTCTTAATCAAAATAAGGAAAGGTTTGAGCTCGAATTTAATCTTGAAAAAGGAACATCATTTAATACCTTTTTAATCATAAGTGGAGATGAATTGTTCATTATACATCCACCTGAAAAAGAATATTCAAAATTAATTAATGAAGTAATTTCTAATTTTTTTCTTCAGTTTAAATTCAAGAGAATTAACATAATTACTGGTCATGTTAATCCTAAAATTATTGAAACTATAAAGTCAATCAGTCTCAAATTTAGCAACTTGGCAATTACTTGCTCGAATCCTGGTTCTAAGCTTATTAGTGAACTTTGGAATCAAAAAAATCCAAAATTAGAAACTTTTATTGAGCAAGAATTACCCAAAATTAATATCGTAAAAAAGGAACTTAATTTAGAACTAGAAAATATTTCATTAAAACTATTGCCTGTAGCAACTGCCCGTTGGCCTGGTGGATTAATCGTATATGAAGAGAATCAAGAAATACTTTTAAGTGAAAAAATATTTTCTGCGCACTTAGTATCTGAAGAATGGTCGGAAACCAACCGAATAAGTACAGAAACTGATAGAAAGCATTTTTATGATTGTCTTATGGCACCAATGTCTAATCAAATCGTATCAATAGTAGAAAAGATTTCTGAATTAGAGATTAAAACTATCGCCCCACTCCACGGTCCAGCGATTGAGTACAGCTTAAAAAGCTTTTTAAATGACTACATCAGATGGGGAGAAAATCTTTCAACAAACAATTCGAAAATTGTCTTGATATACGCTAGTGCTTATGGAAATACTGCTTCAATAGGAGATGCATTAGCTAAAGGTGTAAATAGAACTTCAGTAGAAGTTGAAAGTATTAATTGTGAATTTACATCTAATGATGCACTTATAAAATCTATTCAAAATGCTGATGGGTATCTAATCGGATCACCTACATTGGGTGGACACGCCCCAACTCCAATAGTAAGTGCTCTTGGAACTTTGTTATCAGAGGGTAATAGAGATAAACCAGTAGGAATCTTCGGCAGTTTTGGATGGAGCGGAGAAGCTATAGATTTGCTTGAAACAAAATTAAAAGATGGTGGATTTAAATTTAGTTTTGATCCAATAAGAATAAAATTCAGTCCTAATAAGCCAAAAATTAAAGAACTAGAAGAAATTGGTACTCATTTTGGGAGAAAAATTTTAAAAAAATCAAAACAAAAAATCAGAAAATCAGATACGGGAATGATATCCAGTAAAACTGATCCAACATTGCAAGCTTTAGGAAGAGTACTTGGTTCACTGTGTGTTCTGACTGCATCAAAAGGGAAAGATGAAAATAATATAAAAGGAGCTATGCTTGCATCTTGGGTAAGCCAAGCAAGTTTTTCTCCTCCTGGATTGAGTATTGCGGTAGCAAAAGATAGATCAGTAGAATCACTTCTTCAAAAAGGTGACTCTTTCGCCTTAAATATTCTTGGCGAAAAAGATTTCAGGGAGCCTTTAAAAAGGTTTACAAAACCTTTCTCACCAGGAGAAGATCGATTTGAGGGATTAGATATTGAATTAACACCTAATAATCAAGTAATTATTCCTGAGTCATTAGCATGGTTAGATGCATCTGTAAAAGAAAGAATGGAATGCGGAGATCACTGGGTAATATATGCTGAGGTTTTACACGGCAATATATTAAAATCCGATAGTCTAACTGCTGTTCATCACCGTAAGAGTGGAGCTAACTATTAAACCAAATTATTTTTATTTATGACTGATTCAAAAGATCTAATAATCATTTCAGCAAGTTGCGGAAAAAATCTAGAACTTTCAAAAAAATTTCAAGAAAAAAGTAATGAACTAAAATTCAATTCTGAAATTTTAGATCTTACTACTTTTGATATTCCTTTATTCAATCCACGAATTCATACCAAAAAAAATATTCCTGTTGAAATAATTGAAATAAAAGAAAAGCTTTTTGCTACAGAAAAATGGATTATATGTGCCCCTGAATATAACGGTTCGATACCTCCAATTCTTTCTAATCTCATAGCATGGCTATCCGTATCAGGAGATGACTTTAGAGATTTATTTAATGGTCAGCCAATTGCAATTGCAACTTTTTCTGGTGGAGTCGGATTAGAATTATTAACTTCATTAAGAATTCAATTAGTACATTTGGGAAGTCAAGTTTTAGGTAGACAACTGTTATCTTCATTTAGTAAACCAGTGGATATAAAAACAATAGAAGATATAATTCAACGACTTTCACAAATGAAAAAATTGAAAGTATAAATTATTTTTATAAAAATTTAGGCGAATTATATTTATTTATTTTCATTCCAAACTTTTAAAATTTCTCTAGCCATAGGTAATGCATGTACAGAGCCTCCTCCAGGAGTATTTTGTGCAAAAGCAACTATTAACAACTCACTTTTATCAGAGGGAGTAAAGCAAACAAACCATGCATGATCTGAACCTCCTTCTCCATCTTCGGCAGTACCAGTTTTGCCTGAAACTGGAGGAAGGTTAGACACCCCATAATTGATAGAGACTCCTGTTCCAGATTCAACTACTTTTCTTAATCCGTTTTTCACTAACTGAAGATTATTTGGATCAATATCAATTTTTATACGCTTTTGATTTATTAATAGTTGATCTTCTTTTTTAGATAAATGAGGAGTGACTAAATAACCACCATTCGCGATTACCGCATATGCACGAGCTATTTGAATAGGGGTAACTTGGACAACAAATTGACCGATAGACATACTCGCGATGTCCTCTGGAACCCAAGGAGTTCTTCCTGGTTCCCCCCAGCCTCTCCCTTTTTTAGCCCATTGACTACTTGCCACTAAACCTACATTTTCTTGTTCGGAAATTTCGATTCCAGATAGTGCGGCAAAGCCAAGCTTCTTAGAAACGTTATAAATTTCATCTACACCTACGCCATAACCAATTTGATAAAAAAAAGTATTACTTGAAACTCGCAAAGCATCTTCATAACCTATTGTTCCGAACCCTAAGTCATTATGTTCTCTAAAACATTGACTTCCATATGTAATACAAGGTTTAGTTTCTAAAGAAGTTTCAGGAGGAAACTTTCCACTTTCTAAACCAGCTATTGCAGTTACAATTTTCCAAACACTTCCTGGATCATATGCATTTAAAGCTCTATTAAATAATGGTTTCGCAGGAGAATTGAACAGAGCATCATATTCTTTTTCTGGTTTAAATTCTTTTGAAAAAAAATTCAAGTCAAAAGTTGGTTTACTAGCCATTGCTCTTATAGCACCATCTCTTGGATCCATAACTATTATTGCTCCTCCATTTTTATCTTTAAGCACTTCTTCAGCGATTAATTGTAAATTCAAATCAATTGTCAATTCAAGGTCTTTCCCTTGTTTTGATGGTTTAATACCTAAAGATTTTGTAAAAGTGCCGGAAGAGTTCACTTCAATCATTTCTCCTCCCCATTCTCCTCTTATATGATCTTCATAAACAAACTCAATTCCAGTTCTTCCTATTAAATCATTTAATTTATAACCTTTTTTTGACAAAATATTAAATTCAGAATCTGTAATGGGTTGGGTATAACCAATCACATGAGAAGCAACAGTTTTATAAGGATAATTTCTAATCATTTTTGTTGAAATCTCTAAGCCATTTAAGATATTTTCATTTTCTTTAAATTTGATAACTTGATCAACTTTTAAATCATCTAATAAAGTTATTGAAAATTTTTTATTTTTTAGACCATCAAAATATTTCTTTTGAAGTGAATCAGATGAAATATTGAATAATTTCGAAATCTTTGATTTATATTTCTGCCATGCTTTTTTGCTGACGTATTGAGGTTTAATTATTAAAGAGTACTTAAAACGGCTATCTGCCAATATTAATCCATTTTTATCTAGTATCCTCCCTCTAATTGGTTGAGTAGAAATTAGCCTAATTCTATTTTCATCAGACATTTTTTTATAAGTCTCATGATTTAATAATTGAAGAAAAATTAATCTAATTAATATTAATAAAAAAGTAAAAGAAGTAATTAAATAGAAAACCAAAGGCTGTCTATTAAGAGAGGGGAACTTATTATTGAAGTTACTATTTTTCAAAAATTTACATCTCTTTCTGTAAAAACTTGTTTTCTAACAAAGTAATAATCTCCTTTACATTTTTTAGTTTTTGTACTAAAAATTTATAATCATTTCTAGTCTTACCTTTATCAAATTCTAAACTTGATATATCTTTTTCTTGCTCTTTGTTATCCATAAATCTAATAATAAGTTAACTTAAAAACTAAACTTCTCTTATATTAACCCAAATAATAAATCACAAATCATCAAAATAATATTAAATTCTCTTTAATAAAACGGTTTATATTGACTGATCTAAATTTTGTTCAAAATAAGGATTACAACTATTTTTTGAAACACCTGAAGACCAACCAATAAATGCCGAGATAAATACAACGACAATTATAGGTAGTAGAGCTTGTTGAGTATTTTCAAGGCTTAGCCATTCCTTCCAACTTCTGATAAATCTATCCCTTTTAAATTTCCTTTTCTCCTTTTCTTCAGCTCTAGCTTTTTTAGCAAAAGACTTTGTTACCCACTTTTCAAAAGGAAGCTTTTTTGTAATTGCCATTTTCCTCTCAACTTCTAATAGTTGGCCAGAGTTAAGCTGAGGATGAAATGTGCTTATAAGCTCCAAAGTTTTCAGAAACATTTCTACACTTGCATCTTTAACGAGCTTTTGATCTTGACTTAAATCAGCCCAGTCAATTTCAGGATAAAAACGATTTCTGTTTGGCTGGATTTGCTCTTCTGACATTTGTCCTGGTTCTCTTAACCATCTATTGGTATTTTCATCAAACCTTCTCCAATACAAAAATGGATTGATAAAGATTGTTTTGCCTGCAATTTTGACAACATCTTGTTGTAAATGATTGCTAATTTTATTATCAGGACTTGTCGGTTTAACCAAAATCTAAAATTAATTATCTAACTAAAGATTATCTTTATTTAAAAATTTTTCCAGAATTATCCAATAATATTATTTTTAAGTCATTAATTAATTTTTTGACAACTGCCAACGCTTTTTTAAATAATTACAATATTCACATTTAAAAGATGATGAAGGAAACAAATTAGATCTGAGAAGTTTAACTGTTTCAATAACTTTGCCTTCTACCCATGCTGAAGAACAATCTAACTTAATAAAATGCACATCAAACTTTAACTTATTATTAAAAAATTTCTCATTCTTTTTACCATTAAAATAAAGAAGATAGGCTTCATTTGCAACTTTGAAACCATTTTTTCTAAATAACCACTGATACATTTCTAATTGTCTTTTATATGCTTTTGCATAATCATATTTATTAAAAGTTTCAAACCAATCAAAATTATTTCTTGATGTTGCTTTTACATCAACGATAATTAAGTCTCCATTCTTTTTTTGCCAGACATCATCCACCGCACCACCAAAATCATAATTATGTTCAGTAGATTTATATCTTATTCCTTTAAAATTGCTTCTCCAAGTATTTATATCTTTATGTTTAAAAGGTATAGCATCGATATTATGCTCAAGAAATAAAGGATGAGATTCCTGTCTCTCTCGATAATAATCAAACTCATTTTTACATAAATTATCTACAGCAATATTTAAAGTAAATGGTAATGATGGAGGTTTTATTTTATGCTTTTTATCAAGAACGCAACATCTAGGACAATTAAGATATTTTTCAACAGTAGACCTACTTAATTTAATGAATTTATCCATAATAATTTTGTAAAAAAGTTAAAGATAAAAAATTAAAGTATTTTTTATTCCCACTCAATTGTTCCTGGAGGCTTACTAGTAATATCAAAAACAACTCTATTAACCTGCTTTACTTCATTAACGATTCTATTAGAAATTCTCTCTAAGGTTTCATAAGGAATTCTCGACCAATCAGCCGTCATACCATCTTCGCTTGATACGCATCGTAAAACTATTGGCCAAGCATAAGTCCGTTTGTCTCCCATTACACCGACAGTCTTGACAGGTAAAAGAACTGCGAATGCTTGCCATATATCATTATAAAGACCTGCTTTTTTTATTTCATCTCTTACTATCCAGTCTGCATCTCTCAAACAGTTTAGTTTTTCATGAGAAACTTCACCTAAAATTCTTATTGCTAAACCAGGGCCAGGAAATGGATGTCTTTTTATAATTTCATCTGGCAATCCTAAAGCACCTCCAACCTTTCTTACTTCATCTTTAAAAAGCTTTCTTAATGGTTCAACTAATTTAAATTGTAAATCTTTTGGCAAACCGCCTACGTTATGATGACTTTTTATTTTTACTGCAATTCGCTCACCAGTCTTAGGATCTAAATTCGTTCCAGCACTCTCAATAACGTCTGGGTAAAGAGTACCTTGAGCCAAGTATTGGAAAGGACCTAATCTATTACTCTCCTCTTCAAAAACTCTAATAAATTCTCTACCAATAATCTTACGTTTTTCTTCTGGATCAGTTATTCCATTTAATCTATTAATAAATCTTTCCCTAGCGTTAATATATTCAACTTTTATATGAAATTTTTTATCAAAAAATTCCATTAAAAATTCAGGTTCACCTTTTCTCATAAAGCCTTGATCAATAAACATACAAGTAAGCTGTTTACCAATAGCTTGATTGAGAAGAAAAGCGAGAGTTGATGAATCTACGCCGCCAGAAAGAGCAAGTAAAACTTTCTTATCACCTACTTGTTGCTTAATTCTTGGAATTGTTTCCTCTAAAAAAGTTTCAGTAGTCCAATCAGCCTTACACTTAGAAATAGAATAAACAAAGTTTTTAATTACCGTCATTCCGAATTCTGAATGAATAACTTCAGGATGAAATTGAACACCAAATAATTTCTTTTGTTTGTTTGATATTGCAGCATGCAGCGTATTTTCTGTATGAGAGATTTTAATAAATCCTTCAGGCAAGTTATTTATAGAATCTCCATGACTCATCCACATAATAGATTTGTCTTGGACATTAGATAGTAAATCACTTTCGCAATCAATACTTATTGGTGCTCTGCCATATTCAGCTTTGTTAATTGCTGGGGTAACTTCACCTCCTAATTCTTTAACCATTAATTGCATTCCGTAACATATACCCAAAACTGGAATCCCTAAATCAAAAATCTTTGCGTCACATTTTGGTGCATTATCTTCATAAACAGAACTCGGGCCACCACTTAAAATAATTCCTTTTGGATTAATATCCTGTATCTCCTTGATAGAGATAAAGTTACTAACTACAAGAGAAAATACATCTGCTTCTCTTATCCTCCTGGCAATTAATTCAGAATATTGAGATCCAAAATCTAGAATTAATATTGAGGGATCTCTCTCTTTTTTTAGTAAATTTTTACTCATGTCTAAAAGTTACCTCAATTTATTTACAAAAACATAAACCACTTAAAATTAGAAACCTTTAAAAGCAGAAATATAGTCTTTACTATTGTTACCTAACCAACGAATTTTTCTATTTCTATCAAAGATAATTGCTCCAACTTTCATGTCTGTTTTTATATATCTATTTATATATTCTGTAGAGCGCTTTTCAATAGTATCTGATAATTTATTCCATAGTTTGTCAGCCATTAAATGACTAAAACTTTCAAGAATTAACAACGCGTCTTCAACAGTATTTGATTGAGATAATTTTTGAATTATTTCTAGAGGAACTTCTTCTGTTACAGCTAAATAAACAAGAATTTCAATTCTTGCATCTGCTAAATGATTATGAGTATGAAATATTCCTCCAGCTAATTTAATTAACTTACCATGATAGCCAAAAAGGATTACTGTTTTTATTTTTTGTAATGCAGCATCAACTAATAATGGTCCTATCCAATTACCTACTTTTATAATAGGAAATTTGATATTAGAACTTTTTGCTAAATTTAAGCCATTTTCACCAATAACAAAAATTATTGTGTCACAAACTTCATTAGCAATAATTTGTTTTAGCTGAGCTTTTGCATTTTTTAATTGATCAGGTGAAGCACTTGCAAAAGTTTCAGCGCTAGTACCTATGATTGAAAGCCCTTCAACAATTCCAAATGATTTATTACTAGTTCTTTCGGCCAAATATTTTCCATTTGGGAATACAATTTCTAAATTCAGTTTGTATCCTTCAGGAATAATATCTAATAAATTTTCAACTAATACTTCTTTAGCAAAATTAGAAATGCAGATCTTAGAGGTCTTTTGATCGATACCAACTCCGTAACCAGGAATAATATTGATTCGATCTAATCCTTTATTAGTTGTCTTATAAGTTTTTTGTAAAGAAGCAATTGTCCATATTTCTAAGTTTTGCGTTAAATCAAGATCTAATCCAGAGTCTACAAATGAAATTCCAAGGGCATGAGACTCTTCATTAATTAGCCCAGAAGAGTGAACCTTGATTTTTATTGAATTTTTATCTTTTGGAATTTTAATTAATTCATAATCTTCAAATGGTAATCCTATTAATTTTTTTATTGCTGACTTAGCAGCTCCAGTTACCCATAAAGGTAAAGAAAATCCTTTTTTCAAATCAAGTAATTGAAAAATATTTTATGACTACTAATCTTAGAATGACCTATTAATTAAAAAGTGGCCATACAACAAAAATTATCATTGATGATACCTGGTCCCACACCAGTTCCAGAAAAAGTTTTACAAGCACTTGGAAGGCATCCCATAGGACATAGAAGTAAAGATTTTCAAGACTTTATGGAAATCACTACTAAAAATCTACAATGGCTACATCAAACAAAAAATGATGTTTTAACGATTACAGGTAGTGGAACAGCTGCCATGGAAGCAGGAATAATTAGTACCTTAAGCAAGGGAGACAAAGTTATTTGTGGTGAAAATGGAAAGTTTGGTCAAAGATGGGTAAAAGTTGCAAAAGAATTCGGACTCGAAGTGATTAAAATTGAGGCAGAATGGGGAAAAGCACTTGATCCGGAAAATTTTAAAACAATTTTAGAAAAAGATGATAAAAAAGAAATAAAAGCAGTTATCCTTACACATTCAGAAACTTCAACTGGAGTTATTAATGATTTAAAAACAATAAGTTCTCACATACGTAATCATAAAAAAGCCTTATCAATTATTGACTGCGTAACAAGTATTGGAGCTTGTAATGTACCGGTAGATGAATGGGAACTAGATGTAGTTGCTTCAGGATCTCAAAAAGGATATATGATACCTCCAGGCTTAAGCTTTGTATCAATGAGCGAAAAAGCTTGGCAAGCCTCTGAAAATTCTAATTTACCTAAATTCTATTTAAATTTAAAATCATATAAAAAGAGTCTTTTAAGTAATAGCAATCCTTATACTCCAGCAGTAAATTTAGTTTTTGCTTTAGATGAATCATTAAAAATGATGAAAGATGAAGGACTAGATAAAATCTTTAAAAGACATGAAAGACATAAACTCGCAGTCAGTCAAGCTGTAAAAACACTTAACCTCAAATTATTTGCCGATGAAAACCATTTAAGTCCTGCTGTTACTGCAATTCAAATTGAAGATATAGATGCAGAACAGTTTAGAAAGAATATAAAAAATAAATACGATATTTTACTAGCTGGAGGACAAGATCATCTAAAAGGAAAAATATTTAGAGTTGGTCACTTAGGTTATATAACTGATAGAGATATAATTACAGCGATAGCAGCTATTGGCAATACATTAGTCGAACAAAATATAATTTCCACAGATACAGCAGGAAAGGCCTTGAAAATTGCATCCTGCCATTTATATGCAAAGTAACCTAAGTACCAGGTTCTTCAACATTTCCACCTAATTCAACAATTTTTTTCATTAATACTAACGATTTTTGTTCATCACCCTTGGTTTGAGCTACAGCAAGAGCGAATTCTAATTTTTCGAGTTGATGTCCACCTTCAAAAAAGGATAACTTCTTTTTAATTGGGTTTTTATTACCTCTATAAGAAATTTGTGAAGCCATAAGAAATAATGTTTTACTTATTATTATGCCAACTTGAAGGCCCATTATGCAGCAAAAATTTAACTAACTTTTAAAAATAAGTTTTAATGGTAACTATTTAGGCTAATTAATTTTTGTTTAATGCAGATAAATGTATTCCTTTCATAAAGAACTATGTAATTAGTAAATAACAATATATTTTGAACATATACCCGAGCATTTGAATTTATTACTAATATTATTAGCAAACAATTGATTTCTTAAATGTCGAATATAAATCTAATTTATTATTTAATTGCAGGCACAGCTTTTGGAGCATTAGCTTTAATAACAGGCATACCTGCAGCTCCACTTGCAGGTGCTTTAATTGGTGCAAGTATTTTAGGCATCAGCGGAAAAGTTGAGCCTGCCGCATGGCCAAATGGTACAAGAACTATATTAGAAATTGGCATTGGTACTGTTATTGGAACAAGCTTAACAAAGGACTCATTAATTGAATTACAAACTTTATGGAAACCTGCAATTTTAATCACATTTACACTAATAATTACTGGCTTAGCGATTGGTTTATGGACTAGCAGATTGCTTAATGTAGATATAATCACGACAATTCTTGGTGCTGCTCCAGGAGGGATAAGTGGTATGAGTTTGGTTGGTACAGAATATGGAGTAGGGGCAGCAGTTGCAACTCTTCACGCAGTAAGGTTGGTCACTGTTCTTTTAATTCTGCCATTGGTTGTAAAAGTACTCAACCTATTTGGAATAATAAAATCTTAAGTTTATCTAGACATAGCCAAAATTAAAGATACTTTTTATATAGACAAATAAAAAACTAATGAAAGGGAATAAAAAGATAAGATTCATTTTTCCTGCAGTTACAATGTTTGTTCCATTACTATTATTTTCCCCTAAAGCAATTGCAGGTTCCTTTGGAGCAGAAATATTTTGTACTATGAGAGAAGGTGGGAATGACCATGAAAGCAGTTGGCAAGCAGCTTACAGTTATATTAAGCAACAAAAAGGGGGTATTTTTAAGACCTCTCCAAAACAAGCCGCCGGGCAAATTATTGAAACAGTTGTAAGAGAAAGAGATAAGTTTTCCTATTGTGTTGAATTTTTAGATCAACTTCATCCTGATAGAAAACTACAATTAGAAAACAATAGAAAAGAAAAGAGGCGAAAACAAGAAGAACTTTTAAAAGAAAAAGAAAGTGAAGACTATTCGAAAGAAACCTTTGATAGATATAGCTATTAACGATAAAAAGTATATTTAACTTATAAATTAAATATTATTTATTAAGTATAATTCAATACATAAAATATATTCAATCTAAGAAATATAGTCTTAAAAATAATAAAAAACCTATTGACTTTTATATTGAATCGGTCAAAATTGTAGGAAATTAAATAATCTGAATGCACATTAATGATGCTATCTTTTTAGAAGATTTATGCCCTAAATTCAGATTAAGGCAATGGCGAAAATCAATTCATAAGTTTACAGGTAAAAGTTGCATATACTGCGGAAAACCTTCAGAGTCTATTGACCATGTACTTCCTAGAAGTCAAGGAGGATTGAGTACAACCGAAAATTGTGTTCCAGCATGCTTATCATGCAATGGCGACAAATCAGATCATAATGCTTTGTATTGGTATAGAAAACAAAAATTTTATGATCCTAGAAGAGCTATGGCTATTAGAGCATGGTTAGATGGTGATTTGAGATTAGCTTTAAGATTATTACAATGGGCAAATCCTACCTTTATGAATAAAAAAAATAAAAATTACGAGTTTGATTATGATGAATATAATGCCGCATAATTACCAGACCATACAAGCCTTTGTAGAATGATATTTTTTGCATAAAACTTCTGAATCTTGTGGGGATTCAGGAAATATTAAAAATGCACACGATACTAAAAGTATTACAAATAATTTTTGATAGAATTTAAAATCTAAACCAGATTTTGAATTATTTGATTTTTCTTTAACTTGAGAACTGGCATTATCAAAACCAACTATCTTTAGTTTTACCTCAGGCTGAATTAAAGTCTGCATTTACTTGAATAATACATATGTACTATTTATAATACTTAATGACCAATTTATCAAGTCCAATTACAACTAAAAATAAATTCCTAATCTTTGGAGGAGGTTTTAGCGGAGACTATTTTGCAAAATCAATCAGAAAACTAGGTTGCATAGCATTAGCAAGTTCTCGATCTATAAGTAATGAACCAAATAGTTTTATTTTTAATAGCGAAGATAATTCAATACCTGAAGATTCAATCTTTGAGGGAGTAACTCATATTCTTAGTTGTATACCTCCAGATAAAAATGGTAACGACCCTGTATTAAACAAACTTAAAAATAAAATTAAAAATTTATCTCTAACATGGGTTGGATATCTTTCTACTACTGGTGTTTATGGCAACACCTATGGTGATTGGGTTTGTGAAAAAGATCGACCCAATCCTTTTCAAGAAAGAAGTCAAAGAAGATTAAATTGTGAGAGAGAATGGATAAATTCAAATTTGCCAATACAAATTTTCAGATTACCTGGTATTTATGGTCCAGGGAGATCAACTTTAGAAGCTATTAAAACAAAAAAAATCAAAGTGATAGATAAAGAAAATCAAGTCTTCTCAAGAATTCATGTCGCTGATATTGCAAATGCGATTATTTATTTAATACAAAATAAAAATAATTTGGATTTTCATCAAATAATTAATATCGCAGATGATGAGCCTTGCTCACAAATTGAAGTTATAAGATATAGCTACCAATTACTTGGATTAGAAATGCCCAAAAAAATATTATTTGAAGAAGCTAAAAAAGATTTATCGCCAATAGCCCAATCATTTTGGAAAGAAAATAGAAGAGTTTCAAATAAATTATTATGTGAAAAATTAGGATATAAACTTATTTATAAAAACTACAAAGCAGGATTAGATAATTGCCTTAATAAAATTAAATCATGAATAATCAAAGCAATAGTATTGAAGATAAATTTAAAATTATCATAAGCGTCGGAGACGAGTCAGGTATCGGGCCTGAAATTATTTTGAAAGCTCTTTTTTCAAAAGAAATTCCACATAATATTGATTTTATAATTGTTGGATCAAAAAATAATCTAGAAAATACTTATAAAAATCTTAAATCTTTAGGAGTCGAAAATATTGTAAATCCTAATAATTACAAAATACATGATATTAGAATTCCATTTGAAATAAATAAACAAAAAAAAAGTAATGGTAATGCAAGTTTCTTTTACTTAAAAAAAGCTATTGAAATTGTTCAGAAGTATACAAATGCAGCACTAGTTACTGGACCTATTTGTAAAAAGTCATGGTCTTTAGCAGGCCATAATTATTCAGGTCAAACTGAATTATTGGCAGAATCTTGTCAGGTTAAGGATGTCGGTATGTTATTTACAGCTAAATCTCCAATCACTGGTTGGAGATTTAACACCTTATTGGCAACTACCCATATACCTTTATGCGAGGTACCAAAACAATTATCTACGAACCTTATTCATTCAAAATTAGATTTGTTTGCAAAATTTTGCAAAAACTATGTCAACAAACCCCTTCTAAAAGTTGCTGGATTAAACCCTCATGCTGGTGAAGAGGGCATATTAGGAAGTGAAGAAAAAGATTGGATCAAAAATGCTGTTACTAGCTGGGGAAATCAAAATAAAGACGTTCAAATATCAGGTCCTATTTCTCCTGATACTTGCTGGAATTCATCTTCAAAAGCTTGGAGAGATAAAACAGCTCCAACACATGATGGGATTCTTGCTATGTATCATGATCAGGGATTAATTCCAATAAAAGTTATAGCCCTTAATTATTCAGTTAATACAACTATAGGTTTACCTTTTATCAGAACATCACCCGATCATGGAACTGGATTTGATATTGCAGGAAAGGGTTTAGCTCAATCTCAAAGTATGGTTGAAGCAATAAAAGCAGCTTTTGATTTAACGAAAGATTCAAGACTGTTTAACGCGCATTAATACTTGTCCAAACTCTACTGGTGTTCCATTTTCAACAAGAATTTCTACAATTTCAGCATTAAATTCTGATTCAATTTCGTTCATCAACTTCATAGCTTCAAGTATACAAATCGTTTGCCCTATATCAATTTTACTTCCTAAATCAACAAATGGTTCCTCTCCTGGAGCCGCAGCTCTATAAAACGTTCCAACCATAGGAGAGGTGATATCTGTGAGGTCTGAGCGTCCTGGAGGGGGCACCTGAGACACTTCAGCGTTATTTACAAGTGAAATATTATCAGTTGAGCTTGTTGGAGAAGTAATAATTTGCTTCTCCAAAGAATTATTTTTTGTCGAAATGTTAGTTAAATGATTCTGATCAAACAAATTTCTTTTTATTTCAAGTTTAAAATCTTCCCCTTCTAGAGAAAATTCTTGAATATCACTTGTAGAAATTTTTTCTATCAAGCGATCTAGGTCATCATGATCTAATTTCATAGCCATTAGTTGTCACGTCCAAGATAACTATCATTACGGGTATCGACCTTAATCATTTCTCCTACAGAAATAAACAAAGGAACCATAACTTGAGCACCTGTTTCTAGAATAGCTGGTTTAGTACCCCCACTTGCAGTATCTCCTTTAACTCCAGGATCTGTTTCTGTAACTTTTAAAGTTATAGAGATTGGAAGTTCAACTTCTAAAACTTTATCTTTATAAAAAATCACATTAACCTCCATACCTTCTTTTAAATACTTTGAACCTCTACCGATTTGATCAGAGGAGAGTCTTGTTTCTTCAAAACTTATCATATCCATAAAAACGTAATCTCCTGACTCCACATAAGTATGTTGCAGGTTAGACTTTTCAAGGACAGCCTGTTGTACTGATTCTCCAGCTCGAAAAGTTTTTTCGACTACATTACCGTTTCGAACTGATTTTAATTTTGTTCGCACAAAAGCAGAACCTTTACCAGGCTTGACATGTAGGAATTCTACTACACGCCAAACTTGTCCATCTATCTCGATGGTAGTACCTGTGCGAAAATCGTTACTGGAAATCATTCCTGTATTACATACCCAAGGATCATAAACCTGTAAGAGTGCTATGCAAAACTTCTTATCAAATCAGAACAAACATTATTTATTTTTAATTCTAATTTTAATACATGTTTGCTTCTTTAAACCAACACAAGTATTGGCTGATTTACCTACTGGAAACGCAGTAAAAGATCCCAATGCAATACTAAGAAATGCGCTTCCTATCAAGCAAGTTGAGCTACAGGAAATTCAACATAAGTTAGAAGATACTAGCGACCTTGTAAGAGGAGGAAGATGGCCAGCTCTCTCAAAGACTGTTACAAAATGTCAATCTTTACTAAAAAAATATAAGAGTCAAATTATTAAGGAATTACCAAGCGAAAAACAAAAAATTGCAGAAAACACATTTTCAGATCTTAAAAATGATTTTGATAATCTTCAAGATGAAGCTAAATCTAAAGATAAATATTCATTCATAACAACAAGAAGAGAAGCACTAGATAAAATAGGGGGACTAGAGGAATATTTTTTACCAAATGAATTTCCTTATTCTATTCCAAGCGAATTTGATGATCTTCCAAGATTACTTGGTAGAGCAAAAGTAAATATAAAAACTTCTAAAGGCGATATGAAAGCAATAATAGATGGATTTAATGCACCGCTTACTGCTGGTGCCTTTATAGATTTATCTTCAAAAAACTTTTACAGTAATATGGCAATTAATAGGGCAGAGGAATTTTTTGTTCTTCAAACTGGTGATCCAGTTGGTAATGAGATTGGATACATAGATCCCGAAACAAATATGGAAAGACATGTTCCTCTAGAAATAAGAATACCTAACGAAAGCGAAACTTTTTATAATGAAACATTTGAAGAGTTAGGACTTTATACAGAAACACCGACTTTGCCATTTGCAACACTTGGAACCTTGGGGTGGTCGCATTCCAGTAGCGCTGTTGATGATGGATCATCTCAGTTTTTCTTCTTTTTATATGAAGCAGAGCTAAATCCAGCAGGTCGAAATTTAATTGATGGAAGAAATGCCGCATTTGGTTATGTAATAGAGGGTTTTGAAGTTTTAGAAGAGCTTACAAAAGATGACACGATAATTTCAATTGATGTTTTAGATGGAATAGATAAACTCAAATTAAATGCATAAAGAATTATTAGAGGATATTGGCGAAAAAGAATTAATAAAAAGGCTTGCTGAATTTATGCCTAAAAATCAAGTTTCTGATGATTGCGCATTCATTAAAGCTAAAAATAAAAACTTACTTATTAATACTGATTCATTAGTTGAAAATATACATTTTAATGATGATACAATTTCTGCCTTAGACATAGGATGGAAAGCCGTAGCATGTAATGTATCTGACTTAATCTCAAGTGGATGCAGCAAAATTATAGGAGTTAATATTGGATTAGTAGTTCCATCAAAAACAGATTGGATTTGGATTAAAGATTTATATACAGGAATAAATCTAGCTTTAGACCATTTTGGGGGCTTAATTCTTGGAGGGGATTGTTCTATGGGAAAAGAAAAAATAATCTCTATGACTGCTCTAGGAAAACAGGGTGAAATAAAATTACGAAGAAACTCATGCAAACCAAATGAAATTATATTGACTACAGGCATTCATGGCCTTAGCAAATTAGGATTAATGATAAAAAGTAAGACAATTTTTGATAGCGATATTGCTCTAACACAATCATTAATCAATAGTTCTTTACAACAATTTTGCAGACCAAAACTTAAACCTAAATTTCTTAAAAAATTACTTAAAGCTCGTACAAATAAAAGTATTAAGATGATTGGTTGTACTGACAGTAGTGATGGCTTATTTCAAGCATTATTAGATTTAGCAACTGAAAGTAATTGCAAAGCAATTATTGATTATGCAAAAGTTCCTAAACATAAAAATTGGCCTAAGGGGAATAAATGGGACGAATATTATTTTTTTGGGGGCGAAGATTACGAGCTAGTGTTTTCTCTCCCAAGAAAATGGGCAAATAATCTTCTGTATGAAGATAAAACTATTACGGAAATCGGATATTTTCTCGAAGGGGATGTATCAGTCAATTTTAAAAACTGTAATAACAAAAATTTATTTAAAAATAAATCTTTTTCTCACTTTTGATTATTCCCATTTTTGAGCTACTATCTCAGCTAAATCTACAACTCTTTGACTATAACCCCATTCATTGTCATACCAAGCGAGAACTTTTACAAGATTATCGCCAATTGACATTGTCAGATCACTATCTACTATTGATGATTCATTAGTTCCTGCATAATCACTTGAAACGAGTGGCTCATCACCGTATTTGATAATTCCTTTCATTGAGCCCAGAGAAGATTCCTTAAGTGCGTTATTAACTTCTTGACTAGTAACAGATTTTGAAGATTCAAAAACGAAATCTACAGCTGAAACATTAGGAGTAGGTACTCTCATAGCAATACCAGTGAGTTTACCTGTCATCTCAGGATAGACCAAAGCGACTGCTTTAGCAGCTCCTGTTGAAGTAGGAACAATGTTTGTTGCTGCTGCTCTAGCCCTTCTTAAATCCCTATGACTATTATCTAAAATACGTTGATCACCAGTATAGCTATGAATTGTTGTCATCAATCCTTTATTAATACCAAACGTTTGATCAAGAACTTTTACTACTGGGGCTAAACAGTTAGTAGTGCAACTAGCATTGCTCAAAATATCATAATCACTATGTTTATATTGATCAGCATTCACCCCCACTACGTAAGTCCCAACACCCGACCCTTTTCCAGGAGCAGTAAGAATGACTTTCTTAGCACCAACCTCAAGGTGCTTACTTGCACCAACATCAGTATTGAAAACACCAGTTGATTCTACAACTAAATCAACCCCCCAATCCTTCCAAGGTAAATTCATTGGGTTTCTATCAGAAAAACACTTGATAGTCTTATTATTAATTACAAAAGTATCATCAGTATATTGAATGTCCACTCCATCCAATTTTCCTAACACTGAATCATACTTAAGCAAATGAGCATTAGTTTTAGGGTCTGAAGTTACATTAATCCCAACCACTTCGATGTTGGTATAAGCTCCTCTGCTTAACCAACAACGCATAAAGTTTCGCCCAATTCTGCCAAACCCATTAATCGCAACACGCAAAGTCATAATTAAAATTTTTTATTGATTAACCTAAGTTGCTGATCATACAGAATTTTGTGCAATAACGTAAGTATTTTTTGATTTATTAAGCAAATAATTCTATTTTTGTATTAATTCATAAAAAAACCAACATTTTTTGTAAAAATTAAATGCCATTCCAATTACTTAGAAGTTATCTTGATTTAAGTCAAAATTTGATAATTGAATAAAAAATTAAGACATAAAGATCATTTTCATTTTATTGGCATTGGTGGTATTGGAATGTCTGCAATCGCCATGGCATTAATAAAAAAGGGATACTCAGTCTCTGGATCTGATTTAATTCAAAACAAAGAAACAAAAAGTTTAAAAACGTTAGGAGCAATAATTTTTGATTCTCAAATTAAAAAAAATATTGATTTTGTGATTTCAAAATTTCAGGATCAGACAATCAATTTTGTAATTAGCTCTGCGATTAAAAATAACAACGAAGAGTTATGCTTTTGCAAAAAAAATAATTTATTAATAAAGCATCGTTCAGAAATTCTTGCGATGATAATGAACTCTTACACATCATTATCAATAGCAGGTAGTCATGGCAAAACCTCAACAAGTACTTTCCTTTCCACGCTGTTAGAATTATGCACACACAATTCTTCTTCAATAACTGGTGGCATAATCCCAATATATAATTCCAATGCTCATATCGAAGATACAAAATACTTAGTAACAGAAATTGACGAATCTGATGGAACAATTAAGAATTACAATTCAGATATTGGAATAATTAATAATATTGATTTCGATCATTGTGACCATTATTCAAATATCGATGAAGTTCTATCTTCATTTAAAAAATTTGCTTCTAACTCCCAAAGATTATTAATCAACTATGATTGTAAACTTACAAAGAATAATTTTACTTCCGAAAATCAATGGTCTATTAAGGAAAGAAATAATATTGCTTATTCATTAATTCCAAATATCGTAAATAAGGACAAAACCATTGGTAAATATTATGAACATGGCAAATTCATTGATATTATCAACATTCCAGTTCCTGGATTACATAATCTTTCTAATATTACCGCTGCCATAGCAGCCTGCAGGATGGTTGGAGTAAGCTTTAAAGAAATTAAAAAAAATACAGAATCTTTAAAATTACCAAAAAAAAGATTTGAATTTAGAGGTGAATTAAATCAAAGAATAATTTATGATGACTATGCACATCACCCTAATGAAATTAAAGCAACAATTGATTTAGCAAGATTATTTATTAAAGATACAAGTAGTAGTTGTAGAGGACAAAGGGGAAGATTGATTGCTATTTTTCAACCTCATAGATTTACTAGAGTAAAAAAATTTATTCATGAATTTGCGGAAGAACTATCAAAAGCAGATGTTATTTACATAACAAATATATTTGGAGCTGGAGAAAAAAATATTGACAATATTGACTCACAACTAATTGCTAACCTTATTTATAAAAATAATAAGAATGTTACATATTTAAAAGATAATTATGAAATTAATGAAAAATTTTTTAAATTAACAAAAAAAAATGATTTTATTATAAATATGGGAGCTGGAGATTGTCATAACTTATGGTCAATCTTAAAAAATAAAAATACTTTAAATGATTAAATAATTAATGAAAAATATTACTTTTAAAGAGAAAATGAACCTTTCTAATTATACGACTATAAAAGTTGGTGGATTTGCAGAATATTTTTCAAAACCAAATAATACTGATGAATTCATCAATTTAATAAATTGGGCCCGTTTAAATAATCAAAAATGTCAAATAATAGGAGCCGGCTCAAATTTATTAATAAATAATATTTTCTTAAAAGGCTTAACTATATGTACCAAAAAAATGCGCTCTATCAAAGTTGAATCTCATTCAGGAATTGTTGAAGCAGAGGCTGGAGTAATGCTACCAACAATGTCAAATATACTTGCAAAAAAAGGATTGCAAGGTGGTGAATGGACTGTGGGAATTCCAGGCACAGTTGGAGGTTCTATTTGCATGAATGCAGGTTCAAAACAATTATCATTGGCAAATAATCTTTTATCAGTTCGAGTAATTGATACTAAAACTCTAAAAATATCAGAAATTGAAAAAAAAGATATCAATTTTCAATACAGATTCAGTCCTTTTCAGCAAAATAATCTCAAGATTATAAGTGCAAAAATGCTATTTGAGCCAAAAGGAAATATTGAACAATTATTAGAAACTACACAGAAAAATCTTAAAAAAAAGACTGATACTCAGCCTTACCATTTACCTAGCTTTGGAAGCGTGTTTAAAAATCCAACTAGTAATTATGCAGGTAAATTAATTGAAGAACTTGGATTGAAAGGTTTTAAAATAGGCGGCGCAGAAATTTCAACTATGCATGGAAATTTTATAGTGAATAACTCTTCTGCTAATTCGAAAGATATTTTAGATTTAATAACAGTAATTCAACAAAAAGTACTACAAAAAAAAGGTATTTTTCTTGAACCGGAAGTAAGAATGATCGGTTTTGACTATCCTTAATAAAAGAAACTTTTTTATAAAAATGGCAGGTTTTGGACTTCCAAATTTTGGACAACTAACAGAGGCTTTTAAAAAAGCTAAAGAAATTCAACAAAATGCTCAAAAATTACAGGATGAACTTGAAAGCATGGAAATTGAAGGTAAAAGTGATGATGAAATGATAAAAGTATGGATTAGCGGAAACCAACTCCCTCTAAGAGTTGAAGTCAATGAAAATATTTCAACTGCTAATAAAGAAGAAATAGAAAAAAACATATTAGAAGCTATCAAAAAAGCTCATGAAAGTTCAACAACAACAATGAAAGAGAGAATGAATGACTTGACTGGCGGCTTAAATCTTAATCTTCCTGGATTAGACAATAATGACACTTAGATGATTCAACCATTTCTTTATAGAAAGTATACCTTTCAAAATTTTTATTTAACTTACAACCCTGATCATTTAAGTGTAGACAATTACGAAACTTGCAATGTATACCTTCATTAACTACTTGTTTATAAATTTCTGGATATAAATTAGATAATTCGCGAATATCTATTTCAAGTGTTTGCATATTAAAACCGGGTGTATCCACAATGTAGCTTTTACTTGATAAAGAAAATAGCTCAACATTTCTCGTTGTATTTTTTCCACGTTTTATTTTGCTTGATACGGGAGCAGTTTTATTGTGAAGGCCTGGAATTATCATATTTAATAAAGTAGTTTTACCAACACCAGATGGTCCCATAAATATTGAACATTTTTTTTTCTTTAGCTCAATCAATAAAGTTCTTAAATTTTCAGGATTATTTAAATTTAAAGTAATTGCTTGATATCCCCACTGGTTAAATTTCTCAATTAACAAAAGTCGTTTTTCTTCTGTTATCAAATCACATTTAGTAAGCACCAATGAAACCTCTACCCCTAGTTGCTCAGCAGATATTAAAAACTTATTGACTTGAGATAAATTTAATTTTGGCTCTTCAACAGAACAAATGACATATATATCTGAAATATTAGCAACAGATGGTCTCTCTAAAAGATTATTCCTTTTGACTAAACTTTGAATTGTTGCTCTTTTTCTTTGTAAGTCAATTTCATAAACAATAACTTCATCTCCCACGAAAATCAATTGATTTCTAAAATTTACAGACTTCTTGATTTTACATAAAAATTTTTTATTAATTACTGAAGTCTCATCTTTATCTAATTCAACAAAATAAAATTCATTAAATTTTTTTGTAACAAGACCTTTATATTTTTTATTAACTTTCATGCAAAATTTTTAACTTTATTGTTTTTTGATTTTCTTCTATAGTTTTAAACAAATATTTCATTTCTTGTAAAGCTCGCTTAACCATTATTTCTGGTTCTCCTTTATCTAGATGAACTATTAAAGTTTCATGCAAGGATAATTTCTCTAATGCCAATTTACATTTGACAACATTCAAAGGACATGGAATCGATTCTAAATCCAATACCTTCGAAACTTGCTTCAAGATTCCTTGCCAAAGAATTTACTAAACAATCCACTATTAGAATTAGAGTTTTGATCAGAATATTTTGAAGCTAAATTCTCAAGAAGATTTCTTTCATCTTCTGTGAGTCGAGTTGGAAGTTTAACTTTTACTAAAACCTGATGATTACCTCTTGCAACTGGATTACCCAATCGAGGCACTCCTTTATTCTCTAATGATAAAGTACTATTTGGCTGGGTCCCGCTTGGAATTTTTAAGTTAACTTTCCCATCGACTGTGATTATATCAACAGTATCTCCAAGAATAGCTTGTAGATAACTTACTGATATTTCAGAGTAAATGTTGATACCTTCTCTTTTTAAATTTGGGTCATTTTTAACTTTAATAAAAACATAAAGATCTCCAGGTGGGCCACCTTTTAAACCGACATTGCCCTCTCCAGAAACTCTCAATTTAGTTCCTGTATCAACTCCTGCAGGGATATTTATACGTAATTTTTTTCTAACTTGTTTAACACCATTACCACCACAACTTGAACATGGATCTGAAATCATTTGTCCAACGCCATTACAAGTTGGGCATTCTGCAACTTGTGTAAAATTACCAAATGGAGTTCTTGTAGCCCTTCTAACCTGTCCACTTCCGCCACATGTTGTGCAAGTTGTTGGACCTGTACCTTTTTTTGCTCCGGTACCTATACATACTTCACAAGTTTCTAAATGAGGTATATTTATTTCTCTTTGTTGTCCAAAAATAGCATCTTTAAAATCAATATTTAAGTCATACCTTAAGTCATCACCCTGTTGTGGTCCTCTTCTTTGTGATCTGCCACCTTGTGAAGATTGTCCACCAAAGCCATTAAAGAAAGTTTCAAATAAGTCTCCAAAACCACCCATATCACCCATATCGGGCATGCCAGCTGCTCCCCCTATTCCAGCCTCTCCAAACTGATCGTATCTAGCTCTAGTTTCAGGATCAGCTAAAGCCTCATAAGCCTTACCTATCTCTTTGAATTTATCTTCAGCACCTGGATCTTTATTAACGTCAGGATGATATTGTCTTGCTAATTTTCGATAAGCGCTTTTCAAAGTATTAGCATCAGCATCTCTTGAAACGCCAAGTATTTGATAAAAGTCGGCCATTAAATAATACTCAACTATTCATAAAAAGGATTTAATTATCTTCAGAGATAGGATTCTCTGAATCAATATCTTCTTCAACTTTATCCTTTTCTTCAGGCTCTTGTGAATTTTGTTGGCCAGGACCCATTGAAACTTTAACTAATGCATGTCTTAACACCTTACCTTCTAAATGATAGCCACGCTGTAATTCTTCAATAATTATATCCTCATGAAACTCCTGACTTGGTTCCCTTAAAACCGCTTCATGTAATTTAGGATCAAATTGTTGTGCAACTACCCTCATTGGAGAAACTCCTTGTTGTTTTAACACTTCCACTAATTGTTTATATAGTCCTTGATAACTTCTGTGCAATGTTTGAGCCTCATCACTTTCGGGTTTTAGTTGTTGTCTTGCTCTTTCAAAATTATCAACAATGGGCAATATTGCTGTTAAAGCTTTGGAAACAAGTTGAACTTTTAAATCATCTTGATCTCGGGACTGTCTTTTTCTAAAGTTATCGAAATCGGCAGCAATTCTTACATACTGACTTTTTAAAGTTTCATGCTCCTTTTCTAATTGTTCTAATCTTGCGTCATTATTAGTTATGGTATTTTTTAAATCTTCTGCATAAATATTTTCATCATCTTCGTCAAGTGTCTGTTTATCATCGCTAGTTTGATTTTCAATCATAGAAGAATCTTCATTTTTATTAAGCTCTTCAGAAACATTCTCTTCTAGATTTTCAACATTATCTGATTGTTTTTCAATCATTAAACTAAATTTTTATTAAAACCATTGTGTATGAAATTGACGCACAAAACAAGTTGCGGAAGGCCGCACTAATTAATTATTCGGCTATAAAATTCAAAGCAAGACCGTTATTACAATATCTTTTACCTGTTGGTAAAGGACCGTCATTAAAAACATGACCTTGATGACCTCCGCATCTTGAGCAATGATATTCTGTTCTTGGAACAATTAACTTAAAATCTACCTTCGTTTCTACAGAACCTTGAATTGAATCCCAAAAGCTAGGCCAACCAGTACCACTATCAAATTTAGTATCAGATGCAAAAAGGGGTTGATTACACCCTGCACAATAAAATATACCTCTACGCTTCTCATTATTTAGCTGACTACTAAATGCTCTTTCAGTACCCTCTTCACGCAAAATATAATATGATTCCGGACTAAGTTTGTTTTTCCAATCCTCTTTTGATAAATTCCAATCTTTATCCGAAGCAGCAGATGAAGCTAATACTTTCTTTGGTTGAAGAATAAATTTCAAAATTGACATAATAGGAATTAAAATAAAAGATCTTCTAGATAAAAATTGATTCATATTTCAAATATATCGAATAGAATTTAATGAAAAGTTACCAGATTAATACTATAAACAATCTACATAAAATAAGTGTTGCTCCCATGATGGATTGTACAGACAAACACTTTAGAATGATAATTAGAAAAATAAGCTCTAAAGCACTTCTATATACTGAAATGATAGTAGCTCAGAGTTTAATTTATACAGACAAAAAAGAACGCTTTTTAGACTTTAATTCAGAAGAACACCCATTATCAATTCAATTTGGGGGGGACAACCCAAAAATGCTTGAAGAAACAGCAAAAATGGCTCAAGATTGGGGATATGATGAAATTAACTTCAATGTAGGATGTCCCAGCCCAAGAGTATGTTCCGGAAACTTTGGTGCCTCACTAATGAAAGAACCTTCCAAAGTAGCAAAATGTATAGAATCCCTAAAGAATAATTGTAGTATACCCGTTACTATCAAACATAGAATTGGTGTTGATGAGGAGGATAGTTTTGATAAATTAGATAGTTTCGTAAAAGAAGTTGCAAATGCTGGAGCAGACAGATTTACTGTTCATGCAAGAAAAGCAATATTAAAAGGCCTAAATCCAAAGCAAAATAGAACCTTACCGCCACTTAAATATGATGTAGTTCAGAAATTAAAGAAAAACAATCCAAACCTAATTATAGAGATAAATGGAGGTTTTACGAATATTGATCAATGCATAAAAGCACTGAATGATTTAGATGGTGTAATGATAGGAAGATCAGCTTACAAGTATCCCATGAGGTGGTCTGAAATTGATCAAAAAATTTATGGGAAAAATACTAAAGTCAAAAAAGCTTCCGAAATTATATTTTCATTAATTCCTTATATTGAAAAGCATTTAAAAAATGAAGGCAAAACTTGGGATATATGTAAACATCTTATAAATCTCGTGGAGGGTATCCCAAATGCAAAAGTTTGGAGAAATGAAATTTCTACGAAATCGATTAAACAAGAATTAAGTATTGATTACTTAAGCAAACAAGCTTCAAAGTTGCAAAAAATGGGGTTTTAATTCCCTTCTTGAGATATTTCAGAGTTGCTTGCAACACTTCTTTTTCTTCTACTTCTAGCATTTTCAAAGTCCGAATTTTCGGAAGAATTTCCATAACTTCTATCTTCCCATCCTTCTGCTCCAGAAGATTTATTAACATAAGAAGAAGCAGGTTCGGAATAATTACCGCCACCGCCATTACCGCCACCGCCGTAACCACCGCCATTACCGCCACCGCCATAACCGCCTCTACCGCCACCGCCGCCTCTGCGTGGGCCGCCGCCGCCGCCTCTTGGTTCGGCTTTGTTGATCCTTAAAGGCCTCCCCATAAGTTCAGTTCCTTGAAGACCATCAATAGCTGATGTCTCAAGTGCTTCATCTGCCATTTCGACAAAAGCAAACCCTCTTTTTCTTCCTGTATCTCTTTCTAACGGAAGAGAACAATTCATAACTTCACCGTAAGGTGTAAATAATTCTAAGATGTCTTCTCGCTCTGCGCGGAAAGGCAAATTGCCAACAAAAATACTCACTTGAAACTCAACTTTAAAATAATAACCAAGATAAAAACTACCGATTAAGTAGCTTATATACATTACTATATTATTCTACTTCAATACATACCTTGTTGTAGAAAATTACTTGAGATTTAGTGTAATAATTTTTTCTTCCAATTATTTAATTCGAGTTTGACTTGATCAAATCCTGTTCCACCTAAACTATTTCTGGACTTGACTACGTTCATAGGATTGAGATTTTCATAAATATCTTCTTTAAATTCATTATGAAATGTTTGAAATTCTTCTAATTTCAAATCTTTAAATAATATGTTTTTACTTAAACAATACTTCACAATATCTCCAACCACTTGATAAGCCTCTCTGAAAGGAACCTTCTTAAATACTAGATAATCTGCTAAATCAGTTGCATTAGAAAAATCATTATGAACAGAATCCATTAACTTTTCAACATTAAACTCTATTCCTTCATTTAATAAAATTGTCATAGCTTTTAAGCAAGAAGAAATAGTATCGACTGTGTCAAAAATTGGCTCTTTATCCTCTTGGAAGTCCTTATTGTAAGAAAGAGGCACTCCCTTTATCATGGTTAATAAAGATTGAAGATGTCCATAAACTCGACCCGTTTTACCCCTTATTAATTCAGGAACATCTGGATTCTTCTTCTGAGGCATTAAGCTACTTCCTGTCGCACACTTATCAGTTAATTTTGCAAAAGAAAACTCATCAGTAACCCACAAGATTATTTCTTCGGAAATTCTACTCAAATGAGACATTATTAAAGCAGAACTTGAAGCAAATTCAATACAAAAATCTCTATCACTTACGGCATCAATACTATTTTTATAAATATTTCCAAATCCTAATTCTTCAGCAGTAAAATATCTATCTATTTTAATTTTTGTACCCGCTAAAGCTGCTGCGCCTAAGGGCGAAATATTAACCCTAGCTCTTACTTCTTTAAGCCTTTCACGATCTCTTTGAAACATTTCAAGATACGCCAAAAGGTGATGCGCAAGAGATAAAGGTTGCGCTCTTTGCATATGGGTATAACCAGGTATTAATGTATAGATATTTGATTCAGCAATCGAAAATAAAGAATTTTGTAATTCGTCCAATAAGATATCAATATTATCAATTTTTTTTCTCAACCATAATCTAATATCTGTTCCTACCTGATCATTTCTACTTCTACCTGTATGTAATTTTTTCCCAGTTGCACCAATTAAATTAATTAGTTTTTCTTCAATGCAATAATGTATATCCTCCGATGGAGCCCCGGGGCAAAATTTGCCTTCAATAAAATCTTCTTTTATAGTTTCTAAACCCTCGATAATTTTTATAGACTCATCAGTGGACAAAACCTTAGTTTTACCAAGCATTTTGGCATGAGCTATAGAACACTCTATATCTTCTAAAATTAGTGTTTTGTCAAAACTGATTGAAGCATTAAACTCTTCAATAAAAGGATTCAGACTACCATCAAACCTATTACTCCAAACTTTGGACATATGAATTAAACTTTAATTACTTCTAATAAAGCATTATTTTATATATGTGACAAAAAATCTAATCTAACTGAAAGACTACAATAGAAGCATCATCTTCCAATTGTCTATTTTTCCCAGTAAACTCATCTAATTTCTTATAAATCTTATTTAAAATATCTTTAGATTTAAGTGATTGCTGACATAATTTCGAAAAGGATTGAATTAGACGTTCTTCATCAAATCTTTCGCCTAAAGCATTAGAAGTCTCAGTTACTCCATCTGTGTAATAAAGAATTGCATCGTTTTTATTAAGTTGTATTTGACCACATTGATATTCAGCATCATTTTGCAAACCAAGAACAAAACCTTCTGAATCTAATTTAATAATTTTTTGCTCAGAACTTTTCCAAAGAAGAGGAGGATTATGTGCGGCATTTGCATACCTTAGTTTTTTTGTTCTAGGATCATAATCAGAATAAAATAAGGTTATAAATCTATGCGATTGATCTAAATCATAAATAGCTAACTGATTTAAATCATGCAATATTCTATCTGGAGGTAACCCAGTCAAAACCTCAGCTCTTAGCATTCCTCTTAACATAGTCATCAAAAGGCCTGCTGGAAGGCCCTTCCCCATAACGTCTCCAATAACTAAAGCCCACCTTGACTTTTCGCGTCTCTTCTCAGAAATATTTGTTTTCAAAGACATGAAATCATAATAATCTCCTCCTAATTGGAGAGCGGGCCTACAGTGTGCAGCTAAATCTACACCATAAATGGTTGGACAATAATCTGGTAAAAGTTGCGATTGGATTTCTGCTCCAATAGAAATTTCTCTATCTACGTTTTCATGCTTCTTTTTTGCTTTAATTAAAGTATAGTTTTCTAAACCAATTGCCAAACAACTAATAATAAAGTTTAAATTACGCTCATATTTTAAAGAATCATTGAAAGTATCTTTTTTGAAGGTATATACAAATCCTCTACATTTTCCCCGTGACAAAACTTTATAAGACTTAATTATATATTCTTTAAATTGATTATTTAAAACTTTTTCAAAAGAAATATCATCTTTTAATTTAAAATTTTTAGAGAAATCAAAATTGTTAAAATAACTTTTAATTTCATCATCCATTTTTAGATTTTTTGTTGCACCAGCAAACTTAATATTTTCTTTCCATATTTCTCCCTTTTCATTCAAAGGAATAATAAAACTTAATTGATGATTAAAAGTATGTTTTAAAATTAAAGAAATATAATCCAGAAATCTTTTTATATTTGAAAAAGATTTTAAATAATAAATTAATGAAGATACTGTTTCTATGAATTTATCATTCTCATGAAGAGAAAATTTATAATCCTTCTCTAAAAATTCTTGAATAACGTCATTAGACAAAAATTTTTCTTTTTGGATTTTAGACAAAACACATAGAAGCTATAGGTATGTTTTAACACTAAAAATACGTTTTTAAAAAAAATTAATTAAATTTTTATCTATCAGCAAGCAAGGCCTCAACGAACTCAAAGCTATTAAATGGTCTTAAATCTTTAATACCCTCTCCAGCACCGATAAATCTTATCGGCAGATTGACTTCTGCAGAAACAGCAAGAGAAACGCCACCTCTTGAAGTACCATCTAATTTAGTAATAATTGCACCACTTAAATTTGCAGATTTTGCAAAACTTTTTGCCTGTTTTAATCCATTTTGTCCTTGACTAGCATCTAAAACTAATAAAGACTCAATGATTGCATCAGGAACTTTTTTATCAATAATTTTTTTTATTTTTGATAATTCATCCATAAGATTATTTTTATTTTGTAGCCTTCCTGCAGTATCTACGAGTAATAGGTCGCTTTTGCGTTTGTTTGCTGCGTTAATAGCATCAAAAACTACGGCTGCTGGATCTGCATTCTTTGATTGATTCGAAATAACATCTACTTTACTTCTATCACCCCATACCTGTAATTGTTCTACGGCTGCTGCTCTGAAAGTATCTGCTGCTGCTATTAAAGTTTTGTAGTTACTTTTTGATGACAAATAAGCAAGTTTACCCAAAGTTGTTGTTTTGCCAACTCCATTTACTCCCACTATTAGCCAAACATTCAACTTCCCTTTCTGTGGAACAAGAATGTTTGTTCCAGAATTTTTTATTGGTTTTTCAATGATTGCTCGTAATTCATCTTTTAAAAATTTTATTCCTTCTTCTCCTCCAACAACTTCTTCATTTAATTTTTTCCTAAGTGTATTAATTACTTTATCTGTTGAATCAATACCAACATCAGCTCTAATTAATAGCGTTTCTAAATCATCTAAAGATTCAGGTGTAAGTGGATCATCACCTAATTTATCTAATAATTCTGATACAAAACCTTTTCTTGTTTCTTCTAATCCTCTTCGTAATTTACTCAACCAATCTATTTCATCAATTGATATTTCATTTATTTTTTTTCCCTGCGCAGCCAAGACCATTGCTGACCAAGTGAAATCATCATCAAATTCTCCTAATTTAACTTCTGTATCATCTTGTAAATTAGAAAAATTCTTTTTATTAACTTCTACCTTTAATTGCTCTTCTTTAAATTGTTCAACTTTTAGTTGTTCTTCTTTTAGTTGTTCTTCTTTTAGTTGTTCTTCTTTTAGTTGTTCTTCTTTTAGTTGCTCAACTTTTAGTTCTTCTTCTTTTAGTTGCTCTTCTTGTTTTTTTAATTCTTGTTTTTGTTTTAACAAAGCATAAGCTTGCGAAGCCCATTCACGAGAACTATCAGATTCATTATTATTCATAAATATTTTTAAATCGTATTTAATTAAATTATAAAAAATTATTGATTTATATCAAATAATTACTTCACCTTAACTCTTTGCAATCTCCTTAAAACCCCATTTATCATTTTTCTGCCTTGTGTATCACAATATTTATTTGCTAAATTTACAGCCTCATCACATGCAACTGCAACAGGAGTATCTAGAAAATTAATATCAACATAAGCTAAGCGTAAAATATCACGATCAACCCTAGGCAATCTTTTTAATCTCCATCCATCCATTACTTGATCAATTTCAGTATCTATAGATTTTAAGTTGTTAACTATACTTAAAATTCTATGATTTACATCTTCTCTAATGTCATTTTGATTACTTGATACAATCAATTTAGGAAAATCTAAAGTAACTGAAAGTGAGTTCATTACTGATTCCATTTTATAAAAAGCTTTTTTAAGTTCATCTCGAACATTTGCAAAAGAAGAATTACCACCTTCCTTTAATTCACTATCTAAAATATGTTGCGATACATTTTCTAAATCTGCTTCACAATTATCTAACTCATCTCTACAGTGATTTATTAAAGAATCTAAAGCAGATTCAAAAATTTTATCAATTTGAATTTTATTTAATTCTAAATCTCCCGTATCTTTGATAAGACCTAATGAAAGTAAAGACAATTCTCGTGATAGCGATCTGTTATACATCAATTACGTAGATGAAGTATTTGTAGAAGCTCTTAGTTGGGAAAATAATTTCGAAAAAGTAGGATTTGAAGAACTATCTTTTTCATCAGGATTAACAATACCAACAGAAATAATTGTTCTAAATGCATCTTCTACTGAAATAGCTAGATCTTTAACAGACGATTCAGGAACTAATGTATACCAACCTGTCGTTGGGTTAGGAGCAGTAGGTATAAAAACACTTAATAATTTCTCATCTAATTCTGATTGAAGTGAAGGGCCAACATCCCCAGTTACAAACCCCACACTAAATAGACCCTCCCGTGGATACTCTACTAAAACAACTCTTCTAAATCTATTGGATTTATTACTTAAGAAAGTTTCAAGTAATTGTTTTAGAGTTTTATAAACTGCCCCTGCGACTGGAATCTTTGATAAAGTACCTTCTCCAAATTCTAACAACCACCTTCCAACAAAATTTCTCGCCATCAAACCAATAAGCAAAATTGCCAATAAAGGCACTGTTAAACCTAAAGTTAAATTAATTAAATCTTGCAATAAAGGGTTTAATGTAATAAATGGGTTTAATTGTTTAGGGACTGAAGTAACTAATGTAAGAACAAATTTACTAACAATAGAAGAAAGCCAAATAGTGGTTGCCAATGGAATAACAACTAACAACCCTGCTATCAGATCATTTTTTAAATCTTGTTGGAGCCTAGTTCCTAGGTTCGAATCTTGACTTTGAGTAGATTCAACCAAAATTACAGTTCCTAATTTTATTCATTTTACTAACAATTTAGCTAGTTTTCCTTGATAAGGATATATTTATTTTTAATAAATTTAAATTATTTACTAGTTTATTAGTTTAAAAACACCATTTATTCGAATCTAATTCATAATATAGATATGAGAAATATGATTCAAAATAAACAAGAATTAAGTAATAAGCTAAAAAAAAGAGCAATATTTGAAGGTTTTGCCGTATCCGGAATAGCATCAATACCAGGAAGTTCTCGATTAAAATTAAGAACTCAAGCATTAGAAAGATGGTTAGCAAATAATTATCATTCTGAAATGAAATGGATGGAAGCCGAAAGAAGAAAAAATATAGAATCTCTCCTAAATGGAGCGAGAAGTGTTTTAACTGTTGGTTTTAATTATTTAAGTCATGAACATAAGGAAAAAGTAAAATTCAAAATTGGAAAATTCGGGCAAGGAGAAGATTATCACAAAGTTATTACCAAAAAATTAAAAAAAATAGGTAATTGGATTAATACTGAAGTTCCAAATTGCAAGTGGAAAATTTGCGTTGACACATCCCCTCTTCTTGAAAAAGCATGGGCAGAAGAAGCGGGTTTAGGCTGGATAGGCAAAAATAGTAATCTTATTAATAAAGAATTTGGATCATGGCTAACCTTAGGTTTTTTGATTCTTTCAGAAGATTTGACACCTGACAATTCTTCCGAATCTCTATGTGGTGTATGTGAAAAATGTATTGAAAAATGTCCAACAAATGCAATAACAGAACCCTTTGTTATTGATTCTAAACAGTGCATTGCATACCATACTATAGAAAATAGAAATCACACTTTTCCAGAAAATATAGAAAAACATTTGAATGGATGGATTGCTGGTTGTGATATCTGCCAAGATGTATGTCCTTGGAATAAAACAGTGCCATTTAATAAGAGCATTGAGGCTCATCCAAAATCATGGGTTAAAAATCTAAATATTGAAGCATTAAGTTGGGATGAAAAAAAATGGAAAAAAAATCTTCAAGGAACTACATTAAAAAGAATAAAACCATGGATGTGGAAAAGAAATATAAAAGCAATGCTCAAAAATACATAAAAATATGAAAAAGTCTCTTTTAAAAATATTATTTTTTTCAATAATTTGTAGCCATGTTTTTATCACTGAAAGTTTAAAAGCTGTAATACCATATTATTACTTGCCAGAAACAAAAAACTTACAAAAACAAGGTTTATCAATTGGAAAAGAAGCTTATCAGCTTCTATATTTTGGACAAATCAAAAATAGTCTGAATTTAGCAAAATTAGCTGTAAAAATGAATAATAAAAATGAAACATTATGGACTATCCTGGCTGAAACACAAATTGCCAACAAATTATATGATGATGCATTGATCTCATTAGATAATGCTCAGAATTTAAACCCCAAAATGGGTGAAATATATTTTGCAAAAAGTACTATATATTTAAAACAATCAAAAATAAAAAAAGCAGAAATTTCTTTAATATCAGGAATTAAAATCCTTCCTAAAAACTTTAAAGCAATATTTCAATTAGGAAATATTTATTTAATGAAAAAAAATTATGAACAAGCCATAGAAGAATTTGATAAAGCCATAAAAATTAAAAAAGATTTTTGGCAAGCAATTAACAACCAAGGCTTAGCATATTTTGAACAAAATAAAATTAATCTTTCTATTATTTCTTTTAAAAAGGCTATAGAACTTGAGGAAAACGCAGAACCACTATTAGCACTTGCTTCATGCTTAAAAAATAAGGACATTAATAAAGCAATAGTTTTAGCAAAAAAAGCTTTAAACAAAGACCCAAATTATGTTGACTTTAATTATAGAAAAGAACAACTGTGGGGCGAAAAACTACAAATTTCTACTGAAAAACTTTTTGAAAACCCTCAAATTAAAAAAGAAATAATAATTGCAAAAACAAAAATTAAATAAATTCCCCAACTTTTGATACTGGTAAATATTTATTTACCTATTAATCTTAATTTAGTTTATGAAAGCTTTCTATAAATTTCCTATTAAATGACTAAGGAAAAATTCACTTCTATATCGTTGCAGGAAGAAATGCAACGTTCTTATTTGGAATATGCAATGAGCGTGATAATAGGACGTGCTTTACCTGATGCTAGAGATGGATTAAAACCAGTTCAAAGAAGAATTCTTTTCGCAATGCATGAATTAGGACTTACTCCAGATAGACCATTCAGAAAATGTGCAAGAGTCGTGGGCGATGTACTAGGGAAATATCATCCTCATGGGGATCAAGCAGTCTACGAGGCACTGGTTAGGTTAGTTCAAGATTTTTCTACAAAATATCCAACTCTTGATGGTCATGGGAATTTTGGATCTGTTGATAATGACCCGCCAGCTGCAATGAGATATACAGAAACAAGATTGGCGCCAATAGCTCATGAATGTTTTCTCCAAGAGATTGGATCTGAAACAGTAAGTTACTCAAATAATTTTGACGGTTCACAACAAGAACCAGACATATTACCGGCACAGTTACCCTTTTTGTTATTAAATGGTTCCTCAGGAATCGCTGTTGGTATGGCAACGAATATCCCCCCGCACAATCTTGGTGAAATAGTTGATGGTTTAATTGCCCTCATAAACGATAAAGAAATAAGCGACTTGAAATTGTCAAAAATTATATTAGGACCTGATTTTCCAACTGGAGGAGAATTAATTTGCAATAATGCTATGAATGAAGTTTACCTACGAGGAAGAGGCTCAGTAACGGTAAGGGGAGTAATTAAAAATGAAGAGATTAATTTAGGGAAAGGAAGGCATAAAAGAAATGCGCTTATAATTTCGGAACTCCCTTATCAAATAAGTAAAGCAGGATGGATCGAAAAGCTTGCAGAATTGGTGAATCTAGGAAAAATTGATGGGATTTCTGATATTAGAGATGAAAGTGATAGAGACGGGATGAGGATAGTTATTGAATTAAAAAAAGATTCAAATTCTGAAATTGTAGTATCAAATTTATTCAAAAAAACAGCCTTACAATCTAATTTTGGTGCAATATTTTTAGCTTTAGTTAACGGTAAACCTATTCAACTGACACTAAGAAAATATCTAAATTATTTTCTAGAATTTAGAGAAGAAACAATTAGAAAAAGAACAAATTATTTTTTAAGAATCGCATCAGAAAAATTTGCAATATTAGAGGGTTTTTCAATAGCAACTAAAAATATAAAAGATGTTATTGAGGTTATTCAAAACTCAGAAAATGCAACTGAAGCAAAATCAATATTAATAATTAAACTCAGACTAAGTGAAAAACAAGCAGATGCAGTATTGAGCATGCCTTTAAAAAAATTAACAAACCTGGAAAGGAAGCAAATTGAAATTGATATGAAAGAACTACTTGTAAAGAAAAAATATCTTAATAATCTTTTGAATAACAGAAGATTATTGCTTGACACTTTGATTGAAGAATTGAAGAATTTAAAAAA
>QBXG01000006.1:0-46383 GCA_003283445.1 Prochlorococcus sp. AG-321-D23 | reverse complement strand
AGTTGCTTTGCTTTATGCAGACAACTTTACCGAATCAATGAAAAGAGCGATATCTGAGACTGATAGAAGAAGAACTATCCAAAAAAAATATAATCAGATCAATGGCATTACTCCAAAACCTGCAGGTAAGAAAATAGAAAATTCAATATTATCTTTTTTAGAGCTTTCTAGAAAATTAGATACTGGAGGATTCTCTAAAGATATGATAAATATTGTGAGTAATAAAACAGACGAAATTTTAAATGCTAAAGATAATCAATGTCTACTGGATGAAATGCCGAGTTTAATTGATAAGTTAGAAAATAAAATGAAAGATGCAGCAAAAGAATTAAATTTTGAAGAGGCAGCAAATCTTAGAGATAGAATTAAGAAACTCAGGCAAAAATTATCTAGAAATAGTTAGTTAAATTACTTATTTATCTAATTGGAAATAAGAATGAATGGCATTTACTGCTTGGTCGCAGTCTTTTTCTAAAACAATACAAGAAGTTCTTATTTCACTTGTAGCAATCATTTCAATATTAATATTTTTATTAGCAAGTGCTCTAAATATTTTCCCAGCTGTTCCAACTTTATACGCCATTCCAGCGCCAACTGTGCTTACTTTAGCTATCGCTGGTCCATCTTCGATAAATGATCCTTGTAATTTTTTTGTTAAAGAGTGGAAAATTGTACTAGCTCTCTCTCTATCTTGTTTGTTCATGGTAAAACTAATGTCTTTGGTTTTGAATGATGTGAACCTTTCAGATTGAACAATAGTGTCAAAAATTAAATTATTCTCTGCGAGAGCTAAACATATTGAAGCTGCCACACCAGGTTTGTCAGGTAGGTTCCGAATGCTTACTTGAACTTGATTTTTATCTAATGCAATTCCTCTTACCTCCGGCAGATCCTCTCTCGCAATTACTGGATTAATAAATATTTGTCTATCAGATAATTTAAATTTTTCACCGATAAATCTGATAGCTTTTGGAATATTGTCAATATCAATTACGCAGCTGACTTTGATTTCGCTGGTAGCTATTAATCTTACATTTATGTTTGCATGGGATAAAGTATCAAATAAATCAGCCGATACACTTGGTCTCCCCATTATTCCAGCTCCTTGAATACTTAACTTTGTCATATTTGTTTTGAAATTATATTCGCCACCTAATTGATTTGTTATCAATTTACATTGATCAATTGTTTTGGTTAACTCAAACTCATTAACTGTAAATGCAATATCATTGCTTTCCCCATCATGTGTAGCTTGGATTATTAAATCAACATTAATGCTCGCTTCAGACAATGTTTCAAATATTTGAGCCGCAATTCCAGGACTATCAGGTAGTTTGGAAATACTAAATACGGTTTGGTGTTCTAATACTTCAAGACTATTAACAGTTTTTGTTAATTCTAATCCTCCTCTTTTTAGAGCTAATGGTTTTATTTTGCTATGTAGAAGAGTGCCATTTGAGAGGGTTTGACTAGATTTCACATATAATTTAATTCCATAATTACGAGCAATTTCTACAGCTCTTGGATGAAGTACTGAAGCCCCAACGCTCGCAAGTTCTAGCATCTCTTCACAACTAATAATATCTAATAATTTTGCACCAGGTACAATTCTTGGATCAGTGGTAAGAACCCCAGGAACATCTGTATATATCTCGCAAGTCTCTGCACCTAATGCTGTGGAGAGTGCTACTGCTGAAGTATCTGACCCCCCTCTTCCCAAAGTTGTTATTTCCATTGATCCAGTATGACTAAGCGTTGAGCCTTGAAATCCAGCAACTACTACTACATAACCTTGATCAATATAGTTTTGTATTCGTTCTGTTTTGATATCTAGAATTCTTGCTTTCCCATGAATTGATTCAGTAATAATTCCAACTTGGCTACCTGTCAAAGATATTGCAGGAATTCCATATTCATTTAATGACATTGATAGGAGTGCCATAGTTACTTGCTCCCCTGTAGAGAGGAGCATATCTAATTCTCGGCTATTGGGATTTTTGCTGATTGATTCTGCTAACTTATTTAAGTGATCTGTAGAATTACCCATTGCAGATACAACTACGACGATATCATTTCCAGCTTCTTTACTTTGAACAATATTCTGGGCAATCACTTTAATTTTTTTTATATCTCCAACCGAAGTGCCGCCAAATTTTTTGATTAATAAAGCCATATTTAAATCATAATATAAATTATCAAACTTAATATTTGATTAACTTAAGTTAACGAGATTTTCCGTAAAAACATTAATAGGATTATTGCCTTTTTTTAGTGATGATTCAATATCTAGTAAATTACTCATCAATTTAATTAAGAAAGCTGAGGATGTACTGTTTACTTTTTTACGGATAAAAAAAATTCTTTTTGGGTTAGATATATTTGCAAGTTTGCATATTTTTGATAAATCTTGCTCACCAGATTTATGGAGTAATTTTACTATGGTATGCATTCTGATTTGACTTATTAATCCAGCATTGAGCTTTAAAGCAGGTTCTCCTTTTTTTAATAAATAATGGATTTCTATAAGACCCTCATAAATACTATTTTGTAATAGATGATCGATTATTTTAAAAATATTTGACTGATGATCATTAAATATTTCTTTTACATCATCACTTTTTAAAATAACCTCTTTGTTTTCATTATTTTTCGATGCAGATAGATATATCTTTGCTTTAGCTAATTCGCTCATTAAGTTAAAACTATCATTCCCAACTGAATTAATAATTAAATCGGCGGTCCCTTTATCTAGATGAATATTCATCGAATTTGCGGTGGCTTCTATATATCTTTTCTGGCCTTCAAAATCCCAGATATCGGGCAATGAAAAAGAGGTTTCAATTGCTAAATCTTTTTTTATTAAATTTTGAATAAATTTTGTACTCTTTAGTCTTGAATCTGGTTTTTTTGTATTTTGTAAAAGAAAGTAAGTGTTACTTGGAATGTTTTGATAAATTTTTTCAAATTTGAGTCTTATTTCCTCATTTTTATTTGTGAATAATGGGTTATTTTTTAATACAACTACTCGAGACCCATCCCCCAAAGGAGGTGTTAGTATTTCATCAAATGCTTGTTTTATTTGATTATCATCATCACCATTTAAGTAACTAATATTTATTTCTCCCCATGTTTTGGATACTTTTTCATCAATTATTTTTTTTATAAACTTATTAGTTGCATTTAAATCATTTCCCCATATTATTTGTATTGGCATATTTGCAAAAAAGAATCTTATTATAATTATGCTTTCTTTAAGATAAAGTAAATTAAATTTTAATGATAAAAGATCATCCTATTTTTTTAGAAAGTATTAGGTTTATTAAATCTAATTTGATTGAAAATAATTTTAATTACTTGGAAAATAAAGTTTTAGAAAGATTAGTGCATACTTCAGGTGATTTTAATATTCAGAAACTTTTGGAGTTTAGTGATGGGGCGTGCGAAAAAGGTGTCAAATCTCTTAAAGCTGGAGCACCAATATTGACTGATACTGAAATGGCTGCATCAGCTATTAAATCAATGGCAAAGAATACAAACGGAAACTCAGTTGTTTCTGCAAAACATTGGTTTGATGATAGAGATTTATCAGGGATGACTAAAACTGCTTATGGGATAGAAAAAGGTTGGATTGAATTATCTGCTAAAAATTCAGGAAGTCAATCGCCAATTATTGTTATTGGAAGTTCTCCAACTGCATTAATCAATTTATTAGAAATTATACAGAATTCACAACAGATTCCTAGTTTAATTATTGGAATGCCTGTAGGTTTTATTGGTGTTAGGCAAAGTAAAAATAAATTACTCAACACTAATTATCCTAGAATTGTTATGAACTCTACGAGAGGAGGGGCTGCAATGGCTGCAGCAGCTGTTAATGCCTTATTAAGAGAAACTATTTAAAATAATTTTTATATAATCTGTTTAAAATTTTATTTAATTTTAATTTGAGCATTCAACTGATTATTTTTTTCTAAATAATTTAAAACTAATATAGCTTTATTAATAACTTCTTTAGGAACCCCGGCTAACTTAGCGGCTTCAATTCCATAACTTTTGTTCGCACCACCTTTTTCAATTTTATGACAAAAAAATAGTTGATCTTTCTTCTGTTTTACTAATACCTGAAAATTTTCTACGTTTGTATTTGTATTTTTAAGATAATTTAGTTCATGATAATGAGTGGCAAAGATTGTTTTACATACAATTTTTTTTGCAAGATATTCACTCACTGACCATGCTATGGATAGCCCATCAAAAGTAGAGGTCCCTCTTCCTATCTCATCAAGTAAGACAAGAGAGTTTGATGTCGCTTGATTTAGTATTGATGCTGTCTCTGACATTTCTACCATGAATGTCGATTGTCCAGTTGATTGATCATCTACGGCTCCAATTCTTGTAAATATTCGATCTACAATTTGAATATCGGCTTTGCTTGCAGGGACGAAGCTTCCAATTTGAGCCAGAATTTGTATTAATCCTATTTGTCTAATAAAGCAACTCTTTCCACTTGCATTTGGACCAGTTAATATTATTAATTTTTGCTTATTATTAAACAAAATATCATTAGATATAAATTGTTTTTTAGTTAATAGTTGTTCAACTATGGGATTTCTTCCTCCAATAATCTTTGTGCTTTGTTGGTCTGTTGAATTAGTAATGGGTGTAATAGTCGGTTTTATAAAATTATTTTCTAATGATGTAATTGCTAAACCAAGTAATGCATCTATACAGGCAATAGCTTTTGCTACGGATCTAATCCTTTTTGTTTTGGAAGATACAAGATTTCTTACTTCGCAAAATAATTCATATTCCTTAGCAGCCGCGCGATTTTTAACTTGAAATATTTTACTTTCTCTATTCTTAATTTCTGTGGTTACATATCTTTCCTCATTAGTAAGAGTTTGCCTTTTAATCCAATGGGTAGGTGCTAAATTAACTTTAGATTTATTAATTGATATGTAATAACCAAAGTTTTTATGGAATTGAATTTTTAAATTTGATATTTTACTAATTTTTCTTTCTTTTAATTCTTCTTGATTCAACCAATCTGAGTAGTCGTCTATTAAATTACGTAAGCCATCCAATACATTATCAACCCCATCATGGATAATGCCTCCTTCACTAGTATTTAAAGGTGGATTTCCTACTAGCTTGAAGCTTATTAGATCTGCTAACTCTAAAAGCTCATTATCAATATTTTTTAATTGATTCGTCCAAGATGGGATTTCATACTTAAATAATTCAATAATTGACTTTAATCTAGGTAATTTTTTTAACCCCTCCGAGATTGCAATTAAATCTCTTGGACTGGCATGCCCCGCACATGCTCTCCCTGAAAGTCTCTCTAAATCGCCCATTGCTCTAAGTATATTTTGGGTGTCAGTCCGTAACTTTTTAGACTCTAAAAAGTTTGAAATAATATTTTGTCTTTTATTAATTTCATCAATATTTAATAATGGAGAGTCTATCCATCTTCTTAAACATCTTGCACCCATGCAGGTATATGTTCTATCAATACTCCACAGAAGTGAACCAGCATAATTATGGTCTCTTTGCGTATTTTTTATTTCTAAATTTTTTTGAGTTTGATAATCAATAATTAAATGATCTTTTGGAAATTGTATTTGTGGAAAATCTAAAGAAATTTTTAAAGAAGAATCGTTCTCTAAATTTGAAGGATTGATTTTCTCTAAATAATTTAGTAAGCCACCAAGTGCTTTAGTCGCATTATTTAAATGCTTGAGTCCTAGGCCCTCTAAACTAAGAATTTGAAAATAGTTTTTTATAGTTGAACATGCTTCATTAATACTGAAAAAAGTTTCTTGGGTGACAGTATATGTAATTTGTTGATTTTGGTTTTCTAATAACTTTTTCTCTTCATTGCTTCCTATGATGATTTCTGATGTATCTAATTTAATAATTTCATCGAATAATTTAGAGATTGATTGTCCCTCCATTGTTAATAATTCTCCTGTACTCACATCAGCTCTTGAAATACCCCATTCATATAAATCTTCTGAAATGTTTTCTGATAAGTGGATTGCAGTTATCCAATTATTTTTTTTTGCAACCAACATCCCTTCTTCAATCACAGTCCCTGGCGTAATTATTCTTGTTATTCCTCTTTTCAGTGGTGTTCCGTAATTTCCAGTACTTTTTTCTAACTGATCACATATAACTACTGAATGGTTTTTTTTAATTAATTCGGCGCAGTATCTCTCCATTGCATGATAAGGGACTCCTGCCATAGGAATTTTACCAATATCTTTACCAGCATCTTTGCTCGTTAAGGTTATTTCTAATAGGTTAGATATGAATACAGCATCTTCAAAAAAACATTCAAAAAAGTCACCTAACCTATATAACAGCAATCTATTGCTGTTTTCTTCTTTTAATGTCACATAATGTTTGAGAATTGGAGTTAATTTTTGTTTTTCAACAGTTTTATAACTGTAAGATTTTTCATTAATGCAATCATTCTTTCTTTCTGAATTTGAATTATTTTTGAATTTGTTTATTAAATTAGTAGAATTTTTTCTTTGTCTAGGCCTTTTCTGCGACTCTTTTTTTAATTCTTCAGTAGATAAATCTTCAGGAATTTGACTTGAGTTGTTTGGGCGTTTGAGTTCATGATTAATTGCAAATAAATCCTTCTGAATTATTGTATCTTCTTCCATCTTTTTATTATTTATAAACAGATATTAGGAACATATTTTAGTTTTGCATTTTAAAACTGACTAAAAGTATGTAAATTTTCTCCAAAAATATTCATTTTCATGAGATCATAGTATCTATAATTATTTAAAAATAAGTTTGAATCATGCAGGCAGTTAATTTTTTCTTCGTAAATGCTCTTTTATTTGCTTCTCTTATCGCGGTAGTAGGAGTTCCCGTTTTATATGTAACTCAACCTTCTACTGAAGATGGACAGAAAGAAAGTAGAAGAAAAATATATTCTATTGCTGCAGTTTGGCTCGTTTTAGTTTTTGCTACAGGGATTGTTTCAGCATTAGTTTGAACTAAGTACCTTTTCATGAGAGTGTAGATATATAAGAAAGAAAATTTAATGACTATCTTTGAGGGATCTTTTACCAATGCTTCTACTTTAAAAGTAGGTATAGTTGTAGCAAGATTTAATGATTTAATTACTAATAAAATATTATCTGGGTGTCTTGATTGTCTTAAAAGACATGGTTTAGATACTTCAGAAACAAGTAAAGAACTTGATATTGTTTGGGTTCCTGGATCATTTGAACTACCAATAGCAGCTAAAACACTCTTGAAAAAATCTAACTATGACGTTGTAATTGCTCTTGGAGCTGTTATTAGAGGAGAAACTTCTCATTATGATGTTGTTATTTCTGAGGCTAGTAAGGGAATTTCACAAGTTTCATATGAAAATAATGTCCCAATTATTTTTGGTGTGTTAACTACTGATAGTATGCAACAGGCTTTAGAAAGAGCTGGGATAAAAAACAACCTTGGTTGGAACTATGCTTTACAAGCAATTGAGATGGGTTCTTTAATCAAAAATTTAAATTAGTTTCAAAAAAAGTAAGTTTTTGTTCATTTCAATCCTTTTTTAAGATAAAATAAACTAGTTATGCGGATGTAGCTCAGTGGTAGAGCATCTCCTTGCCAAGGAGAATGTCGAGAGTTCGAATCTCTTCATCCGCTTTTTAAGCTGTATTAATTGGTTGGCCATTATTCTGCTAAATAAGATCATTTGAATAATTACTTTTTTAAAATACAAAATTTAAAATATAATTATTAGATAAATATAAATTTTTAAATGCCACTTACTATTACTATTGAGGATTTAAGAGGATTATTTACTAAACCCTATGGGCAAGCTGCACCAACAAAAGCAAAGTGGTCAGAGTTTTATAATGAGAATGTTACTTTCATTGATCCAACACAGGAAACGAAAGGATTAGATTCTTATGTAGAGGCCCAAGAAAAGCTGGTTAAAAGATGCGATGATGTTTATTTGGAAACTCATGCAATATCAATCAGTGGAAACTATGGATTTGTAGAATGGACTATGGGTTTAAAAATTATGGGTAAAGAATTTATATATCCTGGCACGACACGTTTGATATTTTCCGACAATGGCTTAATCCAAGAACACAGAGATTATTTTGATTTTTGTGGTCCTACTTTTGGCCCGGTTCCTATTTTGGGTCCTTTTATAAGGTGGCTTTATGCAAGATTTATAACTTAAAGATCAAAGACGTAAGTAAAATTTTAAAATTTTGAATAGTATTTCTCAATCAAATAAATATCAAATATTAAGATTTTTTATCTCAGGTTTAATTGCAACATTTATAAATTTCTTAGTATTTAATTCATTTTATTTAATTTTTAAAAACATAATATTTGCTTCCTTATTCGGTTACTCGATAGGACTTTTATCATCATTTGTTTTTGCAAAGATTTGGGTTTTTAGAGATAATTCACACAAAAAAATAATTAAATCTTTTTTTATTTTTTGTTTAATTTATTTTTTAGGAGGTTTAGAAATGTCTCTAGTAATTATTTTTTTGAGCCGATTAATTGATAATTATAAGATTGCTTGGTTGATAGGAGCATTTATTGGCGCTTTAAATAATTATATAGGTTCGAAATATTTTTTATTTAAGAAGTAATTTATATTTCGTGTACTAAAAGATTTTGTGAAGAAACTTCTTTGAAATCAACTTGCGAATAAAACATTTTTTTGCTCGTAGTCATTAAATATACTTTCTTAGTATGTTTTAATTTCTTTGATTCTAAAAGATTTTTCACAATCATCTTGCCGTAACCTTTCCCTTGATGATATTGATCAATTACTATATCCCATAAAACGCCCCTATAAATACCATCTGACAAGGCTCTACCAAAACCAACTGGTTCATTATCAGACCAAATACTTACAACAACATCGCTATTAGCAAGACATTTTTTGAGGTCTTTAATTGTTCTATCCTTAGCCCAAAATGCATTAAGATGAAGAAATTGTTGAAGTTTAAATAATCCTTTAGTGGGTTTGAGATTAGGACCTAATCCAAATAATCTTAATCCAAGAGCACCTTTTGAATGTTTAATTAAAAATACTGTTTTCATAAATTTGGAAATTCTAGAATTTTGAGAGAAATGTAATAACTTCTTTGGTAACTTTGATTTAATATTTTAATCGATTTCTTTTTAAAAAAATAAAGAGATATAGGATTTGCTCATTTAGTTGTAACGCACTAATTTATAATGATTGTAATAGGATAAATTTTTTAGAGGAAAAACAATTATGCTCAAACTTTTGTTGGGAGATCCGAATACACGAAAGTTAAAGAGATATCAACCAATAGTTGAAGAAATAAACTTATTAGAAGAAGACGTATCCATATTAACTGATGATGAATTGCGGAATGAAACTCATAATCTTAAATCAAATATTTCATCAGAGTTAAATATTAAAAAACAAAAGGAACTATTAGAAGAAACATTACCAAAAGCTTTTGCAATCGTCAGAGAGGCAAGTAAAAGAGTTTTAGAAATGCGTCATTTTGATGTGCAATTAATTGGTGGGATGGTTCTCCATGAAGGACAAATTGCTGAGATGAAAACTGGAGAAGGTAAAACTCTCGTTGCAACGCTGCCTTGTTATCTCAATGCTTTAACAGGTAAAGGTGTACATGTTGTTACTGTGAACGATTACTTAGCTCGAAGAGATGCTGAGTGGATGGGACAAGTGCATCGTTTTTTGGGCTTATCAGTTGGTCTAATTCAGCAAGATATGAGTCCTTCTGAAAGGAAAAAAAACTATGCATGTGACATAACCTATGCCACTAATTCTGAATTAGGCTTTGATTATTTGAGAGATAACATGGCTACTGAAATCGAAGAAGTAGTTCAAAGAAAATTCAATTATTGCGTTATAGATGAAGTAGATTCAATTTTAATTGATGAAGCAAGAACTCCTCTAATAATTTCTGGTCAAATTGAAAGGCCACAAGAAAAATATCAAAAAGCGGCAGAATTATCATTGTCTCTTATTAAGGCGAAAGAGTTGAGTAAAGATGGAATTGATCCAGAGGGTGATTATGAAGTTGACGAAAAACAACGTAGTTGTATATTAACTGATCAAGGATTTGCTAAATGTGAAGAGGCCTTGAAGGTTAATGATTTATACGATCCTAAAGACCCATGGGCTCATTACATTACTAATGCTTTAAAAGCTAAAGAATTATTCATTAAAGATGTAAATTATATTATTAAAAAAGATGAAGCAGTAATAGTTGATGAATTTACTGGAAGGGTTATGCCTGGAAGAAGATGGAGTGATGGACAACATCAGGCAATCGAAGCAAAAGAAGGTCTTAAAATTCAGCCTGAGACTCAAACATTAGCATCTATAACGTATCAGAACTTTTTCCTTTTATATCCAGGATTGGCTGGCATGACAGGAACTGCCAAGACAGAAGAAGTGGAATTTGAAAAAACTTATAAATTAGAGTCAACAGTTGTTCCAACTAATCAGATAAGGAAGAGACAAGATTGGGCTGATCAAGTTTTTAAAACAGAGCTAGGAAAATGGAAAGCGGTTGCTAATGAGACAGCCGAAATACATAGGAACGGTAGACCCGTTTTAGTAGGTACAACAAGTGTCGAAAAAAGTGAGTTATTAAGTTCACTTCTTTTCGAGCAGCAAATTCCACATAATTTGCTAAATGCAAAACCAGAGAATGTAGAACGCGAGGCAGAAATCGTAGCTCAGGCTGGAAGATCAGGTGCCGTCACTATCGCAACAAATATGGCGGGAAGAGGGACTGATATTATTCTTGGTGGTAATAGCGACTATATGGCAAGGTTAAAATTAAAAGAGACTTTAATGCCCTTACTCGTTAAGCCAGATAATGAGCATAAACCGCCAATACCTCAACAAAGAAATACAAAATCTGGGGGAGGATTTTCTGCAAATGTTGACTCAATCGCAAATAAAAATACTAAAAGTGGTGTAGACAGTCTTTTCCCATGTCAGTTAGGCGAAGATATTAAAAGAAAACTATCTTTATTATCCAATGAACTTGTAAAAAATTGGGGAGATAGAAGCTTAACTATTCTGGAATTAGACGATAAAATCGCTACTGCTGCTGAAAAAGCTCCAACTGAAGATAAACTAATACAATCTTTGAGAGAATCTTTATCAGAAGTGAAAAATGAATATGAAAGGGTATTAATTCACGAAGAAGAAAATGTTAGGAATGCTGGAGGTCTTCATGTCATTGGAACTGAAAGGCATGAGTCAAGAAGAGTTGATAATCAACTTAGAGGAAGAGCCGGTAGACAAGGAGATCTTGGGAGTACCAGATTCTTTTTATCTTTGGAAGATAATCTATTAAGGATATTTGGAGGAGATAGAGTGGCAAACTTAATGAACGCTTTTAGGGTAGATGAAGATATGCCTATTGAGTCAGGAATGCTAACTAGATCTTTAGAAAGTGCACAGAAGAAAGTTGAGACTTATTATTATGACATTAGAAAACAAGTTTTTGAATATGATGAGGTAATGAATAATCAAAGAAAAGCTGTTTATAATGAGAGACTAAGAGTTCTAAAAGGGAATGATTTGAAGAAACAAGTCATAGGGTATGGAGAACGAACAATGGAAGAAATTGTAGAAGCTTATATCAATCCTGATTTACCTCCGGAAGAATGGGACATTGATCAATTGATTTCTAAAGTAAAAGAATTCATTTATTTATTAAATGATCTTAAATCAGCAGATGTTAGTGTATTGTCTATTGAAGAATTAAAAAATTATCTTCAAGAGCAATTACGTATTGCATATGATTTGAAGGAGGCTCAAATAGAGAAATTTCGTCCAGGTTTAATGAGGGAAGCTGAAAGGTTTTTTATACTTCAACAAATTGATAATTTATGGAGAGAGCATCTTCAATCGATGGATTCTTTAAGAGAATCTGTAGGATTAAGAGGTTATGGTCAAAAGGACCCCTTGATTGAATATAAAAATGAAGGTTATGATATGTTTCTTGAAATGATGACTAATATGAGAAGAAATGTTATTTATTCAATGTTCATGTTTCAACCTAAAAGTGAAAAAGAAACTAATAATTAATTAGCAATTAGTTATCTCCTAAGAATTCTATTATTTCTTTGTCTTTTAGATTTTGTGCATTCCCAACTTTAGAAATATCATTAGATTCTGAATTTACCAAACTTTGAAGGGTATTCTGTAGTTTAAGGATTTGGTTTTCAAGCTGATCTATTCTATCCATTAAATTTTTAATTACATTAGCTTCAGCGTCTGGTAACGCAGAGTGTGCTAAGGGATTAACTTTTACACCACTTTGATGCACTACTCTTCCTGGTATTCCAACAACAGTACTATTTTCTTCGACATTACGAACAACGACTGAACCTGCGCCAATTCTAGTATTTTGTCCAATTATTATTGAGCCTAGAACTTTTGCTCCTGCTCCAACTACAACATTCTCCATTAATGTTGGATGCCTTTTGCCATGACTTTTACCAGTTCCTCCTAATGTAACTCCTTGATAAAGTAAGCAGTTATTACCAATTTCAGCTGTTTCGCCTATGACAACACCCATACCATGATCTATAAAAACTTTTTCCCCGATTTTGGCACCTGGATGTATTTCTATTCCTGTTAATAATCTATTTAAATGACTTAATAATCTCGGAATTAAGGGTAACTTTAATAACCATAATTTATGGGTAAACCTATGAGCGATAATTGATTGGAAACCAGGATAGCAAAGAAAAATTTCTAAGATTCCTCTCGCTGCAGGATCTCTCTCTCTTATTATTTCAATATCTGACTTGAAAGTTCTTAGCATGATGAATTAATTAATTAATTACTCCTATCTCGGTTTTTAGATGATTTATAGTTTTTATGCTTAAATAATTTTTTGCACATATAATTTGTGGTACTCTCATCATTTGAGAACGATTTTTTAACAGAGTATTTTCAATAACAGATAAACTAGGTCCATCGCAAACTATATAATTGGAGGCTTTTAAAAGGGCTAACAATCTACTACTGTTATCTGAGATGGTAGTCATAATTACTATATCACTTCCTCTCATGCTGTGTATGATGATTTCTGCAGCTCTTAATAGGCCAGGACTGATGCTTACAATACCTACACAACTACCAGGTTTTAATTCTTTAATTATTTTTAATTCTTTCTGAAAGTCGCTCAAATCAACAGCAATAGCTCTAACCCTATACTGTTTTGCTAATTTTTCTAAGGGTTGTAAAAAATATCTACTTGTGACAATTGTCCCATTGTTGGAGTTGCAAAGAACTTTTTCTAATTCTTCCATAGGGACAACTTCTACTGGGACGTTGATATTTGGAGAGAGGTCTTCTGCAATTAACATAGAAGCACCTATATCTTCCCTAGGAGTACTAACTATTATTCTTGATCCACATTTAATACGCCAATCAATTTCATTAGTAAACAGATTTCTTGTTTCTTGAAGAGTGCATCCAAGTTTGATTAATTTGTCTACTGCTTTTGTTATCTCTAGATCAGGTGTTGTATTTAAATTATTTTTTGAATTAAAAGATTTTTTAAGATCTCCTTTTTTAAGATTTTCTCTCACATAAATCCCTGATCCTGCTATCGCTTCAACCACTCCGTCCGTTTCGAGTTGTCTATAAACTTTACTTATAGTATTACGATGCAATCCTGTTTGCATAGCTAATTGTCTAGTACTAGGCAATCGATGACCTGGAGGATAATATCTAGCTGCGATCGCAAAGCAAATTTGATTATATAACTGTGTAGATGCCGGAATATCAATTTCTTGTTGAATATGAAATCTCACTTTAGAAAAAACCTAATAAATTTCTTTAATGTTCATATGTAATATTTTAACATCCATCAAAATTTTTGAATGAATTTCGTATTGTTAAATTGCCTAGATTTACTATTCTTCTTTTTTTATTAAAGGTGTTTTTCTAGGACTTAAAAACATAATCATATTTCTACCTTCCCTTTTTGGCCTTTGTTGAACTTCTGACTGTTCTTCTAAATCATTAGCCATTTTTAAAAGGAGTGTTTCTGCTAAATTTGAGTGCTGAATTTCTCTACCTCTAAAAAAAACTGTACATTTAACTTTATCGCCTGATTTTAAAAATCTCACAGCTTGACCTATTCTTACGTCATAATCATGTTTATCAATTTTGTATCTCATTTTCACCTCTTTAACTTCAGTTTGGTGAGATTTTTTCTTTGTTTCTTTTGCTTTTTTCTCTTGTTCAAATTTATATTTTCCGTAATCCATTATCCTACAAACAGGCGGATTGGCTTTCTCGCTTACTAAAACCAAGTCAAGTCCTCTTTGATCAGCAATTTCTAGCGCTTTTATTCTATCAATAACTCCTAGTTGTTTTCCATCTGAATCAACAACTCTTAGTTGAGGGTATTTTATTCTTTCGTTAATATTTGGGAGCTCTCTAACAGGAGCGCGGCGATCAAAGCGTGGACGTGGTGGCATTCAGTTTTTTAAAATGATTGTTTTGATGATGAAAAGATCTACTTATTTTATAAAGTTAGCGTAATGCATACTTTATATTGATTATTGCATCTTTTAGTAGGTTTTTGTTATTAAGCCATATTGGATTGTTTTTATTACGGAACCATGTTTTTTGTCTCTTGGCAAATTGGATTGTTTTTGTTGTGGTTATTTCAATAGCTTTTTCAATTTTCAAATTTTCCTTTATTACATCCTTGGCTTCCTTATATCCAATCGTTTCTAGTAAAGGTAAATTTGATCCATATTGATTAATAATCTTCTTGGTCTCATCTATAATTCCAAATTCAAACATATTTTTTGTTCTTTTGAAAATACGTTCTTTTAAATCTTCTCTATATAGACCTAATTCTAATATTTTCCATGGGGGAGGGTTATGGAATTTTTGAGAGGATATTGGTTTGCCTGTTACATAAAAGACTTCTAAAGCTCTTATTGTTCTAACCTGATCAGCGTAATTGATTTTTTTTGTTAAGACAGGATCACAAATTTTTAAAAGTTCCCAACATTTTTCTTGCCCTAGTTTTTCGAATTGTGATCTTAAAGCTTTTTGAGGGGGTACATCTGGAACAAAGAATCCCTTTATTATTGAATTCATATATAGCCCGCTTCCGCCTATTAAAAAAGGAATTCTTTTTTGATTTAATTCTCGATTTATTGATTTGGTAGCAATTTCTTGAAATTGTTTTGCATTTACTTGACTGGAGGGTTCTTCAAGATCTATTAAAAAATGCTTTATTGTTTTTTGTTGTTCTTTAGTTGGCTTTGCTGTACCTATGTCCATAAATCGATAAAGTTGTCTTGAGTCGACATTATGTATATTGAGATTAAAATATTTAGCAATTTCGATTCCTAGCTCAGTTTTGCCACTCGCTGTAGGCCCGATTAAAACTATTACTAATGGTTTTGGTTGGAACATATGTGATTTTTTGGAAGAAATATTCGATTCATATGATTAAAGTGATTAAATTTTGCATTTACTTCAAGCCTTTCTCTTATACCGATGGTAAATTTAATGAAACACCTTTTAAAAATAACATTTTAAAAGTTTTATTTTATTTTTTATATTAAATGAGTGAGGAAAAAAGATCTAATAAAATCTCCAATGACTATGGTGCTGATCAGATACAGGTTTTAGAGGGTTTAGAACCTGTTCGTAAAAGACCAGGAATGTATATTGGTTCTACTGGTCCAAGAGGGCTTCATCATCTTGTATATGAAGTCGTAGATAATTCTGTAGATGAAGCCCTAGCTGGTCATTGTGATCATATTGAGATAGTTCTAAAAAAAGATGGATCAGCTTTGATTTCAGATAATGGCAGGGGCATTCCTACAGATATACATCCAAGAACAGGTAAAAGTGCTTTGGAAACTGTTCTTACCGTTCTTCATGCAGGGGGAAAATTTGGAAGTGGCGGATATAAGGTTTCTGGTGGATTACATGGTGTTGGGATCTCTGTTGTTAATGCTCTAAGTGAGTGGGTGCATGTTACTGTTCTAAGAGATGGTAATGAGTTTAATCAAAGATTTGAGAAAGGAATTGCAAAAGGTGAATTAAAATCCCAAAAACAACAAAATAAACCATTAAGAAAAGGTACAACAATTTGTTTTAAGCCAGATACATCAATATTTACTGATGGTATTGAATTTGACTATGTTCTTTTATCCTCAAGACTAAGAGAATTGGCTTATCTTAATGGCGGCGTCAAAATTATATTTAGAGATGAGAGGCAAAATTTATCGGATGGTTCTTTCAAAGAAGAAATTTACTTATATGATGGCGGCATTAGAGAATATGTTGAATATATAAATAAAGAAAAGGAATCTATTCATTCTGAGGTTATTTATGTCGATTCACAAAAAGATAATGTTTACGTGGAGGCAGCTTTGCAATGGTGCTCGGATGTTTATTCAGATAATATATTGGGATTTGCAAATAATATCAGAACAATAGATGGAGGCACACATATAGATGGCTTAAAAACTGTGTTGACTAGAACTTTTAATGCCATCGCGAAAAAAAGAGGTAAAAGAAAAGAAGTTGATAAAAATTTGTCAGGAGAAAATATTAGAGAAGGTTTGACAGTCGTATTATCTGTAAAAGTTCCAGAACCGGAATTTGAAGGTCAAACAAAGACAAAATTAGGAAACACTGAAGTGAGAGGGATTGTAGATTCGCTCATAGGAGAATCATTAATAAAGTATATGGAATTTAATCCTAATGTTTTTGATTTAATTCTAGAAAAAGCAATTCAATCTTTTAATGCGGCAGAAGCAGCCAAACGAGCGAGGGATTTAGTAAGGAGAAAAAGTGTTCTTGAGAGTTCAACTTTGCCTGGCAAATTGGCAGATTGCAGTTCAAGAGATCCCTCAGGTTCAGAGATTTATATAGTTGAGGGTGATTCCGCTGGAGGTTCAGCTAAACAAGGAAGAGATAGGAGATTCCAGGCGATTTTACCTTTGAGAGGAAAAATATTAAATATTGAAAAAACAGATGATGCAAAAATATATAAAAATACAGAAATTCAATCACTAATCACTGCTTTAGGATTGGGTATAAAGGGTGAAGAGTTTAATATAAATTCTCTAAGGTATCATAGAGTTGTAATTATGACTGATGCAGACGTAGATGGGGCACATATTAGAACATTACTATTAACTTTTTTTTATAGATATCAAAGGGATCTCGTTGAAAAAGGTTACATATACATTGCATGTCCCCCTTTATATAAAGTTGAAAGAGGAAAAAATCATAAATATTGCTATAACGAAAATCAATTGAAGCAAACTATAGAAGATTTTGGAGAAAAAGCTAACTATAATATTCAAAGATTTAAAGGTTTAGGTGAAATGATGCCTAAACAATTATGGGATACAACAATGAATCCTCAGACACGAATGATGAAAAGAGTAGAAATTGAAGACGCTCTAGAAGCAGATAGAATATTTAATATTTTGATGGGAGATAAAGTGGCACCAAGAAGAGAGTTTATTGAGACTCATAGTGCGAATTTAGATATGGCGACATTAGATATATGATGAAAAATGTGATAAAAAATATTTGTTTAATCGGATTCGCTTTGATTGGCCCAATTACATTACCTGCGGGAGGAATACAAAGGGATTTAAATGAATATAATATTCTTAATAATTCCAAAGAAATCATATTAAATTCAAATTGTTCACTTTATACTTTTCCTAAAATTAATGCTAAAAAATTATTAGTTCTTGATACCGGTTCTTCATTATCAATTTTACAAAAATGGGTAGTCAAAGAAAATGATACTTGGGCCCGAGTAGAATTGCTAACAAATCAATTTATTGAACATCCTAATAGAACTAAAAGAGGTTGGATTAAAATATAGAGCTTGAAATTAGATGGTTTTATTTATATTTTAGCAGGAAGTACCTTAGGGTTGATTGTAAGAATGATTATAAAATATATTTCGGGAAAAGAGAAAATATTCTTTTTTAATAACATTTTAATAGTAAATGTTTTAGCCTCTTTATTTTTAGGTATTTTCGAAGGTTTGAATATAACAAATAAGAATTTAATACTATTTATTTTTGTTGGTTTTTTAGGATGTTTAAGTACATTTTCATCTTTCGTATATCATTTATTTAATTTGATTCGAGAAAAAAAATATTTAATCCTATTAATTTATTATGCTGAAGTTATAGTATTATCTTTTTTATTTTTTTGTTTAGGATATTTTATTACTTTAACCTTTATAAATTGAATAAAAAATATTTATTAACTTTATTATTAACTGCATATTTCGCTACATTCCTAAGGTTTTATTTTAAGAATAATTTTGTTATTTCTATTGTAGGATCTTTTTTATATGGCTTTTTTATTTCAAGGAAAATTAGTAAGTCAAAAAGAGAAATTTTATTTAGTGGTTTCTTTGCTTGCTTTACATCTTTTAGTGGTTTTGTTCATTTTTTATATCAATTTGTTATCCAAGGTTACTATCTAAAGTTATTTATTTATTTGAATGTAATTGTTATTTTGAATTTAATAATAATGTATATTGGTTTTCAGCTAAGTAGAAAAATTACTTAATTTTTATATAATATTAATGTTACTTCGATCAAGGGCAATATCATGGAAGAAAATAATAATATCGAGGTAAGTACTTCTTTATCTTCGGATTTATCTAATCGTGGAAAGATCACAATTCAGCTTGAAGAATTACTTGTTGCAGGAAATTATGATGAAGCCAAATTATTACTTGAACCTTCCCAGCCCGTTGATATCGCTGATGCAATTGGTAGTCTTCCTTTAATACTTCAAGCTCTTGCATTTAGGTTATTAAAAAAAAACGAGGCAATTGAGGTTTATGAGTATTTAGATCCAATAGTGCAGCAAACATTACTAGATAGACTTCGTTCCGGGGAGGTTTTAGAAATAGTTGAAAAAATGTCTCCTGATGATAGGGTTCAACTTTTTGATGAATTACCTGCAAAAGTTGTAAGAAAATTTCTGTCAGCACTAAGTCCAGGTGAGAGAAAAGTAACAGCAGAATTATTAGGTTACGAGCCAGAAACTGCTGGCAGATTAATGACTACTGAATTCATAGATTTAAAAGAAATGCAAACTGCTGAGGAAGCATTGTCTATAGTAAGAAAAAGGGCTGCATTTACAGAGACAATATATAGTTTATACATCACGGATAAAGAAAGGCATCTAACTGGAATTTTATCTTTAAGAGATCTTGTTACGGCAGATCCTACTAGGCCTATTGGTGAGGTTATGACAAAGGATGTCGTTAATATTTCCACTAATACTAATCAAGAGGATGTAGCTAGAGCGATTCAAAGATATGATTTTTTAGCTCTTCCAGTTGTAGATAAAGAAAAAAGATTAGTTGGAATTGTTACTGTTGATGATTTGATTGATGTTATTGAGCAAGAAGCTACTCGAGATATTTATGCTGCAGGCGCTGTTCAGCTTGGTGATGAGGATGACTATTTTCAAAGTGGTTTATTTACAATTGCTCGAAGGAGAATTTTATGGCTATTAATTTTAGTTCTAGCTAATGGTTTAACAACAAAAGTTATTGCAATGAATGATCAGATTTTAAAAGAAATAGTTTTACTAGCTGCTTTTATCCCGTTGCTTATCGGTACCGGAGGAAATGTTGGAGCTCAAAGCTCAACAGTTGTTATTAGGGGTTTAAGTACTCAAAAATTAAAATCAATGGGTGCATTTAAGGTAGTGGTTAAAGAGGCAATAACTGGTGCTTTATTAGGAATTTTAATGATGCTAGTGGTTTTCCCCTTTGCTTGGTGGCAAGGGGAGGGACCATTAATCGCGTCCGCAGTTGGAATTAGCTTGATTTCGATAACAACGTTAGCTGCAACCGCCGGAGCTATTCTTCCCTTACTATTTGAAAGGATGGGTTTAGACCCCGCCCTGATGTCTTCCCCCTTCATAACTACTGTGACAGATATTGCTGGGGTATTTATTTATCTTACTACTGCAAATTGGCTACTTAATTCCTCAATTTTGTAAGAATTACTAGGTATTTATTCTCATTTTTGTTGAATTGTGGGTTTTTTTGTTTAACTTTACATTTCTTAATGGTATTGTTTACAAAACAACATTAACTTTTATGTCATCCGAAACATTAGTTGAGAATAAATTAGCTACTATTTCATCTTTAAAATCCAGTAATGATGTAGATTTGGTTAGGTCTTATTTGAGGGATATTGGACGAGTTCCATTACTATCACATGAACAAGAAATAACTTTAGGTAGGCAAGTTCAAGAATATATGCAAGTTGAGAGAGCTGAAATTGAAATAATGGAATTGACAGATATTAAACCTTCAGCTGAAGAATTAGCTGAAAAGTTAAATTTATCTACTTCACAAATCAAAAAAAGACTCAGAGCTGGTCAGCGTGCAAAAGAAAGAATGGTTGCTGCAAATTTAAGATTAGTAGTTAGTGTTGCAAAAAAATATACAAAAAGAAATATGGAACTTCTTGATTTAATTCAAGAAGGAACAATTGGATTAGTAAGGGGTGTAGAAAAATTTGATCCTGCTAGGGGATATAAGTTTTCAACATATGCTTATTGGTGGATTAGACAAGGTATTACAAGGGCAATTGCAGAAAAAAGTAGAGCTATTAGATTACCAATCCATATAACAGAAATGCTTAATAAACTAAAAAAAGGTCAAAGAGAGTTGAGTCAAGAAATGTCAAGAACACCAACGATAAGTGAACTAGCTAAATATGTTGAGTTGCCTGAAGACGATGTTAAAGATTTAATGTGCAAAGCTGGTCAGCCAGTAAGTTTAGAAACAAAAGTAGGTGATGGTGAAGATACAGTTTTACTGGATTTGTTAGCTGGAGGAGAAGATTTACCTGACGAGCAAATCGAAATGGACTGTATGAGAGGTGATTTGCATTCACTACTTCATCAATTACCTGATTTGCAATGTAGAGTTTTAAGAATGAGATATGGAATGGATGGAGATGAGCCAATGTCTCTAACTGGTATTGGACGTGTTTTGGGTATTAGTAGAGATAGGGTAAGAAATCTTGAAAGAGATGGTCTAAGAGGTTTAAGAAGACTTAGCGAAAGTGTTGAAGCTTATTTTGTCTCTTGAATAAATTCATATATTAATTTATTAGTTTCCTCGGGATTTTCATCATGTGGACAATGTCCACTACCCATAATAATATCAAGCCTTTTTATATTTTTATAATTTTTTTTCCAAGATTTTGCTTCATTTAGAGATTCCCAAGGATCTTTTTCTCCCCAAATTAACTGAATTGGAGCATCAACTTTACCAAAGAGATCTGTTGCAAGATAGTCATCAAAAAGATTGATAAATCCACGAAATGCTTCTTTCGAATTTTTTCTTTGAGAAGGGGTATATAGAATTTCTATTAATTCTTCATCAATATTTTTTCCTGAGGGATATGCTTTTTTAAGGATTTGTTTTATTATTGCCGGGTTTGCAGCCCTTTCAAAGAGAGTGTTACTAATAATTCTTTTACTTACTAGTGTTTTTATTACTGGACGTAAAAAGTTCATTAGAATATCACTTTTTTTTAGTCTTTTATCATCCATTGTTCTTTGAGCACAGTCAATTAAAACGAGTCCATTACAATTTTCTTTGAGAATTTCAGCAGCTTTTAAAGATACAACCCCACCTATTGAGTTGCCCACTAAAAATACAGGAGATTTAATTACCTCATTACAAAATGCAGCTATCTGATTTCCCCATAAGTCAAAAGAATATTTAATATGATTTTTTTTGTAAGACTCATAATCTAATAAAGCCCCAGGTTGGCTGCTTTCTCCAAAGCCAAGTAAGTCAATTGAATAGCAATTATAAATACTTCCGAGAAAATCTTGATTATGTCTCCAATGCCTTTTTGATGCTCCAAAACCATGTATTAATAAAATATTTAAATTATTTTTAGGTGATTGTTTTGATGAAGACCACGATATGTCCCAATCTTTCCATTTCCAATTTTCAGATTTTTTAAAAGGCATTACAAGAAAAATATTAATTAAACTTTAATTCAAAAAAAAAATATTCGTTTTTGATTAATTATTCTTAGTTTAGAAAAAATTTTTAGTCTATGAAAAAAACAAAAGTTATTTGTATTGGAGAGGCTTTAATAGATAGAATCAAGAATAAATCAAATCAAGAATTTACAGATTTTTTGGGAGGAGCTCCTGCGAATGTAGCTTGTGCATTAAGAAAATTAAAAATAGATTCAGCATTTATTGGACGTATAGGAAGGGATGAATTTGGTAAGAAATTTATTAATCAATTTAAAGAATTAGAGGTAAATACAAATTTTTTGCAATTGGATGATTGTCTTCCTACTCGTATCGTTAAGGTAAATAGAGATAATTCTGGAGATCGATATTTTTCTGGTTTTGATACAAGTTTAAATACATTTTTTGCTGATGAGGCATTTGATAAAAATGAAATTAAAAAAGATTTGATAAGTTTGGAAAACCTTTTTTCAAAAACAAAATATTTAGTTTGTGGAACAATTATATTATCGTCTTCGATATCAGCAGATTCTATTAATTTTTTATTGAGTTTAGCTAATAAATTTGATGTAAAAATAATAATAGACTTGAACTGGAGAGAGGTCTTTTGGGATTTTTCAACTTCTTCATCAGAAACTAGTAAAAAGGAGAGAGTTGATTTAATAAGAAATCTATTGAACAAGGCGCATATCTTAAAGTTGGCTAAAGAGGAAGCAATTTTATTTTTTGAAAATGAAAATCCTTTGGAAATATCTGAAAGATTGTTAAACCGTCCTGATGTAATAATTACAGATGGAGAAAATCCTATTTTTTGGTTAATAAATGGAGTACAGGGAATGACTGAGGTATTAAAGTCGCTAAAAATTATTGATACTACTGGAGCAGGTGATGCTTTTTTAGCTGGATTAATTTCACAATTACTTTCGTTTGATTATCCTTCAAATGAATCAGAAATACAAAATTGTGTGAAATTCGCAAGTATTTGTGGTTTACTCACATGTCTTGGTGAAGGTGCGATTGAACAACAACCAGACTATTCAAAGGTTAATAAATTTTTGGGATCCCAAATTTTATAATTTCTCCCATAATTTGTAGCGTAACTTATTTCTATTTTCCAGAAATTATTCAAACATGGCTTTATTAATTCCGGCCATTCAATAACCATTATAGCTTCATTTTGTATAGCCTCTTCTTCCTCAGAAACAAAGAATTCTTTTGCCGTCAAACTATTTTCTAGCCGATATAAATCCATATGAATTAGTGGAATTGTTCCAGAATTGTAATGATGCGATAAAGCAAATGTTGGACTTGTAATATCTTCTGAAATAGATAGGCCTAGTGCAATTCCTTGGACGAATGAAGTTTTTCCAGCTCCAATAGGACCTTGTAGTAAAATAACGGATTTTGGATTTAATCCTCGAGCGAAATCACTTCCTAATTGAATTGTTTCTTTTAAATTCCCAACAAACACTAAATTATGTAAAAATCGCTTATAGTTAAAGTATAAGTTACTTTTAGAAATGGTTATTGCTAATTCGATTAAAACCTCCATACCAAACTACGTAATTACAGATATTTCTTTATCAGATTTCGGGCGTAAAGAAATTAAAATTGCCGAAACTGAAATGCCTGGATTAATGGCACTTAGAGATAAGCATCATTCGGATAAGCCTCTTAAAGGTGCAAAAATAGCTGGTAGTTTGCATATGACTATTCAAACTGCTGTTTTGATTGAAACTCTTGTTGATCTTGGAGCACAAGTAAAATGGGCTTCATGCAATATTTTCTCAACTCAGGATCATGCTGCTGCTGCCATTGCAGAACAAGGTATTTCAGTTTATGCAAAAAAAGGTGAGAGTCTTGATGAGTATTGGCAATATACTCATTACATTTTAGATTGGGGTACAGATTCTCCAAATATGATTCTTGATGATGGGGGAGATGCAACAGGTTTATTAATACTTGGTAGTAAGGCAGAAAAAGATTTGTCAGTTCTAAATAATCCTAGTAACGAAGAGGAAATAGCATTATTCAAATCAATTAGGTCTAAATTGCAAGAAGATAGTAGCTTCTACTCTCGTATTAAGGGAAATATTATTGGCGTTACTGAAGAAACAACAACAGGAGTAGCAAGACTTTATCAATTGCAAAAACAAAATGCACTACCATTTCCTGCTATCAACGTAAACGATTCAGTTACTAAGAGTAAATTTGATAACTTATATGGTTGTAGAGAATCTCTAGTTGATAGTATCAAACGTGCGACTGATGTAATGATTGCAGGAAAAGTTGCATTAGTAATTGGATTTGGAGATGTTGGTAAAGGATCTGCTCAATCATTAAGGGGACTTGGAGCAATAGTCAAAGTTGCTGAAGTTGATCCTATATGCGCTCTTCAAGCAGCTATGGAGGGATTTAGTGTTGTTACATTAAATGATGTTGTTGAAGATATTGATATATTTGTTACTGCTACTGGTAATTATCAAGTTATAACTAACGATAACCTTATCAAAATGAAGGATGAAGCGATAGTATGTAATATTGGACATTTTGATAACGAGATTGATGTTGCCTCGTTAAAAGATTATCCATGGGAAAACATTAAGCCTCAAGTTGATCATATTACTTTGCCAAGTGGAAATAAAATTATTCTTTTAGCAGAGGGAAGACTTGTTAACTTAGGTTGTGCAACAGGTCATCCAAGTTTTGTTATGAGTAACTCTTTTACTAATCAGGTATTAGCTCAAATTGAACTTTTCAATAAGTCAGATGAATACTCTAAAGAGGTTTATGTTTTACCTAAACATTTAGATGAAATGGTAGCTAGATTACATTTGGATAAAATTGGGGCTAAGTTAACAAAACTAACTAAAGATCAAGCAGACTATATTAATGTCTCTGTTGAAGGACCTTATAAACCAGAGCAATATAGATATTAAATTTGAGTTTAATTTTTATTAATTTACTCACTTCAATTCCTGAATATATTAGTAAAGCTGTTGAAACAAATTCAACAATTGCCTACCTTACGATATGTTTGGCGATGTTTTTAGAGAACATTATACCTCCAATTCCATCGGAAATAATTATGCCTTTAGGTGGATTTTTTGTCTACCAACAAAAATTAAATTTTTATATTTTGGTTTTTTGGGGTGTATTTGGAACGATATTAGGGTCTATGCCTTGGTATTATTTGGGTAAATTAGTAAATGAAAAGAGACTATCAAACTTTTTAGATAAAAGGGGTAAATATATAGGAATTACTTCTAATGATCTTATTAAAAGCAGGAGATGGTTTGATAAATATGGGGTTTCGTTGGTTTTTTGGGGGAGATTAGTACCTGGTATAAGAACATTAATTTCAGTACCTGCTGGAATAGAATTAATGCCACTTCGGAAATTTTTAATTTGGACTAGTTTAGGAAGTTTAATATGGGTTACATTATTAACCTATGCAGGATTTGTCTTTGGTGAAAATTACTCAATTATTGAAACATACCTAAATCAAATTAAATTTATTGTCAAACCCATATTAATTCTGATATTGGTTTATTTTTTAATAAAAATTTTTATAAGACTTTATAATAAAAAGTAACTTAAAAAGGAATATCTACAGAGTTATTATTATTTGAAAAATTGCTATTATCTGTTTCTTTCTTAGAGCTCAATAAATTTAATCTATCAACTCTAACAACTGGTTTAAATCTATCTTCTCCTGTATTCTTGTCTTTCCAACTATCAATTTTAAAGCTTCCTGTAATACCAATTAAAGAACCTTTTTTGACATAGTCAGCAGCTATTTGTGCTTGTTTGCCCCATATTTCTAAATTAAACCAGTCAGGTTCATCACCTCTACTTATTCTATTTACTGCAAGAGTGAAGTTGGCAACTGTACTTCCAGATTCGAAATATCTCACATCAGGCTCTCTTCCAGCTCTACCAACCAAATTAATAGTGTTAATTTCCATAAGCCATTTTTTTTTATATTACTCATCTTTTTTGTTTTTGCTTAAGTTTTGCAAGCTATTCATAACTAAATAAAAGTTTTTTTTGAGGTATTGAGAAAATAGATATATTATTTGTTTAATAGATTTCTTATTGTGATTTTTAACAGATTTAAATTTTCTAGGGATATAGGTATTGATTTGGGTACTGCTAATACTCTTATTCATGTATCAGGTAAAGGTGTGGTTCTACAAGAACCCTCAGTAGTAGCTATGGATCTTGAAGAGGGAGTTCCTTTGGCCGTAGGTGAAGAAGCAAAATTAATGCTTGGAAGAACCCCAGGAAATATAAGAGCTGTGAGACCTTTGAGAGATGGAGTTATTGCTGATTTTGATGCGGCAGAACAAATGATAAAAACTTTTATTCAAAAATGCAATGAAGGAAGGGGAATATTAGCTCCAAGAATAGTTATTGGTATTCCAAGTGGGGTTACTAGTGTTGAACGAAGAGCTGTTAGAGAAGCTGGATTAGCTGGAGCTAGAGAGGTTCATTTGATTGATGAACCTGTAGCTGCAGCTATAGGAGCTTCATTGCCAGTAACTGAACCAATTGGAACTATGATCGTTGATATTGGGGGTGGAACTACTGAAGTAGCAGTTTTAAGTTTAGGCGGAACGGTCCTAAGTGAATCTGTAAGAATAGCAGGTGATGAACTTAATGAATCGATAGCAATTTATCTTAAAAAAGTACATAATCTAGTTGTAGGTGAGAGAACTGCAGAAGATATTAAAATAAAAATTGGCTCGGCATTTCCAGATGATGAATTTGATAATACTTCTATAGAAGTTAGAGGTTTACACCTTTCATCTGGCTTGCCAAGATCTATTACCTTAACCTCTGGAGAAATTAGAGAGGCTATGGCTGATCCTCTTTCCAAAATTGTTGAAGCTGTAAAAAGAACTTTGGAGCGAACTCCTCCTGAATTAGCGGCAGATATAGTTGATAGAGGAATTATGCTCGCTGGAGGTGGAGCACTTGTAAGAGGGATTAGTGATTTGCTTAGCCATGAAACTGGAATTTTTACGCATATTGCAGAGAATCCATTACTGTGCGTAGTAAACGGTTGTGGAGTGGTATTGGACGATTTCAAAAAACTCAAGAGAGTTGTTGATACACCTGATTTTATAAGGAATGCGATTAGAGATTAATTGAATGTTAGATATTCGACGAATATCAACTAATCGTTGGTGGAATAATAAGAAAAATTGGGGTTTATTTATATTTTTATCGTTCTTGTTTTTTGTGAGAATATCAAAAGGATCTTTATATAAAGATTTTTATTATTTAATTTCAAAACCTTTTTGGCCAGGACAATATCAAAGGGAAGTTTTAACTAAAAGTGTTGAACAAGAGTTTTTGATCAGGTTGAAACAGCTAGAGAAAGATAATAAAAGATTACGCAAAATTTTATCTCTACAAAGATTGTCTGATTCTGAAAGTATTTCAGCGAGTGTAATTTCAAGAAAAACCGGCAGTTTTTGGAGGCAAATTATCTTAAATAAAGGTGCAAAAGACGGAGTAGAAATTGGAAGTTTTGTTGTTGGTCCAGGAGGCTTATTAGGAAGAGTAGAGAATATTTCTTTATTTACTTCGACAGTAAGATTATTAACTTCTCCTGAAAGTAAAGTGGGAGTCTGGGTTGAAAGGATTCAGATGCATGGATTATTAGTGGGTTCAGGAAATGATTATCCAAAAGTGATTTTTTTTAATAAGGATATTGATATAAAAGTTGGAGATTTTGTTTTATCTTCCCCAGCAAGCACTTTATTACCTCCCAACATTCCCATAGGTATTATTCAATCTGTTGATGAAGAATTTAAAGTAAAAAAAACAGCAAATATTTTGCTTTTAGGAAAACCTCAAGCAATTGATTGGGTACAAATCTTAAAAGTTAAAATTTAAATGGGAAAATACTTAAAAAAAAAAATATCTTTAATTTCCTTTTTATTTATACCAATAGTTTATTTCTGGGATCCTAATTGGTTGGAATTCTTGGGAGTTCAGCCTTATTGGCCTTTATTTTGGTTATTGCCTTGGTCTATGATCTATGGATCATTTAATGGTTTAGTAATTGGTTTATTTTTAGGGCTTATCTTAGATTCATTGAGTCTTGATAGTAGTTTCACGCAAATTCCAGGATTGGTTTTATGTGGAATATGGTTTGGAAAGTTAAATATTTCTAATAATATTTTTGTAGGGCATTTCAGATTTGGTTTAATTTGTTCTATTGCAAGTTTTTTTTGTGGTTCGCTATATTTTTTTCAAGCCTTGATCAAGTATTGGTCTAATAATAATATCTTTTTGTATACACCAAGTATGAAAAATATTTTTTGTCAAGTTTTTATAACAGGTTTATTAGCTCCATTAATGTGTTCATTACTATTTAGGCTCTTCCTAAAATCAAAAGGAAGGTACAAATCAATAAGCTTCATAGATAAACAATAGACTCTAAAAAGTAATAATTGATTTATTCAATAATAAAATAATTTTGTAAATTAGAGGAATTTATCATTTAGGGTACATAATGTTATATTTTTAATTGTTAGATTATATTAATAAGATGTTCATTGCAAAATAAATTTGCCTTGAAATATCAGCAAAAAAAATTTTCCCGATGTCAAAAGCAAGTATTTTAGTTGTTGATGATGAACCAGCTGTTTTGAAAGTGTTAGTTACTAGACTTCAATTAGCAGGATATCAAGTTCACCAAGCCACCAATGGAGAAGAGGCTCTTGAGGCTTTTCACAGAGAATCTCCAGATTTAATAGTTCTTGATGTCATGCTTCCTAAAATGGATGGATTTGCAGTTTGTAGAAGAATTAGAGCTGAATCAGTTGTACCTATAATATTCTTAACTGCTTTAGAGGCTATCTCTGAAAGGGTAGCCGGTTTAGATTTAGGAGCTGATGATTACTTGTCAAAACCGTTTAGTCCTAAGGAATTAGAAGCCAGAATTGCCACAATCTTAAGGCGTATGGGTCCTAGTATTACAGTTACTGAAACTAAAGAGGTTCCTTCTGGAAAAGGAGTTATGAAATTTGGAAATCTAGTAGTTGATACTAATAGAAGACAAGTTTCTAGGGCTGGAGAAAGAATTAGTTTAACTTACACAGAATTTAGCCTTCTTGAATTATTATTTGATGAACCAGGTAAAGTAGTTCCAAGAGCTGAAATACTTGAGCAGCTTTGGGGATATCCTCCAAGACGAGCAGCTGACTTGAGAGTTGTAGATGTTTATGTGGCTAGGCTAAGGGGTAAGTTAGAGCCAGATCCAAGAAATCCAGAGTTGATACTTACTGTTAGAGGAATAGGTTATGCTTCCCAAAGAGTTGGAGAAAAAGCAACATCTTTGGCAAGTTGATCCTTATTCTGATAGTTTGATTAAATAAAACATAAATATCGAATTAAATTTTGTCTGAAATAAGAGATACTCGCTTATTAAAAGCTAATTCACTAGTCAATAAAGGATTTGAACCTTACGCAGAAACATTTAAAGTATCTCATTCTACTAAATTTCTCGCTGAGAAATTCGGCTATTTAGACAATGGTCAAGAATTTAACTTAGATGTTGCTCTCGCTGGAAGAGTTTTAGCAAAAAGAGTGATGGGAAAAATTGCTTTTTATACTATTGCTGACCAAGAAGGGAAAATACAGCTTTATTTAGAAAAAAAAATTCTTGATAATTTTGAAATTAATGCAAAACTACTTTCTTTTGAAGATCTTAAAGAAATCGTAGATATTGGAGACTGGATTGGTGTTTATGGAACTATAAAGAAAACTAATAAAGGTGAACTTTCAATAAAAGTATCCAAGTGGGAAATGTTGTCTAAATCATTACAGCCTTTGCCTGATAAATGGCACGGCTTAACAGATATAGAAAAAAGGTATAGGCAAAGATATCTGGATTTAATAGTTAATCCTTTGTCAAAAAATGTATTTAAAACAAGAGCAAAATGTATCAGTCTAATTAGAAGGTGGTTGGATGAAAAAAATTTTTTAGAGATAGAAACACCGATACTTCAATCTGAGGCTGGAGGGGCTGAAGCTAGGCCATTTATTACTCATCACAATACCTTAGACATACCTTTGTATTTAAGAATAGCTACGGAATTACATCTTAAAAGAATGGTGGTAGGAGGATTTGAAAAAGTATATGAGTTAGGACGAATTTTTCGTAATGAAGGGATAAGTACAAAGCATAATCCTGAATTCACTTCAGTGGAAATATATCAGGCTTTCTCTAATTACATTGATATGATGAATTTAACTGAAGATCTGATCAAAAATATTGTATCAAGTTGTTGTGATTCCTTAGTTATAAATTACCAAGAAAAGGTAATTGATTTTTCAAAGCCTTGGAAAAGAATATCAATGAAAGATGTTGTTATGGAATATACAGGGATTGATTTTGATTCTTTTAATGGTGATTTGAATAAAGCTTTTAAGGATTTAGAGAAAATCAATATTGAAATTTCTCCAAAAATAAATACCTTAGGCAGACTTTTGAATGAAGTTTTTGAGCAAAAGGTTGAATCTCAACTCGTCGAACCAACTTTTGTAATCGATTATCCAATTGAAATCTCTCCTCTTGCGAGACCTCATCCCGAAAATAAAGAGATGGTTCAGAGATTTGAGTTGTTTATTGCAGGCCGCGAACTTGCTAACGCATTCAGTGAATTAATAGATCCAGTTGATCAAAGGCAGAGAATGCAATTACAGCAATCTTTGCGAGATGCGGGTGATCTTGAAGCACATTGTATTGATGAAGACTTTTTACAAGCTTTGGAAATAGGTATGCCGCCTACAGGAGGTTTAGGAATTGGAATTGACAGACTTATCATGTTACTCACAAATAGTCCTTCAATTAGAGATGTCATACCCTTCCCATTGTTAAAACCAGAAATAACTTCTAATAAATCTGAAAAATCAACCTCGAATGAAGTAAAATAAAAATTGATCCAATACGAAAATTTTTAAATGAGTGGTGAACGTGTTGGTTTCCGCTTCAAGCACGCAGATGCAGTGGTGAAAAGAAATCCTCAAGGCCGATCAAGAAGAGGCTGGGTTATGGAACCAGTTGAACAAACTACGAGTAGAGGTACTAAGATGCCTGCTTACAGAATTCGCTGGAGAGATAGCGAAAGGCCTGAAACTGTCTTGCAGCATATGTTAATTGCTGATCCAGACCCTTCTCCTCCTCCTGATTCAGTTAGTTTAGACTCTGATTAAATTATCTAAAGAAATATATCCTTTATTATCTTTTAAGAGCAGTTTTTATTTCTCTTTTAATATCCCTTTGTTTATCGGCTTGTCTTTTATCATGCAATTTTTTACCTTTACCAATACCAATGGTTAATTTTATCCATGACCCTTTTAAATAAATAGATAAGGGAATAATAGTTAATCCCTTTTTTTCAGTATTATATTTAAGCTTTACTATTTCTTTCTTATGCAACAATAATTTTCTATTTCGTAATGGGTCGTGATTAAAAAAAGGGCCCACATTTTTATGTGGTGATATGTGAACATTTAATAAAAGGATTTCACCATCTCTAAAAGAACAATACCCGTCTCTTAAATTTACATTGCCGTTTCTTATAGATTTTACTTCAGTTCCTAAAAGTTCAATTCCAGCTTCGATTGTTTCAAGTATTTCATATTGAAATTTTGCATATCTATTTTCTGAGAGTCGTTTAAAAACCGCTTCTTTTTTAATGATTTTATTTGCTTTGTTTGAAACTTTTGCCATTGCAGTTGTAAAAAATCTTTCCCCAAAGAACAATTGCCATTAATCTTTAATTATGGCAATAATTTCTTCAAGTTTAGATGAATCTAATATTCCTCGCTCAAGAAAAGAGCTGAGGTTAGTTGATTCAAAGATAATTGCTGAAGAAAAAATAAACAAAAATTCAAATTTAGCTCGGCCGAATTCCTTTAAAGAATTTATTGGACAAGAGCAAATTAAATCTTCATTAAAAATAGCTATAGAGGCTTCTAAATTCAGGAAGGAAGCATTAGAACATACACTCTTATATGGCCAACCAGGTTTAGGAAAAACTACCTTAGCGTTATTGATCTCTTATGAGATGGATACAAAATGTAAATTAGCAAGTGCACCTTCAATTGAAAGGCCAAGGGATATTGTGGGATTACTTCTTGGATTAAAAGAAGGAGAGATTTTATTTATTGATGAAATACATCGTTTAAATAAATTAACTGAAGAGCTTTTATATTCTGCAATGGAGGATTTTAGGCTGGATCTAACAATGGGAGCTAATAGAGGTACTCGCTGCAGAACAATTAATCTACCGAAATTTACCTTGATTGGGGCTACAACAAAACTTGCATCAATTAGTGCTCCTCTTAGAGATAGATTTGGACTATGTCACAAAATTGAGTTTTATTCAAATGATGAATTGCACCAAATAATTTTTAATTTTGCTAATTTGATAAATCTTCAATTAGAAAATGATGCTTGTAGCGCGTTAGCAAAGATTTCTAGAGGTACTCCAAGAATTGCCTTGAGATTATTAAAAAGAGTAAGAGACTATGCTCAAGTTGTTAAAAAAACTAATAAAATTTCTTTGGAAATAGTTGATAAAGCTTTAAATTCTCAAAAAATAGATAAAAAAGGTTTGGATAACATAGATAGGAAATTTTTGTCTTTTTTAAACCTTAATAATAATAATCCGATTGGCTTAGATTCAATTGCTGCAGGTTTGGGAGAGGAATCATCAATGTTAGAGTTTGTAGTTGAGCCATATTTAATTCAAATTGGATTTATTATGAGAACCCCTCGAGGAAGAAAACTTACGTCTTTAGGTAAAAAATACATTAGTTCCAGAAATGAAAAGTATTAGAAAGATTAAGCTTTATCTTTTATTGATTTGCTTTTTAATCAATATTGTATATGTCACTCCTAGTTATTCACTAAGCCCACAGGAAGATTTATTTAAAAATGCTTTAAATTTAAGCTCCAGTGGAGAATTTAATCTCGCGTTAAAGCAATGGAATAAGTATTTGGAATTATTTCCTGATGATGCAGCAGCTTTAAGTAATAGAGGAAATATAAAACTTGTTAATGGTGATCCTAAAGGTGCAATAGAGGATCAAGATAAAGCTATTGAGTTAGATCCAGGTGAAGTTGATCCTTATATTAATAGAGGGATAGCAGAAGAATCTTTAGGGCTTTGGTTACAGGCAAAAAATGATTATTTATATGTAATCTCAAAAGATAAAGATAATTTTTCTGCTTTATATAATTTTGCTAATGTTGAAGGGTCTTTGTCAAATTGGCAGAGTGCAAGGAATTTGTTTTCTAAAGCTTCAGAATCAAATCCTGGTTTTGCTATGGCAAGATCAAGTATGGCTTTGGCGGACTACCAATTAGGAAATATGGAAGAGAGTGAAAAAGAATTAAAAAATTTGATCAGACGTTATCCAACTTTTGCTGATGCAAGAGCAGCATTAACAGCCTTGGATTGGTCAAAAGGGATGTCTGGTGAAGCTGAAAGTAATTGGATTACAGTTACGGAATTAGATTCAAGATATGCTGATGAGGAATGGTTAATAAACGTTCGCAGATGGCCTCAAAAACCAACGAAAGATTTGATGAAATTTATAGCTCTGAAATAATAAATGGAAAGAGATAAATTGTTAAAAAAAATTGATTCATTCAAGGATGAACTTATTAATATGAGGAGGCACATTCATGCTCATCCAGAATTAAGTGGCTTAGAAAATCAAACGGCAATTTTAATAAGTGGTTATCTGAAAAAAATTGGTGGGAGAGTCACAGAATCAGTTGGAAGAACTGGGGTTGTAGCTGATTTCGGACCAAAAGATAAAGGTTTCATTGGTTTGAGAGTTGATATGGATGCCCTTCCCATATACGAGAATACTAATTTAAGTTTTTCTTCAAAAATTGATGGCATCATGCATGCTTGTGGACATGATTTACATACATGTATTGGTTTGGGTGTGGCGAAAATTATTAAGGATTTAAACCTTAAATTTGGGACAAGAATAATTTTTCAACCTGCTGAAGAAATTGCTAGCGGTGCTAGGTGGATGATTGATGATGGCGTGACTATTGGCTTAAAACAAATTATAGGAGTGCATGTTTTTCCTGAATTATTGGTAGGTACTATTGGGATTAAAGAAGGAAGTCTGACAGCAGCGGCAGGGGAACTTACAGTTGAAATATTAGGAAAATCAGCACATGGTGCGAGACCTCATGAAGGTGTAGATGCTATATGGGCAGCATCCAAAGTGATTTCTGGTATTCAAGAAGCAATAACTAGAAAATTAAATCCTCTAGATCCTGTCGTCATTACCTTTGGGAAAATAAATGGGGGAAATGCATATAATGTTTTGTCTGAAAAGGTTAATTTAACTGGAACAATAAGATGTACAAATTTGCAATTATTTAGGGATATGGGTGATTGGCTTAACTCTAATATTTCCTCTATCGCAAAGAGTTGTGGGGCTGAAGCTAAAGTAAAATTTAGAGAGATAGTCCCACCTGTAAATAATGATTATAAAATAAATAAGGTTTTACGAGACTCCTCAATTAGCATTTTAGGTCATGAAAATGTTATTGAATTACAAAAACCATCCTTAGGTGCTGAAGATTTTGCTGAGTTTCTAAATGAAGTTCCTGGAGCAATGTTTAGGCTTGGTGTCTCAGGTGATCAAGGTTGCGCCCCACTACATAGTTCAAAATTTGATCCAGATGAAAGAGCTATTAGTATAGGGGTTAAAGTAATAACTGAATCTATAGTAAGATTAAATAATTAATGTGATAAAGATATATAAATGAAATTTGAAAAAGCTTATATCTTTTCACTTGCTGCACCTTTAATGATTTTGTTATCAACAATAGGATTTATTTCAAGGACAGATAGTAAGAAAATCTTTTATTTACCAATTGGCTTGATGGGGATTTTTATAATTTCTGAGAAAGAATTTAGTAGAGGAATAAAGAGAAAAAAAATCTTAAATAAAATAAAATCTTATAAACAACCTAAATAAAAATATTTTCTATATTTTTTAGGAATATTAGATGACTTTTTATTAAAAAGAGCTATTTTTAAATATAACTAGGGGTGCTAAGTCAATTACTTAGCTGAGATCATACCCTTCGAACCTGAAACAGTTAAAACTGACGAAGGAAAGTTTCAATTTGATCGAACTCTAGTAATAAACAATTTAAATCTTAAAAGTCATGCGAAATTCCTGGATACAACCACGTATTGGGCAGAAGAATATTACTCAGATGAATTTCGCTAAAAATGGAAATATTACTGAAGAAATGAACTATGTTGCTAAAAAAGAAAACCTTCCACCTTCATTAATTATGGAAGAAGTTGCGAGGGGTAGATTAATAATTCCAGCTAATATAAATCATGTAAATCTTGAACCAATGGCAATTGGTATTGCCTCTAAATGCAAAGTAAATGCAAATATTGGTGCTTCTCCCAATGCAAGTGATATTAATGAAGAAGTTGAGAAACTTAAGTTGGCAGTCAAATATGGTGCTGATACAGTTATGGATTTATCCACAGGAGGAGTAAATCTTGATGAGGTTAGACAAGCAATAATCAAAGAATCTTCTGTTCCTATTGGAACTGTTCCGGTTTATCAAGCTTTAGAAAGTGTGCATGGATCGATAGAAAGATTAACAGAGGATGATTTCTTACATATTATCGAAAAGCATTGTCAGCAGGGTGTTGATTATCAAACCATTCATGCTGGTTTATTAATAGAACATTTACCTAAAGTAAAAGGAAGAATTACTGGCATCGTAAGCAGAGGTGGAGGAATTTTAGCTCAATGGATGTTGCATCATTTCAAGCAAAACCCTCTATATACAAGGTTTGATGATATTTGTGAAATTTTCAAAAAATATGATTGCACTTTTTCTTTAGGAGATTCACTTAGACCAGGATGTTTACATGATGCATCAGATGATGCGCAATTAGCTGAATTGAAAACATTGGGTGAACTTACAAGAAGAGCTTGGACTCATAATGTTCAGGTTATGGTTGAAGGACCAGGACATGTACCTATGGACCAGATTGAGTTCAATGTTAGAAAACAGATGGAAGAATGTTCAGAAGCTCCTTTTTATGTTCTAGGCCCATTAGTTACAGATATTTCTCCAGGTTATGATCATATTTCAAGTGCGATAGGTGCAGCCATGGCAGGATGGTATGGAACTGCGATGTTATGTTACGTCACCCCTAAAGAGCATTTGGGGCTTCCAAATGCGGAAGATGTTAGAGAGGGTTTGATAGCTTATAAAATTGCTGCACATGCAGCTGACATAGCCAGGCATAGAGCAGGTGCTCGTGACAGAGATGATGAGCTCAGTCATGCAAGATATACTTTTGACTGGAACAAACAGTTCGAACTGTCTTTAGATCCTGAAAGAGCTAAAAAGTATCATGATGAAACCTTGCCAGAAGAAATATTTAAAAAAGCTGAGTTCTGCTCAATGTGTGGACCTAAGCATTGCCCCATGAATTCCAAAATTTCTGATGAAACTCTTGATGAATTGAATAATAAACTGACTAAATGCGATACTGCAGTTTAGTTTAAGTTCATAAAATTTCTTTAGTTTTATTTACAACATTTTCAACTGTAAATCCAAAGCTAGTCATACATTTCCCACCAGGAGCTGATGCGCCAAATCTGTCCATGGTAATACAAATTCCATCAAGCCCAGTGTATTTGTGCCATCCGAATGAATGGGCGGCTTCAACTACAACTCTTTTTTTGATACTACTTGGTAAGACACTTTCTTTATAAGAAGCTTCTTGCTCTTCAAATAGTTCTACGCAAGGCATGGATATAACTCTAGTCTGTTTGCCTAATTTTGAGATTTCTTTACTTGCTTCAATGCAGAGGTTTAGTTCACTACCAGTACCGATAAATATTACATCAGGAGTTCCCTCGCAATCGGAAACTATATATCCACCTAATGCAACTTTTTCAATAGAGGTATTCTCTTGATTTGGCATGGCTTGCCTACTTAGGCAAAGAGCAGAAGGTCTTTTTCTGTTTTTAATAGCAAGCTTATAAGCACCACTTGTTTCATTACCATCTCCAGGTCTAAATACAAGCATATTTGGCATTGCTCTTAGCGAGGGGATCGTTTCAACAGGTTGATGTGTTGGACCATCTTCGCCTACTCCAATTGAATCATGAGTAAGTACATAAATAACTCCCAGCTCACTGAGAGCAGAAAGTCTCATTGAACCTCTCATATAGTCTGCAAAAACAAGAAAAGTCCCTCCATAAGGTATTAATCCACTGTCGTGATAAGCAATTCCATTTAATATTGCTGCCATGGCATGCTCTCTCACACCAAAATGTAAGTATCTCTTTTCTGGAGAATGTGCCTGAAATGAGCCTGTTTCTCCTTTTATATCTGTGTAATTAGAGTGAGTTAAATCCGCAGATCCTCCAATTAATTCAGGAAGATTAGGCCCAAGAGCTCCTAGGCATATTTGTGAATGTTTTCTTGTTGCGAGACCCTTATCATCTGTCGTATATGAAGGCAGATCTGAATCCCAGTTCTCTGGTAATTCACCTTGGATCATTCTTTTGAATTCTGCTCCTTCAGTGGGATATGTGTTTTGATATTCTTGAAATTTTAAATTCCATTTTTTTTCAGATTCTTCACCTTTAGTAATAGCTTGTCTAAATTGAGAATATACATCCTCGGGTATTTCAAAGGGAGGATATTCCCAATTTAAGAACTCTCTTGTTAAGGAAGCTTCTTCTTCTCCTACTGCAGCCCCATGAATTCCTGCCGTATCTGACTTGTTTGGTGATCCGTAACCTATGATTGTAGAAATTTTGATTAAAGAAGGTTTGTCTTTTACAGATTTAGCATTTTCAATTGCTTTGGTAATTCCTTTCACATCATGATTGCCATCTTCAACATGTTGCACATGCCATCCATAAGCTTCATATCTTTTTAAAACATCTTCTGTAAATGAAACATCTGTACGTCCATCAATTGTTATTTGATTATCATCATATAGAGCTATTAATTTTCCAAGCTTAAGATGACCCGCAAGTGAACATGCTTCAGATGCAATCCCTTCTTGATTACAACCGTCTCCCATGATTACATAGGTATAATGGTCAACAATTTCGCAATCTTTTTTATTGAATTTAGCTGCTAAGTGTGCTTCTGCAATTGCTAAACCAACGGCGTTAGAAATACCTGCTCCTAACGGCCCCGCCGTTACCTCAACTCCCTCAGTCTCAAATGTTTCTGGATGCCCAGGTGTCTTAGATCCCCATTGTCTAAATTCTTTAATATCTTCAATAGAAACTGATTTATATCCAGTCAGATGCAGAAGAGAATATAACAACATACACCCATGTCCCGCTGATAATACGAAGCGATCTCTATTAAACCACTTTGGATTATTGGGATTGTGATTGAGAATATTGTGCCATAATGCATAACCCATAGGAGCGCAACCCATAGGTAAGCCAGGATGCCCGCTATTAGATTTATTTACTGCATCTACAGCCAGCATTCTTATACTATTTACACATAGTGATTCTAATGAAACAGATGCAGCGACCATTGTTTTAAGTAAGGTGATTTTGGAATAAAGATTTGGTTTTCATCAATCAAGTTTGCTAAATGCTAGACAAACGTTGTGACCACCAAAGCCGAATGAATTAGAAAGAGCAACTCTTATTTGAGCATCTCTAGCATTATTTGGTACATAATCAAGATCACAATCTGGATCAGGATTGACGTAGTTTATTGTAGGAGGGACAAAATTATGTGTCAAAGAAAGAATACAAGCTACAGCTTCTATACCTCCTGAACCCCCTAAGAGATGACCAGTCATCGACTTAGTAGAGCTTACAGGAATGAGGTAAGATCTGTCTTTAAATATGGATTTAATTGCAGAAGTTTCATTTTTGTCATTTGCTGCAGTGCTAGTTCCATGAGCATTTATATAATCAACCTGATCAGGGTTAATTGAACTATCATCAATGGCTAGCTTGATTGCTGCTGCCCCTCCAGTTCCCCCTGGAGAAGGCGAAGTAATGTGATGAGCATCACAAGTTGACCCATAACCAATAATTTCAGCATAGATTTTTGCGCCTCTTTTTTTTGCACTTTCAAGAGTTTCTAGAACAAGAATCCCAGATCCTTCTCCAATCACAAATCCATCCCTCTCAGCATCAAAAGGTCTACTTGCAGTTTGAGGACTGTTATTTCTAAAAGAGAGTGCTTTAGCGCTTGCAAAACCTGCTACTCCAAGAGGAGTTATACTTGCTTCTGCTCCTCCGCAAATCATCGCATCTGCTTTCCCTAGCTGTAACAATCTAAAAGAGTCACCTATAGCATTTGATCCAGCAGCGCAGGCAGTAGATACAGCAGAGCTTGGACCTTTTGCTCCTAACGCAATAGCAGCAAGGCCTGTCGCCATATTTGGGATCATCATTGGAACTGTAAATGGGCTTACTCTTTTTGGCCCTTTATGACTCAATATTTGAGCTTGACTTTCCATTGTAAGTAAGCCTCCAACCCCAGAGCCAATTATTACTCCAATTCTTGATTCATTGGCTTCAGTTATTTCAAGTCCAGAATCATTGAAAGCTTGCTTTGCGGCTATTACTCCAAATTGTGAAAATCGATCCCATCTTTTAGATTCTTTAGGTTCAATAAAATTTTCGGATTGAAGATTTTTAACTTCTGCTGCAAACTTGCATGGATGTTGTTCAGGATTAAAGAGAGTAATATCTGAAACTCCATTTGACCCCTTTTGTAGGCCGAGTAAATATTCATCAATGTTGTTACCAATTGGAGTTACTGCCCCTATACCGGTAATAACTACTCGATGGAAATTTGGCATCCTAAATTAACCTTTTTTTTCTTCGATGAATTTAACAGCATCTCCTACTGTTGCGATACCTTCAGCTGCTTCATCAGGTATCTCGATATCAAATGCTTCTTCAAGTGCCATTACTAGCTCTACGGTGTCTAGGGAGTCTGCACCTAAATCATTTTGAAAGTTTGAATCAGATTTTACTTCGGCTGATTCAACACTTAGTTGCTCAGAAACAATAGAGCAAACTTTTTGAAGGATTTCTTCTTGTGACATAGTTTATGGAATTTACTAAATTATCTACTTGATTTTATGCCCTAGAGTTAACAAGAGTGAAGCATATCTTAATTTTTTTAATTTCTTTGTAAGACAATAGTATTATATTATGAGGTTCTTAAAGACAATTTTTACATGTCACACGCAGTTAAAATTTACGACACATGCATTGGATGTACTCAATGTGTAAGGGCATGCCCACTAGATGTTCTGGAAATGGTTCCATGGGATGGTTGCAAAGCCGGCCAAATAGCTTCATCTCCTAGGACAGAGGACTGCGTAGGATGTAAAAGGTGTGAAACAGCATGCCCAACAGATTTTTTAAGTATCAGGGTTTATTTAGGTGATGAAACATCGAGAAGTATGGGCTTAGCTTATTAATTTTTATAGTGCAGTTGGAAGAGAGTCCATGTCTTATTAAATAAGTAATTTTATTCAATATAATTGAAAAAAATTTAATTATATGTGCGGAATTGTTGCTGTTACCGGTTATAAAGAAGCATTACCATTACTCATTAATGGATTAGAAAAACTTGAATACAGAGGGTATGATTCGGCAGGTATTGCCATAATTAACTCTGAAACAAAGAATGTATCTTGTAATAAAGCGGAAGGAAAACTTAAAAATTTAAAAAATTACTTAAAAAATATCGAAATTCCTGGAACTGTTGGAATAGGTCATACACGTTGGGCCACTCACGGAAAACCAGAGGTTAAAAATGCACATCCCCATGTTGATAGTTCAGGAGAGGTCGCAGTTGTCCAAAATGGGATTATTGAAAATTATCAGGAATTAAAAATTAAATTACAAAAAGAAGGAATTGTGTTTAATTCTGATACTGATACAGAAGTCATACCACACTTAATACAAAAAGAATTATTGGCTTTAAGTCAATTAAAGCTTGAAAGTAACGGTTCAACTTTATTAGTAGCAGTAAGAAACGTAATCTCAGATTTAGAAGGATCATATGCATTAGCAGTATTATGGTCTGGTGCTCCTGAGGCATTAGTTGTTGCTAGGAAGCAGGCACCTTTAATAATTGGATTAGGGGAAGGAGAATTTATTTGTGCAAGTGATACGCCAGCAATAGCAAATTTTACAAAAATTATTTTACCTTTGGAGGATGAGGAAATAGCTCTTTTAACTCCTTTAGGAATAGAAATTTATGATTCTAATAACGAGAGACAATATCGAAATCCAATTTCTTTACAAACTGCAGACCAAGTAAGTGATAAAAAAAATTTTAAACACTATATGTTAAAGGAAATCTATGATCAGCCTGATATAGCTAAATATTGGCTAGAAAAATATTTAATTAAAGATTTAAAGACTGATCAATTTCAAATTAATTACTCCTTTGATACAGATTTTTTAAACTCTATTGAAAGAATAGATATTGTTGCTTGTGGTACGAGTAAGCATTCTGCAATGGTGGGTAAATTTTTATTAGAACAATTCTCAGGCATACCAACAAATGTTTTTTTTGCGAGTGAGTTTAGATACTCCCCACCACCATTACTTCCTAATACCTTAACAATTGGAGTGACTCAGTCAGGAGAAACTGCCGATACTATCGCTGCTATAAGTATGGAAATTAAGAGGAGATCTTCAATAGGGGATAGAAACTTTAAACCAAATTTAATTGCTATTACGAACAGAGTGGAAAGCTCAATTGGTAGACAAATACCAAATATTATTAATATTAGTGCTGGAATTGAAATTGGTGTTGCTGCTACAAAAACTTTCTTTGCGCAACTTCTTTCTTTTTATGGATTAGCTATAAAATTTGCTCAAATTAAAGGAAGTCAAAGTAATGAAAATATTAATCAATTAGTTTCAGAATTAAAAAAATTACCTGTATTAGTTGAAGAACTTTTAGAAAAACATAATGAATCTTCTGAAAAACTTGCACATGATTTTTTTAATATTAAAGATGTTATTTTTTTAGGAAGAGGAATAAATTATCCCATTGCTCTCGAGGGAGCTCTGAAGTTGAAGGAAATTAGTTATATTCATGCTGCAGGTTATCCTGCTGGGGAAATGAAGCATGGGCCAATAGCTTTACTAGACAAAAAAGTACCTGTAATTTCAATAGCTACTCAAGGGCAAGTCTTTGATAAGGTAATTAGTAATGCTCAAGAAGCGAAAGCTAGAGATGCTTATTTAATTGGTGTTGCCCCTCAATGTAATGGGACTGAAATATTTGATTATTTAATGACCATACCTTCAACAAATGAATGGATTTCACCTCTGCTTGCGATTGTTCCTCTTCAATTATTGAGTTATCACATTGCTGCTCATAGAGGACTTGATGTTGATCAACCAAGGAATCTAGCTAAAAGCGTAACAGTAGAGTAAATATTTAAAAAAAAGGAATTTTACAACTCTAACAGACCTGAAGGTGGAGTAATTAATATAAAATTTTTTTTAATATCTACTACTGGAACTATTTCTTTAACAAATGGTATAAGAACCTCTTTATTATTTTTCAAAAGTTGAATTACAAGTAAATTATTTTTCTCGTTAGATAAGTTAATAACTTTTCCAATTATGTGTAATTGGTTATTTTCTAAAATTTTAACATTTAAATTAATTAGTTCGGTTAAGTGATATTCTCCATGACTCAATTTTGGAATTGCATCAACTTTCACGAGGATTTTTTGTCCCTTTAAGTTTTCTGCTTGAGTTCTATTATTTATCCCTTTAAATGTAATTATGAATGATTCTTTACCTGGTTTTTTAAAACCATGCGTAAGCTCGAATTCTATAGGAGTCTCGTTGCCTTTTTGTAACCATCTTTTACCAGGCTTTATAAATCTTTCTTCAAAATCACTAAGAGACTTAATCTTGATTTTTCCATTAATGCCTTGAGGAGATGTTATTAAGCCAACAATTAACCACTCATCATGATTTATCATAGTTTATATGTAAATTATTTCTATGGAATTTTCGAATAAACCAATACTACCCGGTTCTATCGTAGTTGTGAAAGACGTTAATTCTATTTATAGAGGTTATAAAGGATTTGTACAAAGAGTAACTAATAAAACGGCAGCTGTTCTTTTTGAGGGAGGTAATTGGGATAAGTTAGTAACATTTCAATTAAATAATTTAGAACTTGTTTGAATAATTAATTTTTCTTTCTCTGGAATATCTTTTGTATCAGAATACTTGCAGCATTTTTTTCGGCTTTTTTATGAGAATGCCCAAAGCTGAAAGCTTTTTTAGATCCATTAATGAATATTTCACAAGAGAATCTTTTTGGGTCTCCGTGATTTTTTGATATTTCATATATTTTATAAATAGGTAAATCAAATCCTTGGCTTTGACACCATTCTTGTAAAGCCGACTTGGCATTATATTTATGTGGTGCTTGTAAATATAATTCGGCATCTTTTTTCCAAAAATTATCTAACCATATATTGACTTCATTTATTGAATTAAAACACTTATATATTGCGCCTATTAATGCTTCACTAGTTTCAGCAATTATGGTATCTCTTGAATTCTCATCACCCATTGCTTTTGGTCCTTTTATTATTACTTTTTCTATAAATATTTTTTTACCTAATTCAGTTAACCATTCATCACTTACTATTTGAGATCTTAGTTCTGATCTAGTACCTACACTCATACTTTTATATGTTCTCTCTATAAAATCTGATGCTGATAATCTGAGAACAGCATCTCCAAAGAATTCTAATTTTTCATAATTAACTATATTGTTTGCGGAGGAATGTGTTAATGCTTCATTGAAAGTATGAAGTATTAATCTATCTTTTTGGTTGATAATTTTGATAAATCTTTTTGAGTTTATTTCAAGCGAATTTAAAAAATTAATAATTTGTTCAAGTCTTTCGTCATCAATTAAGGTATCCATATAAATAAAGTGTTTTCATAAAGTAGAAAGCAGGTCATAAGCCGGGTTCTGTTCATCATAATAAGATGGGCAATCATCTATCTAGGACTGGAATTACTTCACAGCCTCAAGCGGCGCTTAAAAGTAGATTGTTTAATGGTCATAAATCTACTTAGCCTTGCACCCAGCCGGGGTTTACCTAGCCAACACTTCTCAATGTTGCTGGTGCGCTCTTACCGCACCCTTGCACCCTTACCATACATAAAGTATTAGGCGGTATGTTTCTGTGGCACTATCCTCACGGTTACCCGTACTGGGAATTACCCAGCAAGCCTGACCATATGGGAGCCCGGACTTTCCTCAAAAAAGATTTATTTTCAAAACAAAATAAAACATTTTTGCGATTGCCTCTCCTGCTTTCATTTAGCATAATGCTTATTAACCCAAAAAACATCTCTTGGGGCTGTAGCTCAGTAGGATAGAGCGACGGTTTCCTAAACCGTAGGTCGTGGGTTCGATTCCCTCCAGTCCCGTTTCAGTTGATAAACTATATGTAGTATGCGTGCATATTTACCACTCTCTAGCTAGCGTGTAATTAGTAATTAAGCTTTTATGGCTAAGCTGCACGATATGCGTTTAAAACTCTTAATTCAGCAAGAGCATGAGCGTATTTCTAAATCTCAACCTAATGATCTAGATCTGTCAATAGTTCAAGCAAGATGCCTTTGCTGGCTTTCTTTATTAGCAGAAGCTCATGAAGACCAAGCAAATGATGCCGAAAAGAGAGGAGATGCTGAACAAGCAATGGGATGGTTTGCAGACTCAATGAGATTAAGAGATGTTATTAATTTGGTGACTAGTATTGAAATTCCTTTGCCTGATAGTCCAGACTCTCTCGATGAAAATGACGAATTATTTGATGGTCCTACAATTGTGCCTAAATAATGCAACGATATGAATTAGCGTTATTTATTCTTTTGAAAGAAGAACTATGTCAATGTAATATTGTTTGAAATTTTATAAAGAGCATGATCGTTTTATTAGAGAACTTCCTACTTTCAAAAAATAACAGTAATTAAACTAGGCTTCTATCCAATCTTTTAGAAGTCTTTGCAGCAAAGTTACAGAAGTATTACATAATCAATTATCTGATAAAGATTTAAAAATAAATCTGTTGAAAATAATAAACATATTACTTATATAGAAATTGCAGATGCAATAGAAGAACTTGAAAATGTAAATGCTTATTTATACTCTATCGAAGCTTTAATGGAGAAGATTTTTGATATTAAATTTGCTAACAATGTGTAAGTAGAATTTAAAAAAAAATTCTAAAAAGTTAGCTCCTGATCCACTTAATATTGATAGATTAATATTGAATAAAATATTTCATCAAACACCAGAATTACTTGATAAGAATAACTTTAAGTAGTTGCTTCTTCAATATCACATGTAATTTCAACTGGCATAGGTGAAACTTTCCAAATCGATTCGCAATATTCCCTTATAGATCTGTCTGAAGAAAAATATCCTGATCTTGCAGTATTTAATAGAGCCATTTTATTCCACGCTTTTTTATTATTCCAGAAGTTACTAACTTCATCTTGTTTGTTTAAATAGTCTTCGAAATCAGCCATTACGAAAAATGGATCATTTCCAGTCAAACTATTTAATAAAGGTCTGAATAATTCTTTATCTCCATTACTAAAATGGCCAATTTCGATTAAACGAATTACTTCTTTTAACTCAGGACATTTCTCAATGAAAGTCTTTGGAGAATAACTATTATTTTTTAAATGCATTATTTCACTTTCAGTCTTTCCGAAAAGGAAGAAATTTTCTTTTTTAACAAGATCTCTTAACTCTACATTTGCTCCGTCGAGAGTTCCTATAGTTAAAGCTCCATTCATTGCAAACTTCATATTTCCTGTACCTGATGCTTCTTTACCAGCAGTTGAAATTTGCTCAGAAAGGTCTGTTGCTGGATAAACTATTTCCCCAAGTTTGACATTATAATCAGGTAAGAAAACTACTCTTAAAAGTCCTTCCATATCAGGATCTGAATTAACTACATCAGCTATGCCATTAATAAATCTGATAATTAATTTGGCCATAAAGTAACCTGGAGCAGCCTTTCCTCCAAAAATAACTGTTCTCGGAGCTTTATAATTACTTGTACCATTTTTGATTCTTAAATACTGAGCAATAATTTGCAGAGCGTTTAAATGTTGTCTTTTATATTGATGGATCCTTTTAACTTGGACGTCAAAAAGACTTGATG